>JACSRS010000151.1 GCA_014879655.1 Burkholderiaceae bacterium
GAGCATCGGCTCCATGTAGCCGAAGGTGGTGCCGAAGATCAGCTTGTTGCCCTGGCCGGCCATGTCGCGGAAGACGCGCTCGGCGTCGGCGCTCTCGGGCACTTTCTCGACGAAGCTGGTCACGACCTTGTCGCCGAACTCTTTTTCGACCGCCTTGCGACCGTTGTCGTGGGCAAAGGTCCAGCCACCGTCGCCCACCGGGCCGACGTAGGCAAATGCCACTTTCAGCGGTTCGGGTTTGGGGGCCGGTGCCGATGCGGGCGCAGCGGCCGGTGCCGGCGCAGGTTTCGGCTCCTCTTTCTTGCCGCAGCCCACCAGGGCCGCCGCAGCGACGGCCGACATCGCGGCGATCTTGAGCAGGGAACGTTTGTGCAGGTCTGTCATGTCAGGTCTTTCTTGAAGGAACAGGGTTGCGGAGGGGAAAAAAAGATTATGAACCGGGATGGAACGGCTTACCGATGGACGCGGGCATGTTCACCTTGATGAAGTCCGGATTGCGCGAGATCAGCGCCAGCACGACGATGGTGGCCAGGTACGGCAGCATCGACAAAAACTGGCTGGGCACCTCGACGCCCATGCCCTGCATGTGAAACTGCAGCATGGTCACGCCGCCGAACAGGTAGGCGCCGAGCAGCACGCGCGCCGGCCGCCAGGTGGCAAAAGTGGTCAGCGCCAGTGCGATCCAGCCCTTGCCGGCCACCATGCCCTCGACCCACAGCGGCGTGTAGATGACCGAGATGTAGGCACCCGACAGGCCGCACAGCGCGCCGCCCACCACTACCGCGAGCAGGCGGATGCGCCGCACCGGGTAGCCCAGCGCGTGCGATGACTCGGGCGACTCGCCCACCGAGCGCAGCACCAGCCCGGCGCGGGTGCGGTACAGAAACCAGATCAGCGCCAGCGCAAAGATCACCGTCAGGTAGACCATCGGGTGCTGGCGAAACAGCGCCGGGCCGGCCAGCGGGATGTCGGCCAGGTAGGGAATCGCAAAGCTGGCGCGCTCGGGCAGCTTTTCCTGCACGTAGGTCATGCCGGCAAAGGCCGAGAAGCCGACGCCGAAAAGGCTCAGTGCCAGCCCGGTGGCGTACTGGTTGGTGTTGAGCCAGATCACCAGCACGCCAAAGATGGCGGCCAGCAAGGCGCCCACACCGGCGCCGGCAACAAAACCGGCCACGTCGCTGCCGGTGTGCACCACGGCGGCAAAGCCGGCGATGGCCGAACACAGCATCATGCCCTCGGCGCCCAGGTTGACGATGCCGGCTTTCTCGTTGATCAGCAGGCCCAGCGCCGCAATCGCGAGCACGGTGCCCGCGTTCAGCGTGGCGGCCAGCAACAATGCATAGGACTCCATCATTTGGCTCCCGGGATGAACTTGACGCGGTAGGCAATCAGCGTGTCGCACGCCAGCAGCGTGAACAGCAGCAGGCCCTGAAACACCCCGGTGATCGACTTGGGCAGGCCCAGGCGCGACTGCGCCAGCTCGCCGCCGATGTAGAACATGCTCATCAGCACCGCCGAAAACACCATGCCCACCGGGTGCAAGCGCCCGACGAAGGCGACGATGATGGCGGCAAAGCCGTAGCCCGCCGGCACGTAGGGCGTGAGCTGGCCGATCGGGCCGGCCACCTCCAGTGCGCCGGCCAGGCCGGCCGCGCCGCCGGAGGTCAGCAAGGCCACCCACAGCGCCTTGCGCGATGAAAAGCCGGCATAGCGCGCGGCGTCGGGCGCCAGGCCGCCCACCTGCTGGGCAAAACCGGCGCGGGTGCGAAACAGGTAGATCCACAGCGCCGCCGAGCAGCCCAGCGCAATCAGCAGACCGATGCTGACGCGCGAGCCGCTCATCAGCCGCGGGATCTGCGTCACCGCATCGAAGGTGCGCGACTGCGGAAAGTTGTAACCCGCCGGGTCCTTGAACGGCCCGTAGACCAGAAAGTACAGCAGCTGGATGGCCACGTAGACCAGCATCAGGCTGACCAGGATTTCATTGGCGTTGAAGCGGTCGCGCAACAGCGCGGTGATGCCGGCCCAGACCATGCCGCCCAGCACGCCGGCCAGGATGACGGCCAGCACGATCCAGCGGCCGGTTTCCTTGTCGGCCAGCAGCGCCACACCGCCGGCGCAGATGGCGCCGATGATGAACTGCCCCTCGGCACCGATGTTCCAGACGTTGGAGCGGAAACACACGGCCAGGCCCAGCGCGATGATCAGCAGCGGCGTCGCCTTGACCATCAGCTCGCCCAGCGCATAGGAAGACTTGACGGGTTCCCAGAAGAACATCTCCAGACCCTTGACCGGGTCCTTGCCCAGCGCCATGAAAAGCGCCACGCCGATCAGCACGGTGATGAAGAGCGCCAGCACCGGCGAGCCGTAGCTCCACAGCCTCGATGTCTGCGGACGGGGTTCAAGCTTGAGCATCGGCGGCCTCCTTGCCTTTTTCGGCCATGGCCGCCAGGCGCCCCTGCACATCGCTGTGCCACAGGCCGCTCATCCATTCGCCGATCTGCGCCACCGTGGCGTCGGCCCGCTCGACCGAGGGCGACAGGTGCCCCTTGGCAATCACGTGCAGCCGGTCGCAGATTTCAAACAGTTCGTCCAGTTCCTCGCTTACCACCAGCACCGCGCAACCGGCGTCGCGCAGCGCCAGAATGGCACCGCGAATCTGCGCCGCGGCGCCCACATCCACACCCCAGGTGGGCTGAGAGACGATCAGCAGACTGGGTTTGGCCTCGATCTCGCGGCCGACAATGAATTTCTGCAGGTTGCCGCCCGACAGCGACTTGGCCGCCGCGCCCGGTCCGCCAGCCTTGACCTGGTAGCGCTCGATGATGCCGCGCGCCTGCTCGTCGAGTTTTTTCAGGTTGATCCAGCCGCTGGCGCCGATGGCTTCGGTGCGGGTCAGCATCAGGTTCTGCGCCAGGCTCAGCGTGGGCACGGCGCCGCGGCCCAGGCGTTCTTCGGGCACGAAGTGCAGGCCCAATGCCCGCCGCTGCGATGGCCCCAGGCGCCCCACCGGCTTGCCGCCCATGGTCACCATCTCTGGCGCGGCGCGGGTGTCCTCGCCCGACAGCGCGTACAGCAGCTCGCGCTGTCCGTTGCCCGAGACACCCGCAATGCCGACCACCTCACCGGCACGGACCTGCAGCGAGATGTCGTGCAGATCAATGCCGAACGGCGAGGCGCGCCTGACATCCAGCGCGTTCACTTCCAGCACCGTGGCGCCGGTTTTTACGGTGCGATGCTCCAGTGCCGGCGGCTCGGCGCCGATCATCAGCCGGCTGAGCGAGGCGTTCGACTCTTCCTGCGGGTTGCACACACCGGTGACCTTGCCGCCGCGCAGCACCGTGCAGGCGGTGCACAGTTCGCGGATCTCGTGCAGCTTGTGGCTGATGTAGAGAACGCTGCAGCCTTCCGAAGCCAGCCGCTTGAGCACCACGAAGAGCTTTTCGACCGCCTGCGGCGTCAGCACCGAGGTGGGTTCGTCAAGTATCAGAAGTTGCGGGTTGCTCAGCAGCGCGCGGATGATTTCCACCCGCTGCATCTCGCCCACGCCCAGCGTGTGCACCGGCCGCGCCGGGTCGATGTCGAGCCCGTATTCCTGCGCCTTGGCGGTGATGCGCTTTGTCACTTCGGCCAGGCTCAGGCTCTTGTCCAGCCCCAGCCAGACGTTCTCGGCCACGGTCAGCGTGTCGAACAGGCTGAAGTGCTGGAACACCATGCTGATGCCCAAAGCGCGCGCCTCCTGCGGGTTGCGGATCTGCACCGGCTGGCCGTTGAAGGCCACCGTGCCTTCATCGGGCTTGACCGAGCCGTAGATGATCTTCATCAGCGTGGACTTGCCGGCGCCGTTCTCGCCCAGCACTGCATGGGTCTCGCCGGGTTGCACCACCAGCGACACGCCGCTGTTGGCCACCACAGCCGGGTAGCGTTTGGTGATGCCGTCCAGTTTCAGGCGCGGGGGGGTGGTCATGCTTTTTGTCTCATTTTTCAATGTTTTTCGATAAAAGCCAGCGTCAAACGGTCATTTATTGCTCTTCTTTTCGCAGTGCAGCGGCAACCGCCTTGACCCGCTCGCGCAACCATTTGGCCGAGTTGGACGCATGCGTGCGCTCGTGCCAGAGCTGGTAGTACATCATTCGGGGAAAGGGGATGGGGCACGGCAGTATCTTCACCGGCAGCTTGTCCACATAGCGCTCGCAATACTGCCGGCCGGTGGTCAGCACAAGCAAGCTCGATGCCACCATGCTGGGGATCAGCCCGAAATGCGGGCAGCGGGCCGTGATGTTGCGCTTGAGGCCGAGTGAATCGAGATGGTCGTCGATCACGCCGCGAGCGCCGGGGTGCGTGGGCGTGGGCGCGATGTGTTCGGCGGCCAGCCAGGTGTCGGCGTCCCAGCCGCCCTGGCTCTCGCGCCGCACGGCCGGGTGATCGCGGGCGACCAGGCAAACCACCTCGTCACCGAAGAGCCGGCCCAGGTGCAGGTCGTCCGGTGGCGTCGGCCAGTTGCCGATGACCACGTCGATCTCGCCCAGCGCCAGGCGGGCGCGGTAGTCGCTCTCGGCCGACAGCGGGTGAATCTCGATCGGGCAATTGGGCGCCTGCTGCTTGATCTGCGCCACCAGTTGCGGCAGGAACAGCGGGTCGAGGTAGTCGCTGGCGGCGATACGGAAGGTCTGCTGCGCGGTGGCGGGGTCAAAACCGCGGGCGTCAGAAAACATCGATTCGGCCGCGCGCAGGATGCTGGCGCTGGGTTCGAGCATGCGCAGGCCGGCGTCGGTGGGCACCATGCCGGCGCCGGAACGCACCAGCAGCGGGTCGCCCGCCATCTCCCGCAGGCGCTTGAGCGACGCGCTGACCGCCGGCTGGTACATGCCCAGACGGATGGCGGCTTTCGAAACGCTGCGCTCGGTCAACACGGTATGCAAGACCCTTATCAAGTGGAGGTCTATCTTGTCGAAAAGGGCTTGATCTCTCATACCTTTGTGAACATTCGTGTCATACGCTGCCGGTTATGGCGCGAAGGTTGCAAGAGGCCTACCCTCGCGCAAGAACGCCCGATCAGACAGGAACCCGACCATGACAGACTCCACCATCCGGTTCATCCGCCGGGGCCAGACCGTGACGCTGGTCAATGTACCACCCACCCGCACCTTGCTGGAAGTGCTGCGCGAGGACCTCGCCTGCACCGGCACCAAGGAGGGTTGTGGCGAAGGCGACTGCGGCGCCTGCACCGTGGTGCTGGGCGAGGCGAACCAGGGCCGCGTCGAGTACCGCGCCATCAACAGCTGCATCCGGCTGGCGCATTCGGTGGACGGGCTGGCGCTGTGGACAGCGGAAGACCTGGCGGCCGATCCGCTGATCGAACCGGTCAACGCGTCAAAAAGCCCAGCCGGTGCCGCGCCCGTGCCACCCGATCGCCCAGCCGGTCTGCACCCGGTGCAGCAGGCGATGGTCGAGTGCCACGGCTCCCAGTGCGGCTTCTGCACCCCCGGCTTTGTGATGAGCCTGTTCGGCCTGTACCAGAACGAGGTCTGCGAGGGGCGGACGGTTACCCGTGAAGGCGCGCAGGCGGTGCTGTCCGGCAACCTGTGCCGCTGCACCGGCTACCGCCCCATTCTGGACGCCGCGCAGGCCATGGCGCAGCTGCCGCCCCGGCGCGTGAACGAGGCTGAATTGCTATCTAAACTGGAGCTGATAAGCGCCACTGGACGCTGGGATGATGCCAAAAACACTGAAAATCCGGCCTATGCGATGCCCGCCACCTTGCCCGCGCTGCTGGCGCTGCGTGCCGCGCAGCCGAAGGCCCAGATCGTCGCGGGCTGCACCGATGTGGGGCTGTGGGTGACCAAACAGCACCGCACGTTTGAACAGGTGATCGACGTCACCCGCGTGGCCGAACTGCGCCAGATCGTGCGCGCCGAAGGCAGGCTGTCGATCGGGGCGGCGGTGACGCTGACCGACGCTTTCGCCGCACTGGTGGCCGACCGGCCGCAGTTGCAGTCCTTCGCCAGCCGCTTTGCCGGTCTGCCGGTGCGCAACTCGGGCACGCTGGGAGGCAATGTGGCCAACGGCTCGCCGATCGGTGACTCGATGCCGCTCCTGATCGCGCTGAATGCGACGGTTGTGCTGGCCAGCGTGCGCGGCGAGCGCGAACTGGCGCTGGAACAGCTCTACACCGGCTACCGCCAGAACGTGATGGCGGCCGATGAGTTGCTGGCGTGGATTCGCGTGCCGTTGCCTGCGGCCAACCCGCCAGGCGCTGGTGCTGAACCGACGTCTGTATACAAGGTCTCGAAACGATTCGAAGACGACATCTCGGCCGTCTGCCTGGCGATCCGTCTGCAGGTGCAGGGTGGCACGATCACGCAGGCGTCCATCGGCGCCGGCGGTGTCGCGGCCACGCCAGCCCGGGCCGTGAAGACCGAAGCTTTCCTGCTGGGCCAGCCCTTCACCCAGGCCACCCTGCGCGCGGCGGGCGATGCGCTGGCGGCGGAATTCGAGCCGATCTCCGACATGCGCGCCTCGGCCGCCTACCGCCGCACCATGCTGCGCAACCTGCCGCAGCGCTTCTGGCGCGAGAGCCAGCGCCTGGCCAACAGTTCGCTCGAAAGCCTGACGCTGGAGGTGATGGCATGACCGCGATGAACGATCTGAAACTGACCACTGCCACGGCTTGCGGCAGTTCCACAGCGCACGAAAGCGCCGCCGCCCAGGTGGCCGGCGCCGCCACCTATGTGGACGACATTGCCGAGGTGCGCGGCACGCTGCACGCGGCGCCCATCCTGTCGCCCATTGCGCACGGCCGGCTGCGCGGGGTCGATGCCACCGCCGCGCTGGCCCTGCCCGGCGTGCGCGGCGTGGTGCTGGCGGCCGACATCCCCGGTGACCCGATCCTGGGCGCCTTTGCGCACGACGAGCCGATCTTTGCCATCGACACCGTGCAGCACGTCGGCCAGGTGATCGGCCTGGTGGTGGCCGAAACGGTGATGCAGGCGCGCCGCGCCGCGCGCAAGGTGGTGCTGGACATCGAGGCCCTGCCCGCCGTGATGACGGTGCACGAGGCCCTGGCCGCCGGCAGTTTTGTGCTGCCGCCCGTGCGGGTGCAGCGCGGCGACGCCGCCGGCGCGCTGGCCCGTGCCCGGCATTCGCTGCAGGGAAAATTCGAAGTGGGCGGGCAGGAGCACTTTTATCTGGAGGGCCAGATCGCCTATGTGCTGCCGCAGGAACAGGGCCAGTGGCTGATCCATTCCAGCACCCAGCACCCGGGGGAGATCCAGCACTGGGTGGCGCACGCGCTGGGGCGCGAGCAGCACCATGTGCGCGTCGAATGCCGGCGCATGGGCGGCGGCTTTGGCGGCAAGGAGACGCAGTCGGGCCATCTGGCGGTGTGGGCGACGCTGGCGGCTGTCAAGTTCGGTTGCGCGGTGAAGATGCGGCTGGACCGCGACGACGACTTCATGATCACCGGCAAGCGCCACCCGTTCGCCTACGACTACACCGTGGGCTTCGACGACGACGGTCTCATCACCGGCCTGCAGCTGACCCTACTGGCCAACTGCGGCTTTTCAGCCGACCTGTCGGGCCCGGTGGCCGACCGCGCGGTCTTCCACAGCGACAACGCCTATTTTCTGGGCGATGTCGACATCACCTCGTACCGGCTGCGTACCAACACGCAGAGCCACACGGCTTTTCGCGGCTTCGGCGGCCCGCAGGGCGTGATTGCCATCGAAACCATTCTGGGCGACGTGGCGCGCACGCTGGGGCTGGACCCGCTGGACGTGCGGCTGCGCAACCTCTACGGCATCACCGATCGCAACGTGACGCACTACCAGATGCCGGTGGAAGACAACATCCTGCAGCCGCTGATCGGCACGCTCGCCGAAAGCGCCAACTACCGCCAGCGGCGTGCCGACATTGCGCGCTGGAACGCGCAGAGCCCCGTGCTCAAGCGCGGCCTGGCGCTGACGCCGGTGAAATTCGGCATCAGCTTCACCGCCACGCTGTTCAACCAGGCCGGCGCGCTGGTGCACGTCTACACCGACGGCAGTGTGATGGTGAACCACGGCGGCACCGAAATGGGTCAGGGCCTGCACACCAAGGTGGCGCAGATCGTCGCCGACGAGCTGGGGGTGTCCTTCGCCCGCGTGCTGGTCACCGCCAGCGACACGGCCCGCGTGCCCAACGCCAGCGCCACGGCCGCATCCAGCGGCACCGATCTGAACGGCCGCGCCGCGCAGTTTGCCGCCCGCCGCGTGCGCGACAACCTGGCAGCCTTCGTGGCCGGGCTTGACGGCTGCGGCGCCGGCGCCGTGAGTTTTGCCGGCGGCAAGATCACATCGCCCGCCTGCACGCGCAGCTTTGACGAGGTGGTGAAAGCCGCTTACGCAAACCGCATCCAGCTGTGGAGCGACGGTTTCTACCGCACGCCCAAGATCCACTACGACAAGACCACGCTGACCGGGCGGCCGTTCTACTACTTTGCCTATGGCGCCGCCTGCACCGAGGTGGCGATTGACAAGCTGACCGGCGAGAGCCGCGTGCTGGCGGTGGACATCCTGCACGACGTGGGCCACTCGATCAATCCGGCCATCGACATCGGCCAGATCGAGGGCGGCTTCGTGCAGGGCATGGGCTGGCTGACCACCGAAGAACTGGTCTGGGACGCCAAAGGTCGCCTGGCCACCCACGCGCCCAGCACCTACAAGATCCCCACTGCCGGTGACGTGCCCGCGCACTTCAACGTGGCGCTCTGGCCCGAGGCCAATCGCGAAGACAACGTATTCGGCAGCAAGGCGGTGGGCGAGCCCCCGTTCATGCTGGCAATCAGCGTGTGGGAAGCGATTCGCGACGCCGTGGCCAGCGCCCGCAGCGGTGCGGTGCAGATGGATGCGCCGGCCACGGCCGAGCGGGTGCTCGGCGCAATCGGGTCGTCCTGACGGTGCCGGTCAGGGGTGGTGCCCGCCAGCAAGCCGCCGAGCGAACCGCGAAGCCCTCAGGGCGCCGGTGCCGGTTTCAGCCGTGCCGCGCGCACGGCCCAGTCCAGATTGACCGGACTGCGCGGCTTCCAGGACAGGCGTTCAGCGACGAAGGCCTCGGCCAGCGCGCTGTCGCCGAGCCGGATCGCGGCTTCGGTCAGTGTCCAGGAAATCACGTCGCGCTGCGCGTGGCTGCCGCCAAAGCGGTTGGCCTTGCCACGCAGCGGCAGCAACCAGTCGATCGCCTGCGCGTAATCACCCCGACCGAAGGCGGCGAACCCCTCGCAGCCGGGCACACCGATCTCACGACTCATCATCGCCACGGCGCCGGTTCCCGCAGCGGCCCGCTTTGCAGACGCAATCTGCCGCTGCTGCGCCGCACCGTTGCCAGTGCCAACAAAGGCCATCATCGCGTGCACATCGTTGAAGGCGTAGTACGCATCGTCCACGCGCGTCTGCCACTTCTCTGACACGCTGTCCCAGCGGTCTCCGGCATCGTGGCCGAGCAGTGACAACCGCCACAGCAGGGACGATCCATCAACCAGCTCCAGCGCCTGAACAAAGCCCGAGGCGACGATCTTCTCGTCGAACATCTGCAGTGCGGCCGGTGCGTCATCGGCATCCAGATGGAACAGCGCCTTGTGCCACCACAGGTGGTAGGCCAGCAGGCTGTTGGGCGCCCAACCGTCCACCCCTTCGGCCAGATAGGTCGCACCCTCCGCCGCGCGGCCCTGCATTTCCATCACGTGGGCGACGGCATGCACCGCCCAGCCGTCCTGCCGGTTCACGGCCACAGCTGCCCTGCCGCGTGCCTCGGCCTGTTCGTAGTCACCCGATTCTTCCAGCCCGAATGCGTACATGCCTTGCACGAAGCCGTGGCCGGGAACGCCTGCATTCCAGTGTGGCAACACCCGCGCCACGCGATCGCGCAGCATGTGCGAATGGCCAAGAAAGAAGTCACCCACATGCGCGAGTTGCAGCGCCAGCAAATCGCGCGGCCAGGCGATGGACGCACGGCCCCACAGCTCGACGGCCTGATCCCAGTCCCCGGCAAGCCATGCGCGGGTGGCAAAGATGTGCATGCGCTCCCGGTCGTTCGCCTTCGGTGCCAGCGCCAGTGCGGCTTGCAGGCTCCTGATCAGTTCGGATTCGAAGGCCTTGTCGGTCGCTGTTGCCAGCATGCCGGCGCGAAAGGCATGGGCCATTGCAAAGTCGGGGTGCTCTACAAGGATCTGGTCCACCGCAGCCAGCGGGTCGGCCTGATAGGCGTGCAACCGATCCATGGCCTGATCCAGCGCGTCAATCGCGGCCTGATGACCATATGAGACGGGGTTCCCTCGTTGGTCGAATTTCGACATGGTCTTCTTTCGGGTTGGATGCGGATGCGCAACGGACCCGCCAGAAGAATCATCATGCCATCAGGTCGTTGCCGGCAGCAACCGGTTGCAGATCCAGCACGATGGCCAGCGTGTCGTGCTCCGGCTGCACCAGCGCGTCGCGAAAACCCAGCGAGCGCGACAGCGCCAGCATCCGGCGGTTCTCGCGCAGCACCGTGGCCACCAGCTGGCGGGTGCCGTTGGCGCGCAGGTAATTCACCAGCTTGTCCATCAGGATCTTGCCCAGCCCGCTGCCCTTGAGTTCGGAGCGCACGATGACGCCGAACTCGGCACTGATGTTGTCGGGGTCGGTCATCGCCCGCGCGACACCCAGCGTCTGCAGCACGCCGTCAGGCCCCGGGGCGACGGCGACAAACGCCATCTCCCGCGTGTAGTCGATCTGCGTCAGCCGCGCCAGCTCGCTGCGCTCCATCGTGCGGCGGCTGTAGAACACCCGCATGCGGATGTCTTCCATGTCCAGGTGCGAGAGAAACTCGATGTGCCGCTCCTCGTCTTCGGGGCGGATCGGGCGCAGGCGCACCGTGCGGCCGTTCCATTCGATGGTTTCGGCCAGTTCGTCCGGATAGGGACGAATGGCAAAGTGGCTCGCACCGCCGGGAGCCTGGGCGCTCACGCGAATGCGCGCATCCAGCGCCATCACGCCCTGGTGGTTGACCAGCAGCGGGTTGATGTCGAGCTCGGCCAGCTCCGGCACGTCAGCCAGCAGTTGCGAGATCGCCATCAGCACCTGATGGATCGCGTCCATGTTCGCCGGCGGGGTGTCGCGCCAGCCCTTGAGCAGGCGCGAGACCCGGGTGCGCGAGATCATGGCCCGCGCCAGCGGCACACTCAGCGGCGGCAGCGCGACTGCCCGGTCGGCCAGCACTTCGACCGCCGTACCGCCCTGGCCGAACAGGATCACCGGGCCGAAGACCCGGTCGATGGTGGTGCCGACGATCAGCTCCTGCGCGTGATCCATGCGCACCATCGCCTGCACCGTGAAACCGTCGATGCGGGCCTGCGGCAGTTGCCGCCGCACGCGCGCCAGCATGGCCTCGGCCGCTTCGTGCACCGCCTGCGGGTTGTCAAGCCCGAGCGCGACGCCCCCCACATCCGACTTGTGGGAGATGTCGTGCGAGAGGATCTTCAGCACCACCGGAAAGCCGATGCCCGCCGCAACCGCTGCGGCCCTGACCGGGTCGGCATCGACAATGCGGGTCGCCGCCACCGGGATGCGGCAGGCGTCGAGCACGGCCTTGGCTTCCGGCTCGGTCAGCATCTCGCGCCCGCTCGCCAGCACCTTGCGCACGAGTTCGCGCACCGCAGCGGTATCCGGCACCGCCTCGGGCTGGTGGCCCGGCAGCTGCGCGGGCGGCGCCTCGATCAGCTCGGCCTGGTTGCGGTGATAGGCCAGCAGCATCGAAAACGCCTTTACCGCTTCTTCCGGCGTGGGGTAGTCGGCGACGCCAGCGTCCTTGAAAATCTGGCGTGCTTCGTCCACGCCATGGCCGCCGAGCCAGCAGCCCATCAGCCGCGCCGCCGTGCTGTGCGGCACGGCCGCCACCGCGCGGGCAATATCCGCGCTGGGCACGATGGCCGTGGGCGCATGGATGAACAGCACGGCGCCGGTGGCCGGGTCGTCGCACAGCACCTGCAGCGCATCGACATAGCGCTGCACCGGCGCGTCGCCGATGATGTCGACCGGGTTGCCATGCGACCAGTTGGCCGGCAGAGCGGCATCCAGTTTTGCCAGCGTCGGCGCGCCCAGCTCCGACAAGGTCACGTTGACCTGCGCGGCGGCGTCGGCGGCCATCACGCCGGCGCCACCGCCGTTGGTGAGCACGGTGAGCGTCTCGCTGCGATTGCTGCGAAAGCGCGCCAGCGTCTCGGCCGCCAGGAACAGCTCCTGCAGGCTGTTCACCCGCAACATGCCGGCGCGGGCGATGGCCGCCTCGTAGACCGCGTCGGACCCCGCCAGCGCGCCGGTGTGCGAGGCCGCGGCCCGCTGGCCCTGCGCCGAGCGGCCGCTCTTGATGACGATCACCGGCTTGTTGCGCGCCGCCGAGCGCGCCGCCGACATGAACTTGCGCGGTGCCTCGATCGACTCGACATACAGCAGGATGGCGCGGGTGCGCGGATCGGTGGCCAGGTAGTCGAGCATGTCGCCGAAGTCGACGTCGGCATGTTCACCCAGCGAAACAAAGTGCGAAAAGCCGATGCGCTGCGCGTCCGCCCAGTCGAGCATGGCCGTGACCAGCGCACCCGATTGCGATACAAAGGCCAGCTCGCCCGGCTGCGCATCGATGTGAGAAAAGCTCGCGTTCAGGCCGATGTGCGGCGCCAGCAGGCCAATGCAGTTGGGACCCAGCAGGCGCAGCAGCTGCGGCCGGGCGGCATCCAGCATGTCCTGCTTCTGCCCGGCGCTCATGCCCGCCGTCAGCACCACAGCGGCGCGCGTGCCGGCTGCCGCGAGTTCGGCAATCAGCCCGGCCACCGTGGCCGGCGGCGTGCAGATCACCGCCATTTCGGGCTTCGCTGGCAGGTCGGCGACCCGCGCAAAACAGGGCCTGCCGCCCAGTTCAGTGTATTTCGGATTGACCGCAAACACCGGCCCTTTGAACCGGCCCTGCGTCAGGTTGCGCCAGACGGTTCCGCCCACGCTGGCTGGCCGCTCGGACGCGCCAATGACAGCAACCGAAGCCGGATCGAACAGGGAGTCAAGATTGCGAACGCTCATGGAAGCTTTCGGAAGGGTTAGGGGTTAACCCGCAGTCTAGCGGCAAAGATGGAAGGACCGCACCGACCGGCAACACGCCGGGCCACGCAGAGGGACAGATCCACGCGAAGGCGGCAACCGGGTTCGCTGCGGGTCTCGGCAAAGGGATGGGCTGTACCCGGCCATGGCGAACGGGGGACCAGTGTAGGCGGCAACAGGGTCGGCAGGCGCCCAATCAGGCACGATCGGAAGGGCTTTGAAAAAGTGCCGCCACCTGCGTGAGCAGCCAGCGCTGTGCCGGGTCGTTCTCGAAACGTCCGCTCCAGTGCAGTGACACGGTGAATTCGCGCAGCGGCAAGTCCGGCTCGATGATCTCCAGGCCGCCTTGCGCAGCGAAGCCCTGCGCAAAACTGCGCGGCATCAGCACACCCAGATCGCTGGCGCGAACGATGGCCGGCAACGACAGGAAGTGCGCGACTGTCAGGCGCAACCGCCCGTCCAGCTGCAACATCTGCAGAATGCGCAGCGTATCCGAATGTGTGCGCACGGCGGCAAAGTCCAGCAGGGCCAGGTCTTCGGGCCGGGCACCGGCGCCACTGCGACGCCACCGTTCGGCAAATGGATGGCCCTGGCGCAACAGCACGATGTAGCGGTCGCTCAGCAACGGCACGCGCCGTGTCTCGGTGACGGTGGGCAAAAAGCCGATGGCCGCATCGATCTGCCCGCTGTCCAGAGCCGACATGATGTCGCCATGCGGCAGCGGCGCCGACTCCAGGCGCGTGCCGGGGGCCTGGCGGCGCAGCAAGGCCATGAGTTCGGGCAGGAAGCGAGCCTCGCCGATATCACTCAGGTGCAGGCGAAATGTCTTGCGCGACAACAAGGGATCAAAAACCTCGGTTTCGCTGAGCGCTTCTTCCAGCGTGGCCAGCGCGGTCTGAACCGCGACTGCCAGCCGCTCGGCGCGCGGCGTGGGCTGCACCCCGCTGCCGCTGCGCACAAACAGGGCATCTCCGAGCAGCCGTCGCAACCTTCCGAGGCCCTGGCTCGCGGCGGGTTGCGACAACTCCAGCTGCTGGGCCGCGCGGCTCACGCTGCGCGTGCGCCAGACCGCGTCGAACAGACGCAACAGGTTGAGATCGACGTCCTTGATATTCATTCAGTGCATATCGCTTATCAAGATCATTGTATTGATGGATAGATTCACGCCAACGAAACTTCAAACGACAACAAGGAGACAGACACTTGGAAGTTTCATTCAGCAAGGAAATCGAGTCCCTGAGACTTGGCGCCGGCGAGACCTTTCATGGCGAAGGCATTCTGGCCATCACCAAAGGGCTGTTGCAGTCAGGCGTGGCGTATGTGGGCGGCTACCAGGGGGCGCCGGTGTCGCACCTGATGGATGTGCTGGTGCAGGCCAAGGGACTCATGGACGAGCTCGGGGTGCATGTGGAGGCGTGTTCCAACGAGGCTTCTGCGGCCGCCATGCTGGGCGCGTCCATCCATTACCCGCTGCGCGGCGCCGTGACCTGGAAATCCATCGTCGGCACCAACGTCGCGGCCGACGCGCTCTCCAACCTGTCGTCTCCCGGCGTCAAGGGCGGTGTGCTGGTGGTGGTCGGCGAGGACTACGGCGAAGGCGCGAGCGTGATCCAGGAGCGCACGCACGCGTATGCGCTCAAGTCCGGCATGCTGCTGCTGGACCCGCGCCCCGATCTGGCGCGCATGGTGGACATGGTCGAGCACGCCTTTGCGCTCAGCGAGGCGAGCAACATGCCCGCGCTGATGGAGCTGCGCATCCGCGCCTGTCATGTGCGCGGCAGTTTCACCGCGCGCGACAACCAGCCGCCCGCCGTCTCGACCCGCGCACTGATGGACGAGCCGGCCGCTTTCGACTACAGCCGCCTGGCGCATCCGCCTGTGACCTTCCGCCACGAGAAACTCAAGTACGAAGAGCGCGTTCCGGCCGCGCGCCGCTACATCGTCGAACACAGGCTGAATGATCTGCTGCCCGGCCAGCACGCGGATCTCGGCATCATCGTGCAGGGCGGCCTGACCCACACGCTGGTTCGCGCCCTGCAGCAGTTCGGCCTGGCCGATGCTTTTGGCGAACTCGGCATCCCGACACTGGTACTCAACGTCACCAGTCCGCTGGTTCCCGATCAGATCGCGAATTTCTGCATCGACAAGCGCGCGGTGCTGGTGCTGGAGGAAGGTCAGCCCGAGTACATCGAGCAGGAGATTGCCACCCTGCTGCGCCGGCGCGACATTCAAACGCCGCTGAATGGCAAAGACCTGCTGCCCATGGGTGGTGAATACACGGTGGAAGTGATCGCTGCAGGTCTGGCTGCCTGGCTTGATCAGGTGCTGCCGCAGCTGGACACCCATGCCGTGAAAGCCTGGCTCGACGGCAACCGCAACCGCCGCGCCGAAGTGGCCAAAGCCCTGCCGGTCCCGCTACCGGCCCGTCCGCCCGGCTTTTGCATCGGCTGCCCCGAGCGACCAGTGTTCTCGGCCCTCAAGCTGGCACAGGAGACGGTCGGCCCGGTGCATGTGGCGGCCGATATCGGCTGCCACGCGTTCGCCACATTTGAACCTTTCTCCAGCGGCCACACCATCCTGGGCTACGGCATGAGCCTGGCCAGCCGCGCCGGCGTATCGCCGCACATGAACCGGCGCGTGCTGTCCATCATGGGTGACGGCGGCTTCTGGCACAACGGCCTGCTGACGGGTGTGCAGAGCGCGCTGTTCAATGACGACGACGCCGTGCTGCTGATCTTCAAGAACGGCTACACCTCGGCCACGGGCACGCAGGACATCCTGAACACACCAGACGACCAGGTGAAGGAACAGGCGAGCGACAAGGCGCAAAGCCTGGTGCACACCAACCAGACCATCGAGAAGGCGCTCGCCGGCCTGGGCGTGAAGTGGCAGCGCACGGTACACACCTACGACGTGGCCAAGATGCGCGCCACGCTGACAGAGGCCTTCACCTCGCCGTTCAAAGGCCTCAAAGTCATCGTGGCTGAAGGCGAATGCCAGCTGGAACGCCAGCGCCGCATCAAGCCCTGGATTGCCGGTCTGCTCCAACGTGGCAAGCGCGTGGTGCGTGTCAAATACGGCGTGGACGAGGACGTGTGCAACGGCGACCACGCCTGCATCCGCCTGTCGGGCTGCCCCACGTTGACGCTGAAGGACAACCCCGACCCGCTCAAGGTGGACCCGGTCGCCACGGTGATCGACGGCTGCGTGGGCTGCGGCCTGTGCGGCGAGAACGCCCACGCCGCCACGCTGTGCCCGTCGTTCTACCGCGCGGAGGTGGTGCAGAACCCGGCCTGGCACGAGCGGCTCGTCGCGTCGCTGCGCGGCGCAGTGGTGCGGCTGCTGCGACCCTCCCGTGACGTTGCAGGGCAAACCCCATGAACATGAAATCCACCCAGCCCGTCACGGTTCTCCTGTGCGCCCTCGGCGGCGAAGGCGGGGGCGTGCTCGCCGAATGGCTGGTAGACGTCGCCCGCCTGGCCGGCTACCCGGCGCAAGCCACCTCGATCCCGGGCGTGGCACAGCGCACCGGTGCGACGACCTACTACCTTGAATTTTTCCCGATGCCGCTGGCTGAGCTTGGCGGCCGCCGCCCGGTCTTCGGTCTCAACCCGTTGCCGGGACGGCTCGACCTGCTGGTGTCCAGCGAGTTGCTGGAAACCGCGCGCCAGATCGGCAACGGGCTGGCTTCCCGTGGCTGCACGCGGGTCATCACATCGTCTGCACGCGTTCTGACGACAGCAGAGAAGATGCAGTTGGGCGACGGCCGGCAGGACGCCGCCGCCTTGCTGTCCATCGTTCGCCAGCACAGCCAGAGCCACCACGTGCTCGACATGGCACAGCTGACACGTGAGGCGGGCACGGTCGTCAGTGCGGTGATGCTGGGGTGCATCGCCGCCAGCGGCGTGCTGCCGTTTGCGCGCGAGGTGTACGAGCGCGTGGTGCCTGGTGAGGGCGGGACAAGCCCAGGCGCTGCCGCCAAGGCCAGCCTGCGCGGTTTCGGGCTGGGCTTCGAGGCCGTGATGCGCCAGCGCGAGCAGGCCAGGATGGTTGAGAATTTGCTATCAACCGATGAGCAAACAACGACCATTCCGCGCTGGAATGATGCCAAGAAAGCTTCAAAGAGCCTGGAAAATGCCCTGGGGGTCTTCCCCCAACCGCTGCGTGAGCGCATTGCGCTGGGCCTGGCGCGCACCACCGGCTACCAGAATGCTGCCTACGGCCAGCTCTACCTGCAGCGCCTGAAGACCGTGCTGGCAGCAGAGCAGCAGGCGGACCCGGTCGGCGGCTTTGCTACCACGCACGAAGTTGCGCGCTGGCTGGCGCTGTGGATGGCCTTCGACGACATCGTGCACGTGGCCGACCTCAAGAGCCGGGCCAGCCGCTGGCAGCGCGTGCAACGCGAGGTGAGGGTCGGCGAACATGATCTGCTCAAGGTCTACGACCACTTCAAGCCCGGCGTGCCTGAATTTGCGGCCTTGCTGCCAGCGCGCTGGGCGGCGCGCCTGCAGCGCTGGGACCGCGCCCGCGTCGCCCGTGGCGCGCAGCCCTGGGCGATGCCCATCAAGGTGGGTACCCACAGCGTGGGCGGCATGCTGGCGCTGCGGCTGCTGGCCGCGGTCCGCCGGCTGCGCCCACTGGGCAGCCGCTACGCGGCCGAGCAGGCGCTGATCAGCCTCTGGCTGGATGCCGTCGTGCAAGGCCTGGCCCAGTACGCTGAACTGGGCCACGAGATTGCACGGTGCGGGCGCCTGATCAAGGGTTATGGCACGACCAACGAACGCGGCAAAGACAACCTGCTGCACGTGTTGCAGCATCTCGCGGCCTCACCGACCTTGACCGACCCTGTTGAACGGGCCCGTGCCGTCGGCGCGGCACGCATGGCGGCACTGGCCGACGAAGCCGGCACCCAGCTGGACGCCGCGCTGCGCGCCCATGGTGCCCCGGCAAGGCCCGCGCGCGAACAGCCCATCCGCTGGATGCGCAAACCCTCACAGGCCGGCGGGGCGGCGGTGCCCTGAATCATGAAGCGTACGAATCCGACACCTACCACCCAAGAGGAGACAACCCCATGAAAACGACCCGCACCCTGCCCCGCCGCGCACTGGTGGCAGCCGCGTTCTGCGCCACCGCCCTGCTGGCGGCGCCTGCCTTGCATGCCCAGACCTGGCCAAGCAAGCCGGTCAGGATCATCGTGAATTTCCCGCCAGGCGGGGCGGCCGACCAACTGGCCCGGCTGATCGGGCAGCCGTTGTCTGAAGCGCTTGGCCAGCCGGTCGTGGTCGAAAACCGCGCCGGCGCCGGCGGCAACATCGGCGGCGAGGCCGTCGCCAAAGCGCCGCCGGACGGCTACACGCTGCTGATGAGTTCGGGCGGCATGGTGTCGGTCAATCCGCACATCTATGCGCGCATGCCCTTCGACCCGGTCAAGGACCTGGTACCCGTGGCTTCAGCCGCACGGGTGCTGGTGTACCTGGTGACCCGTCCCAGCCTGCCGCCGAACAACATCCAGGAATTTCTGGTCTACCTCAAAGCCAACCCGGGAAAAACATCCTTTGGCTCACCGGGCAACGGCAGCTCGCCCCACCTGGCTGCCGAGATGATGAAGAGCCAGGCCGGCGTCTTCGCCGTGCATGTGCCGTACCGCGGAGCCGCTCCGGCGCTGCAGGACCTGCTGGCCGGCCAGATCGACTTCTTTTTCGATCCCGGCATCGGCCTGACCCAGGTGCGCGCGGGCAAACTCAAGCTGCTGGCCGTGGGCAGCCCGAAGCGCTCGCCGCTGTTTCCCGATGTACCCACGATGGACGAAGCCGGCCTGAAAGGTTTTGACGCCGACACGGTGTTCGGCTTCTATGCGCCGGCGGGCACCCCAGCTGAAGTCATCGCGCGATTGAATCGCGAGATCAACCGCATCCTGGGCACAAAGCCTGTGCTGGAACGCATCAACGCCTTGGGCGGTGAACCCCTGCCATTGACGCCCGCCGAATTTGGTGCCAAAGCTGCAGAAGACTCCAGGCGCTTCGGCGCGATCATCCGCGAGCGCAAGATTTCAGGGGATTGAGCCGCGCGAAAATGCCGCTTCCGATGAACCGGCGTGCGGCTTCAGACGCCGGCGAGCGAGCGAAGGGCGCGCGGGTCCACCAGATTCACCACGCGGCCGGTGCCGCTGATCAGGCTTTGTTCGCGCAGGTGGCGCAGCACCCGCGACAGGGTTTCGGGCGCGATCCCCAATTGCGCTGCGATCAGCCGCTTTCGCTGGCGCAGCAGCACCGACAGCGAACCCGCCTCGCCGGCCGGTTCGGCATGGCGCAGCAGCCATTCGGCGCAGCGCGCCTCGGCGTCCTTGGCCAACCGGCTGACGGCCAGCTCGGTCTGCTGGCGGTGGGCCCGGGCCACGTCGGTCAGCACCACCTGCGCGGCCTTGGGCAGCGCCTTCAGGCTGCTTTGAAACTGCGTCAGCGGCACGGGCCGCAACGTGACGGCGGTCTCGGCCACGCCATCGACCGCGCTGGGCAGGCCCAGCACAGCTGCGGTGGCCTCCAGCCAGAACGGTCCTTCGACAACGCCGAGCTGGTGCACCAGCGTATCGCCCTCCATCAGGCCCAGCGCGACGCGGCCGGTCTCGACATGCAAGACCTCCTCGCTCGGACGGCCCCGCCAGAGAATCGGCGTGCCCGGCGCAACCGTCCGGGCAACGGTGGTCAGTTCAAACGACTTCGATGGCAACATGATGGGGCCGACTGTGCCCCGCCTGCCGGCCCCGGGCTTTGACCAACATCAAAGCGCCAACAGATCGGCGCCTACAACACCAGCAGCGCGCGGAAATCGTTGACGTTGGTGTGTGTCGGCCCGGTGAAAACCAGATCGCCCAGCGCGTCGAAGTAGCCATAGGCGTCGTTGCGGTCCAGAAAATCGTCGATCTTCAGTCCGGCGGCAGCAGCACGCGCCAGCGTGTCGGGCGCGACGATGGCGCCGGCGTTGTCTTCCACGCCGTCGATACCGTCGGTATCGGCCGCCAGCGCCCACACGCC
>JACSRS010000041.1 GCA_014879655.1 Burkholderiaceae bacterium
GTAGTTCAATGGTAGAACGGCAGCTTCCCAAGCTTCATACGAGGGTTCGATTCCCTTCACCCGCTCCAGATTGGCGTTTCACAACGCATCCGATGCCTTCAAACCCGTTGATCCTCCTGGGACAACGGGTTTTTTGTTTGTTCGAGCGAATCCATCGCTGATCGCGGAAGCAGATCAAGACTCCCGCGACTGGCGCAGGTTGTCCTTGAAGCGTTCGGGCACACGCTCATCAAACCCCAGCGCGACGCGGCGGACTTCCGGTGTATCGGTAGGCGCGTGGCCAACGCCCAGCGCCGCAGCGCGGGGGGCGTCGATAGCCACCACGGTGCCGCTGATGCGGCCGATGCCGGTGATTTCGCACTCCACGACATGCCCCGGGTCAACAGAACGCGAGTGGCAGGGGGTCCCCATCAGGATCACGTCACCGGGCAACAGCGTGATGTGCCGCGCGAGATCGGCAATGACGTAATGCGGGCCCCAGATGGTCTCGTCACCGATGTGGGCCTCTTGCACCACGCGGCCGTTCACATAGGTGCGCAAGGTCTGCTCGAACAGGTTGACGCCGCGCACGATGCCAGGGCCGATGGGCAGCAGGGTGTCGGCGCCTTTGACGCGCAGCATCGAGCCCTGGTCGGTGTCACGGAAGTCTTGCAGGCCCATGTCCAGCGCCGGGCAAAAGCCTTCGATGTAGTCCCAGGCTTCATCAGGCGTGACGTTGCGGCAAGTCTTCGAGATGACCACGGCGTACTCGCCCTCGTAGTTGAGGTACTTGCAGTCGGCCGGCTTCAGGATCTGGCCGCGATGGCCGTTGAGCGCGGTGGTCGGTTTGGTGAAGTAGGTGGGAGTTTCGGTGGGTTTGGCCTTGTTGCGGGTCTCCACACTGCGCGAGCTGTAGGAGATGTGCACCGCGATGATCTTGCTCGGGCTGACGGGCGGCAGGTAGGCAGCGTCTTCGGCGTCGATCAGCCGGCCGTCGTCCAGGCGCAGCCGGCCGGCGTGTTCACCTTCTTCCACCAGCGTGCCCCAGAACGCGCTGCCACCGATGAGCAAGCGGCGGCGCTCGACACGTGGCCCGCGCATCACCGACGGCAAGCCTTGTAGGGGAAATTCAAAGTTCATGGATGGCCTCCGGCGCAGGCTTACGCGCGTTGATGTTGTTCGGTGTCGAACCAGATGTGGATGTTGCCGGTGCCCCGTGCGTTTTCGTACGCCGACAACGGCTCGCCTTTGGCGCGGCAGGCGGAGCCGCCCAGGGCGCCGATGATCTGCAGGTAGTGCGCACCCCACGCCTCCCAGGGCATGCGCCGGTATTCTTCGTCCCAGCGCTCCAGAATGGTGTCGTGGCGGCCTTGTTCAAACAGCGCGATCGCGCCTTTGTCGCTGGCGATGTTCTCCGGGCGCGAGACGTTGCTCTCGTGAAAGATGCGGGGGTGCTTGGGCTTCCAGTCGATGTTGTTGAACTTGTGGCTCAGTGCGCCCGACCCCAGCATCACCACGCGCAGACCGCTGCGGCGCACGGCTTCGCCGATCACCTCACCCGATTCAACAAAGGCCGGCCATTCACAGTTCTGGCAGGAGCTGGCGGTGACCACCGGCGTGTCGCTGTGCTCCAGTCGCAACTGCTTGATCAGGTTGATGGTGGCGTACTGCCGCCCGAGGTCAGGGTGGCAGATGGCACGGTTGTAACCGCCCTTCTCGCGCGACACGGCTTCGACCTCCAGCGCCAGTGCCGGCAGGCCACGGTAGTCGTAGGGAACACCGTGCAGGTACCAGGGCATCTCGTCCGATATGTAGCTGCCGCTGTAGCGCGCGCCGCCGTCGACCAGGTGGTAGCCGGTGGTGAACCAGTGCGAGTCAAAAATCATGACCACATCGGGCTTGGCGGCCTGGATTTTCTGGCGCAGACGGGCATAGCCGGCAATCAGGTCGGAGTCTTCGCCGGCACCTTGCAGACGACGAAACTCCTCGCATTGCATCAGGCCGGGGTGGTGCGAAACGATGGCCGCACCGACAATTTTTCCATTCATGTCAGTTCCGATCGGGAAAGATATCAATTGAACCGTGCGTCGGACCAGAGCTTGCGACGCTCGGCCAGGGGGTCGGCAGCCACAGCGGACGTGCTGTCGAAACGCATCGTGGGGCGGGTGACCAATTCGTAGCGCGGCCAGCCGGCATCACCCGTCTTGATGAAGCGCGTCCAGCGGGCATGCATCTCGTTGGCCAGCGGCTGGTAGCCCGGTCCACCCAGGAAAGGCGCTGCCTGCTTTGTGGCCAGCGTGTTGAAGCTGAAGGGCACATCCACCACATGCGCTGCGCCCAGGCGGCCGCCAAATCCGGGTGAGGGCCACGAGAAGTTGTAGAGCCAGACCGGCGCGCCGGCGGCCACGCGCTGTTCAGCGAAGCGCAGCGTGGGCATGCGGAAGGTGGCGTCGGACTCCAGCGCCGCGAGCATGTCGCCCGGCGACGCCTTGTCGCGCACCCTGGCATAAACCTCCGCAGCGTTGGCCGGCAGCCGGTTGCCGCGCAGGGCGGCTTCAAAAGCCGGAAGCGGAATGCGATCGATGGTGCCGCCTGGCACCAGGTACAGGCGCGCTTCTTCATCGGTGCAGCCGATCAGCAACGGAACATCGCCGGCGTTTTTTTGCAGCGCGGCCAGAGGCGTTGCGGTGAGAACCTTGCCGTCAATCACCGGCAGGTAGGGGGGCTGACCGCCGATGGCCCCCCACTTGGCGCGGTCGCGCAGGTCCCCGATCATTTTTTCGGTGGCAGTGATCATGGCGGGCAGGGGCACGGCGGCCATCGCCTGGGCAGTCGGCGCAACACCCATCACCTCGGCGGTGGCTTTGGCGATGCGGGCAGCCTGTTCGGGCGTGAAGTGGTTCTGCGGCGGACTCTGGGCAATAGCCTTCTGGAACAGGCCTTGCGCCATGGGCATGCCCATCAGCAGCATCACACTCTGTGCACCGGCCGACTGGCCCGAGATCGTCACGTCTTTGGGATTGCCGCCAAAGGCGGCGATATTGCGCTGAATCCATTGCAGAGCGGCAACAGAATCAAGCAGGCCGCGGTTGTCTGGCATGCCGCCGATCATCATGAAACCGTCGATGCCGACGCGGTAATTGACCGTCACCACCACGATACCCTTGCTGGCGAAGCCGCTGCCGTCGTACCAGCCTTCGGCCGCATCCACACGGTAATAGGCGCCACCTGGAAACCACACCATCACGGGCGCGTTGTGCGCGTTCAACGGTGCCCACACGTTGAGCGTCAGGTCGTCAGCCTCGCCGGCCAGACCACCGCCCGGCGCGCGCGAGGGTTGGGGCGGCATGGGGCCATAGGTGCTGGCGTCGCGCACGCCTGGCCACGCGGCGACGGGTTGAGGCGCCTTGAAACGGTTGGCGGCGATGAAGGGGTTGGCGGCGTAAGGCACGCGCTTGAAGCTGATGACGGCGCCAGCGCGGGCGCCGCGAAGCTCGCCGTGCTCCACGGTGGTGATGGGTGACGCGCTGTCGATGTTCTGGATGCCGCTGGTTTGCGCGCAACCGGCCAGGCCGATGGCGCTGGCGCCAAGCGCGGCACCTGCACCGAGAAACTGGCGGCGCCCGAAAGCTTGTTGGGTCATGAGGTCTCCTGTTGTGATGGGTACGAAACGGTCGAAAAGCGGTGGCGGCTCAGCGCTGGCTGAAGCTGGCGCGGAAAGGTTTATTGGGGATGACGATGTCTTTCACGTCGCAGAAGAATTCAAAGCTCCAGTCACCGCCCTCGCGGCCCACGCCGCTTCGCTTGATGCCGCCGAAAGGCGCCGCCAGGTCGCGGATGCCAAAGCTGTTGATCCAGATGAAACCGGTGCGCACGCGCTCGGCCACGGCGGTGGCGTGCGCAGTCTCGCCGTAGCAGACACCGCCCAGTCCGTAGTCGGTGCCGTTGGCCATGGCAATGGCTTGCTCGTCGTCGGCAAAGGTCTGCAGCGTGAGCACCGGGCCAAACACCTCGTTCTGCACGATTTCGTCATCCTGCTTCAGGCCGGTGACCATGGTGGGCTGGAAATACTGGGCGCCAAATTCGTGACGCTGGCCACCCCAGAGCAAGCGGGCGCCACCCGCCACGGCGCGCTCGACAAAACCCGCCACGCGCTCGACCTGGCGCGGGTGGATGATGGGGCCGACCTCGGTGGATTCTTCGCGGGGATCGCCCACCTTGAGCTGCTCCACCTGCGCCTTCATGGCCGCCGAGAACGCCTCGGCCACGCGCTCGTGCACCAGAAAGCGGGTACCCGCCAGGCAGACCTGGCCGGCGTTGCGGTACATCAGGGCGCCGGTGCGCGCGGCGTTGTCGATATCAGCGTCTTCCAGCACGATGAACGGGCTCTTGCCGCCCAGTTCCAGGCTACAAGGCACCAGATTGGCACCGGCGGCCTGCGCGATGAGCTTGGCGGTCGGCACCGAGCCGGTGAACGACACGCGCGCCAGCCGCGGGTCGGCCACCAGACGGGCGCCGGTGGTTGTGCCCGCGCCCTGAACCACGTTGAACACGCCCGGTGGCAGACCGGCGGCGTGCGCCGCATCGGCCAGCAGCGAGCACGACAGCGGCGCCCATTCCGGCGGCTTGAGGACACAGGTGTTGCCGGCGGCCAGTGCCGGGCCCAGCTTCCAGGTGGACAGCATCAGCGGTGCGTTCCAGGGCGTGATGATGGCCACCACGCCAGCGGGCGCGTGGCGCACCAGATGTTGGGCCTGCTCGGTCTCGATGTGGCGGTTCTGCAGGTCGAGCGCATGCTCGGCAAACCAGCTGATGTTGAGCATGGCGCGGGGCACCACGCCGTGGCGCATGCGCGAGAGCAGCACACCAGCATCGCGGCTTTCCACCTGGCAGAGTGAGTCAGCGCGTTTGCCGATTTCCTGCGCGAAGCGATCGAGGTAAGGTTTTCGCTCGGCGGCGGTCAGCGCGCTCCAGGCCGGAAATGCCGCCTCTGCTGCCTGGATGGCGGCTTCCACGTGTTCAGGCCGCCCTTCGCTGATGCGACCCAGCAGGGCCTGGTCGATCGGGCTGCGCAGCTCAAACGTATCGGACGAGTCAATACGCTCGCCGTTGATGTAGTGGTCGGGCGATACCGTGGTGCCGGCAATGTCGATGAGGGTGTTCATGGCAGGAGCTTTCCGGGATTCATCAGATTCAGGGGGTCGAGCGCGGTCTTGATGGCCCGCATCAGATTGAGCTCGACGGGTGACTTGTATCGGGCGGATTCATCGCGCCGCAACACGCCCAGCCCGTGTTCCGCCGAAATGGAACCCTGGTGGGCCACCACGGCGTCGTGCACCAGCGTGTTGATCGCGGCCTCAAGGGCCAGAAAACCGGCAGCGTGTTCGGGCGCGCAACGGTCGGCGGCTGGCGAAACGTTGTAGTGCAGGTTGCCATCGCCCAGGTGGCCAAAGACCACCAGCCGCTGACCGGGGAAAGCGCGAATCAGGGCTTCGCTGGTCTGGGCCACGAACCCGGCGATTTCTGAGATCGGCAACGAGATGTCATGCTTGATGGTCTTGCCCTCAGCCCCCTGCGACTCGGAAATGTCTTCGCGCAGCGCCCACAGCGCTTTCAACTGCGACAGGCTGGAAGACAGGGCTGCATCGGTGACCAGCCCCTGCTCCATGCCCGCTTCCAGCACACCTTCAATAGCTTCGCCGGCTTCAGCCTCGCCCCGGGCATCGCTCACCTCCAGCAGCACATACCACTCGGAGCGCCCGGCCAGCGGGAAGCGCGCCGCATCCACATGTTTTTCAACCAGTCGGATGCAGGTGTCGCTCATCAGCTCGAACGCGGTGAGCGACGAACCCAGACGCGCCTGGGCAAGTTGCAGAAGTTCAATGGCATCGGCCGGCGTGGGCGCCGCCACGAAAGCCACGGCCTGCCCTGCTGGCAGCGGAAACAGCTGCAGAACGGCGCGAGTGATGACCCCCAGCGTGCCCTCGCTGCCAATGTAGAGGTCACGCAGGTCATAACCGGTGTTGTCCTTGCGCAAGCCGCGCAGGCCATCCCATATCTCGCCTTGCGCTGTCACGACCTCCAATCCCAGACACAAGACGCGGGCATTGCCGTAGCGCAGCACCTGCACGCCGCCAGCGTTCGTGGCGAGGTTGCCGCCAATGGTGCAGCTGCCTTGCGCGGCCAGGCTGAGCGGGAATAGCCGACCGGCTTCGCGCGCCGCCTCCTGCACCTGCTGCAGGGTGACGCCAGCTTCCACCTCGATGGTGTTGCTGACTGGGTCGATGCGGCGAATCATTTTCAGCCGCGTCAGCGACAAAACCAGCGCGCAGCCCTGCGGGTCGGGTGTGGCACCACCGGAAAGGCCAGTGTTGCCACCTTGAGGGACCACTGGCACCCGATGCGCATGGCACCAGCGCAGCACAGCGGCTACGCCCTCCGTGCTGTCGGGCTGGGCCACAGCGATCGCGCGCCCGGTCCACTTGCCACGCCAGTCGGTGAGGAAGGCCGCCATGTCGGCGGGTTCGGTCAGCAGTCGGCCCTGAAAGCTGCTGCGAAGTGTCTGCAGATCCATCGGTTCCGGTTTTGCCTCTACCTGCCGTCGCGCGCCTTTGCAGCCTGCGTCGACAACAGCCGGGCTGACAGTCTGGCTCATACAAATTTCACCGATATGGAGCCCAGCGGACCATAGTCGGCATGAAAAACGTCGCCCGCGGCGCATGGCACGGTACGGGTGAACGAGCCGCCAAGCACAATCTCCCCGGCCGCCAGGCCTTCGCCGTACGCGGCAAGCTTGTTGGCCAGCCAGACCACCCCATTTCCCGGGTGGTTGAGCACTGCCGCACCGAGGCCGGATTCTTCGATCACGCCGTTCTTGTGGAGCAACGCACCTGCCCATCGCCAGTCCACGGCATCAACTCGCGACGGCCTGCCGCCGAGCACGATGGCGCCGTTGGCCGCGTTGTCGGCAATGGTGTCCAGCACCTTGCGCGGCGCCCTGGTGTCACGATCAAACTGTTCGATGCGCGCATCAATCAGCTCCAGCGCGGGCACTACGTAGTCGGTGGCATTGAGCACGTCGAACAGGCTCACACCCGGACCTTTGAGCGGCCGTGCCAGGATGAAGGCAAACTCGACTTCGAGGCGCGGAACGATGAAGCGCGCCGCCTCGATCTCGCTGCCATCGCTCAGCAGCATGTTGTCCAGCAGCGTGCCGAAATCGGGTTCGGTGATTTGCGAGGCCAGTTGCATGGCGCGCGACGTGAGGCCAATCTTGTGGCCGATGACGCGCCGTCCTTCGCCCAGCTTGATCTTCATCCACTCGCGCTGAATGGCGTAGCTGTCCTCGATCGTCATCGACGGATGGCGCTTCGAGAAATGGATGACTTGCTGGCGGGATTGTTCGGCCTGATGAAGTTCACGCGCCAGGACGGCGTGTAGCGCGAAGTCGAGCATGCGTTTTGTCTGTTTGCACCGGTGCCCGGTGGCTGCTGTGAAGCCGCTCATTGTCAGATTCGAGGACGTGAAAGCACAAGCAATGGATACTGTGCAATCCACAATCTGTGCTTGATAATCGTCAACATGCCGTTGACCCGCTACACCCTGCGCCAGTTCGAGGCTTTCGTCACCGTGGCGGAGCTGCTCAGTTTCGGCGCCAGTGCCGAGCGCATGGGGCTGACCGCACAGGCTGTCAGCCAGCTCGTGGCCGAACTGGAGGCGTTGCTCGGGTTTCGCCTTTTTGACCGGACAACCCGCCGCGTGGCGCTCTCCAGCGGCGGTCGCGATTTCCTGGCGTCCGCGCAGTCGGTGCTGCACCATGTCGAAAGCGCTGACAGCGCAGCGGATGATGTGCGCAATCGCGCCGCGGGCGTCGTCCGCATCGGGGCACCGCTGGTACTGGCCAGCGCCGTCCTGCCTGCAGCGATTCGCGATTTCTCTGCAAACAGGCCCAAGATTTCGGTGCGAATAAGCGATGTGCCGGTGGACAGCCTGATCGACGCGGTGGTCACCGGTGATGTGGATCTGGCCGTCGGTCCCGATCGACCCGTGAGCGCAGATGTATCGAGCGCGCCGCTTTTCGACAGCCCCTGGGTGCTCTGGTGTTCGGCGGATCACCCGCTGGCGAAAAAGCGCATGGTGCGTTGGGGAGATCTGCGCGACCACGCCCTGGTGGCGGCCGGGCGCGACCACGAGATCAGCGTTTCCCTGATGCACCGGACCACGCCAGAGGGCTCGCGCATCAAGCCGGTGCAGGTGGTGGACAACATCTCCACCGCGATGGGCATTGCCTCGCAAGGTCTGGCCGCCACACTGGCCCCGGCCTATGTAGGCGTGATGGCGCAATCGTTCGGGCTGATGATGAAGCGGGTGGTGGAGCCTGAAGTGATTCGCAAGGTTTGCCTCTATCGCTCCAGGATTCGCCAGCCAAGCACGGCCGCTGAAGGGTTTGCAATGCACCTTTCGCACTGGTTGGCGAGCTGGGCCAGGGAACGATCACAAGTGGCGGTTCGCCGCAACGGTCGCGACTGCGCGAAGCCCTGACCACCAACGTTTGGCCATTGTCGAAGCGGCCCGGACATCGGGCCATTCGCCCCTGCGGCCCCGGTCTACAGATAAGCCATTTTGGCCTGTTGAAGGTCGATTTTTCCCTGCACCATTTTTTCCAGCGCGTCGTGGCGCAGGCTTCGCATGCCCGACAGCACGGCTGCGTCGAAGATCTGCGGGGGCCGTGCCCGGCTCTGAATCAGTGCGCGAATGGCGGGCGTGCTCTCCATCACCTCGTAGATACCGATGCGCCCCTTGTAACCGCTGCCATTGCAGTCCGCGCATCCCTTGGCCGTGCGGACCTTGACCTTCTGGGGATCGTCCAAACCGGAAGCTTCGAGCAAGCGCTGGCGCCCCTCTTCCAGCGTCAGGGGTGACTGGTCGATGTACGCGGCGACCAGCCGGTCGAACTGGCCCGGACCCAGGCTGCGGGTTTCGGCGCACTTGCTGCACAACGTGCGCACCAGCCGCTGAGCCACGATGCCACCGAGCGCATCGGCAAAGTGGAACGGTGAAATGCCCAGATCCAGTAGCCGCACCACGCTCTCGGCTGCGTTGTTGGTGTGCAGGGTGGACAGCACCAGATGCCCGGTCAGCGAGGCCTCGAGCGCGATCTTGGCGGTTTCGTCGTCGCGGATCTCGCCGATCATGATCACGTCCGGGTCGGCACGCAAAAAACTGCGCATCGCCGACGCGAACGTCAGGCCGATCTTGGGGTTGACCTGCAACTGGCGCAGGCCGGGCTGGGTGATTTCGATCGGGTCTTCGGCCGTCCAGAGTTTGCGGGTATCGACGTTGATCTCTGCCAGTATCGAGTGCAGCGTGGTGGTCTTGCCGGCGCCGGTCGGCCCAACGGCCAGAATCAGCCCGAAGGAATGGGTGGAGAGGCGGCGGACCGTGGCCACGTCGCGTTCATGCAGGCCGATGCGGCCCATCGGCAACGGCTTCTGGGACTCCAGCAACCGCAAGACCACGTCTTCAAGCCCGCTGTGGGTGGGCAGGATGGCCACACGCAATTCCACCTTGCCGCCCTGACTGTCGGTGAACTGGATCTTGCCGTCCTGCGGCCGGCGGTGTTCGGCTATGTCGAGCCGCGACATCACCTTGATGCGCGAAACCAGCGCACTGCGCAGTTTGGCCGGCAGTTCAAGGTAGGTGGTCAGTTCGCCCTCCCGGCGCATGCGGATGCGGGTGGGTTTGTCGCCGGGGTTGGTTTCAATGTGGATGTCCGACGTTCCTGTCTGCCGCGCATCACGGATCATCAGGTGCACCAGCCGCACCATGCCGGCCACATCGGCTGCGGAGTTTGACTCTTCAATGCCCTGCAGCGTATTGACTTCAACCAGCGCCTGCGAGACCACGGTGTCGAGCGAGCCGTCATCACCGGTGCCCGGGTCCTGCCCCTTGCCGCCGTTGCCATTGCCGTTGCCGTTTTTTCCCGGACCGCCGTGGTCACCCGCAGCGATCCGGTGGCTGCCATATTGCAGGGTCAGGCGGGCATCGATGGCTTCGCGGGCCGCCCAGACCAGATGAACCGTGTGACCCGTGATGAAACGCAGGTAGCTTTGCAGGCCTTCGTTGGTCGGACTGGGGGACGCCGCATAGAAGTGGCTGCCGACCCGGCCCAGCGGCAGCACTTCGTGCGAGTGCGCCATCGAGGGTGGAATCACCTCGAAGGCTTCCGGGGTGACTTCAAACTTCTCGGCATCGACATCGGGTAGCCCCGCCATGCGGGCCAGCGCATGGTTGAGCTCGTCGCCCGATACCAGCAAACGGTTCACGAGTTCCGAAGCCCGGTTTCGCAGCAGCTCCGGGCGCTCCAGATGCAGGGCATCCAGCGTCTCTTCGTCCATCAGGTTCAGGTGCGCCAGGGCCTGGCGCAAGGTCAGCACACTCTCGCCATGGAGTTGGCCAACCGCCCGCGCCAGTTCTTCAAGGTTGCAGGCGGGTGCCGGCCAGCGAACCGCCGCCGCGATCTGCAGATCGCCGTAGATCGAATCTCCCATTTCGCTTCCCTTGATCCTTGTCAGCGCCAACTCCGAATTGGTGACACTTTGTAACAGGCTCAGGGTAATGGGTTCGACGGCGATCGTCAACGCGGGAATCCGCGCGCTGCGAGAACTTGTGCGGATCAGGCTCGCAGAGGGACCCTGCTGTCCGGCGGCAGGCCCTGGCCTGCAATTTCAGACGTAGGCCGCGCGGGCCTGACGCAGGTCAATGTGGCCCTGCACCAGTTTTTCCAGTGCATCGTGGCGCAGGCTGCGCATGCCGGCCGCAACAGCGGCATCGAACAGATCCTGGGGCCGGGCCCGCTGCTGGATCAGTTGCCGAAGCCGGGCATTGTTCTCCAGGATTTCGTAGATGCCCATGCGCCCCTTGTAGCCCTTGCCGGCGCATTTTTCGCAACCGGTGGCGGTGCAGACGACCAAGCGTTCCGGGTCGTCGACGCCCGCCGCCGCAAGAACGCGGCGCCGCCCCTCCTCGGCCGTGAGCGCGCTTCGGTCGATGTACTCGGCCACCAGCTGGTCAAACTGCTTGGCCGACAACAGGTGCCGCTGCGCGCAATGGTGGCACAACGCACGCACCAGCCGCTGCGCGACAATACCGACCAGCGAATCGGCGAAATTCATCGGGTCCATGCCCAGATCAAGCAGCCGCACCACACTCTCGGATGCATTGTTGGTGTGCAGTGTGGACAACACGAGGTGGCCGGTGAGCGAAGCCTCAATCGCAATCTTGGCCGTCTCGGGGTCACGGATCTCCCCGATCATGATGATGTCGGGGTCGGCGCGCAGGAAGCCGCGCATCGCCGCGGCAAACGTGACACCAATCTTCGGGTTCACCTGCACCTGGCGCAATCCGGGATGCGTGATCTCGATCGGGTCTTCGGCCGTCCATATCTTGCGCTCACCGGTGTTGACCTCCGCCAGCATCGAGTGCAGCGTGGTGGTCTTGCCCGAGCCGGTCGGGCCTGCCGCCAGGATCAGCCCGAACGAATGACCCGCCAGCCGGCGAAAAGTTTCCTCGTCCCGCGGCTGAAGCCCCAGCGTGGCCAGCGGCATCGGTTTGGACGTGGCCAGCAGCCGCATCACCACGTCTTCCAGGCCGTCATGGGTGGGCATCACGGCCACCCGCAGTTCCAGCCGGGCGCCGCCGAATTCGGCGAAATTGATCTTGCCGTCCTGCGGCCGGCGCCGCTCGGCAATGTCCAGCCGCGCCATCACCTTGATGCGCGAGATCAGCGCTGCACGCAGGCGGGCAGGAAGACTGAGGTAGGGCTCCAGATCACCGTCACGGCGGAATCGGATCAGCGTGATCTGCTCGCCCGGATTGGTTTCAATGTGGATATCCGAGGCATTGCGCGCCAGCGCGTCCTCGATCATCTGCCGCACCAGCCGCACCATGCCCGACGACGCCGCTTCGGTGGCCGCATGTTCCTGCTCGGGATTGGCCGACATCTCAACGAGCGCCTGCGAAACCAGCAATTCAATATCCGGCACCGTGCTCTTGCCGCCCGGATCGAGCGGATTCATCTGCAGTGGCTTGAGCACAGGCCTGGACGCTGCGGGACCGGCGTTTTCCTGCAGTGAAAGGCGGGTGAGAATGGACTTGCGATCAGCCCAGACCAAGGTCAACCGGTGGCCGGTCAGCACGCACAACTGGTTGTGCAGCGCGTCACTGGTCGGCGCGCACGAAGCGACAAAGAACTGGTCGTTGGCCAGACCCAGCGGCACAACTTCGTGCAACCGGGATTCGCGCAACGGCAGCGACTGAAACGCTTCCGCCGGCACCGCAAAACGCACAACGTCGACTTCGGGCAGCCCGGCGGTGCGGGCAAGCGCGTGGTGCAGTTCCTCGTCGGTCAGCAATACCCGCTGCACCAGATCACCCGAGCGGCTGCGCAGCAGTTGCGGATCTTCGGCATGCAACGCATCAAGTTGTTCGTCGCTGAGCAGGTGCAACTGGGCCAGCGCGTCTCGAAGCGAGATCACCGGCGCGCGGCGCAACCGGTCCATCTCCGCAGTCAGTTGGTCCAGAGTCTGCAGCGGCTGGGGCTGCGCCGATCCACGGCCCACTTCTTCCAGTGGCGACGGCAGGGTATCGGTGTGCGGCATGCGGGCTCCTTTCAGTGACGTTTCTCCCGGCGACAACACCGAACCGGGGTACTCCCGGGAGATCATCCTTCAGTTCCAATGATACGAAGCCGGCAATGTCTGGGTCGTGACCTGCGTCAATCCCGACATTTTCTGGGGAGCATCCCTCAAAAACACGTCAGGGCTGTGCGCCCGGATGGTCGCACAGCCCTGCATTTTCAGAAACCAACCGCTCAGAGCAGGCGCACACCCGTCTTGGACTGCAACTCTTCGCGGGTGACGTCGGGCGCCATCTCCACCACCTTCAGACCATGCGGCGTGACGTCCATCACGGCCAGGTCGGTGATGATGCGGTCAACCACACCAACGCCGGTCAATGGCAGCGTGCACGAGGGCAGGATTTTCAGATCGATGGTGCCGTCTTTCTTTTTCGCTACATGCTCCATCAGCACGACGACACTTTTCACGCCGCCGACCAGGTCCATCGCACCGCCCATGCCCTTGACCATCTTGCCCGGAATCATCCAGTTGGCCAGGTCGCCCTTCTCGCTGACCTGCATCGCGCCCAGGATCGACAGGTTGATCTTGCCGCCGCGGATCATCGCAAAGCTGTCGTGGCTGCCGAAGATCGACGAGCCGGCAATGGTGGTCACGGTCTGCTTGCCGGCGTTGATAAGGTCGGCGTCCACCTGGTCCTCGGTCGGGAACGGGCCGATGCCGAGCATGCCGTTCTCGCTTTGAAGCCAGACCTCGATGTCGGCCGGCACATGGTTGGCCACCAGCGTCGGAATGCCGATGCCCAGGTTGACGTAGAAGCCGTCCTGCAACTCTTTGGCGGCGCGCGCCGCCATCTGATCTTGTGTCCAGGCCATGTTTACACCCTCGCCTTTTCGGTAATGGTTCGTTTCTCGATGCGTTTTTCCGGATTCGGGTTGTGCACGATGCGGTGCACGTAAATGCCGGGCAGGTGCACTTCGTCGGGCACCATGTCACCCACCTCGACCACTTCCTCGACTTCCACGATGCAGATGCGCCCGGCCATCGCAACCGCCGGATTGAAGTTGCGCGCAGTCAGCCGGAACTGCAGGTTGCCCGATTTGTCGGCCCGGTGCGCCTTGACCAACGAGACGTCGGGCACCAGCGAGCGTTCCATCACGTAGGTCTTGCCGTCGAATTCGCGCAGTTCCTTGCCCTCGGCCACCAGCGTGCCCACGCCGGTGCGGGTGAAGAAGGCCGGAATGCCGGCGCCACCGGCGCGCAGCTTTTCGGCCAGCGTGCCTTGCGGCGTGAATTCCAGCTCCAGTTCGCCGGCCAGGTACTGGCGCTCGAACTCCTTGTTCTCGCCCACGTAGGACGAAATCATCTTTTTGATCTGCCGCGTTTCCAGCAGTTTGCCCAGGCCGAAGCCGTCGACGCCGGCGTTGTTGGAAATGACGGTGAGATCTTTCACGCCACTGTCGCGCAGCGCGTCGATCAGCGCCTCGGGGATGCCGCACAGGCCAAAACCGCCAACCGCCATCAACTGGCCGTCGGCGACGATGCCCTTGAGGGCTTCGGCGGCGGAAGGGTAGAGCTTTTTCACACAGATCTCCTGTTGGCTGCAATACCTGAACGATACTACGTAATGATCTACGTAGTATTTCGTAATGGCGAACCCGCCCAGTCACCCCATGACCCCTGACATTGACTACGCGCTGGCCTTCGATCTGGCGCCCATCGGCCTGGTGCTGTCGCGCAACCGCACCATCGTCGACTGCAACCAGCGCATGTGCGAGCTGTTCGGCGCGGCACGCGACCAGCTCGTCGGCCAGAGCTTCCGGGTGCTCTACCCCAGCGCCGACGAGTACGAGCGCACCGGCGAACGCATCGCCCCGCTCCTGGGGCGCAACGGCACTTACGCCGACGACCGCATCATGAAAAGGCTGGAGGGCCGCTTCAAGGGCGAAACCTTCTGGTGCCACGTCACCGGCCGCGCGCTCAACCGCGAGGCCCCGCACGAAGCCGGTATCTGGAGCTTTGAAGACCTGAGCGCGCGCCGGGCCGTGAAAGCCGAACTGACGCCGCGCGAACGTGAAGTGGCCGCGCTGCTGATGGAGGGCCTCACGGCCAAGGAGACCGGCAAGGCGCTGACCATCAGCCACCGCACGGTGGAGATCCACCGCGCCCACCTGATGCGCAAGTACAAGGCCAGCACGGCGGCCGACCTGGTGCACAAGCTGATGGAAGGCGCTGGTTAGTCCTCAGACCATAGCAACAATCAACGATTTGACGCTGGGTTGATGCCAAAAAGACTGAGAAAACACCTCTGCGAGACCGTCACCCCCCTTGTCCCTTGGGCGCGCCGTCGATCACATCGGCCGCCGAACGGAAGGCCTCCACCGCGGTCGGTACGCCGCAGTAGATGCTGGCGTGCAGCAGCACCTCCTGGATCTCCGCCTCGGTGACGCCGTTGTTCAGCGCGCCGCGCACATGGCCCTTCAGTTCGTGCTGCCGGCCCAGCGCGGTCAGCATGGCCACGGTGATCAGGCTGCGGGTTTTCAGGTCCAGCCCTGGCCGCTGCCAGACATCGCCCCAGGCATTGCGCGTGATGTATTCCTGGATGGGCTGCGTGAACGCGGTGGCGTTGCCAAAGGCGCGGGCCACGAAATCCTCGCCCATCACCTGCTTGCGCATCGCAAGCCCCTTGTCAAACTGCTCGTCGGTCGGTTTCTGATCCATGTGCCTGCTCCTTGGGTTTGCGTGAAAAGGATAATGACCCGAGTCTATTAAAGGAGAACCCCGATGAGCCGTTACCCGTTTCCCGACCTGAACGACCTGCCCGACGACATCAAGGCCAAAGTGCTGGAGGTGCAGGAAAAGGCGGGTTTCATCCCCAATGTGTTTCTCGGCTTTGCCAGGCGGCCGGCCGAGTGGCGCGCCTTTTTTGCCTACCACGACGCGCTGATGACGCCGGAGACGGTGGGCCGCACCAGCGGCCTGACCAAGGGCGACCGCGAGATGATCGTCACCGCCACAAGCGCCGCCAACCACTGCCTGTACTGCGTGGTCGCGCACGGCGCCATTTTGCGCATTTACGAGAAAAAACCGCTGGTGGCCGACCAGGTGGCCATCAACCACCACAAGGCCGACATCAGCACGCGCCAGCGCGTCATGCTCGACTTTGCGATGAAGGTCTGCCTGGAGTCGCACGCCATCGGCGACCACGACTTCCTGCCGCTTTACGCGCATGATTTCTCCGATGAAGACATCTGGGACATCGCCGCCATCACCGCGTTTTTCGGCATGTCCAACCGCATGGCCAGCTTCAGCGGCATGATGCCGAACCCCGAGTTCTACCTGATGGGGCGGGTGCCGAAGGCCAAATGACCGCTACCGTTCAGGTAGCAAAAAACGTCCATTCGACGCTGGCTATGGCCAGAAATTACCAGAAATCAGTCTGAAACCTGCACCAGGGTCCGCACCCAGTCGGGCAGGTCGATGGCTTTCTGCTTCGGAAAGTCCACCCAGATGGCCGTGGCGCCACCGGCGGCGCAGATCACGTCCGGCGCGTCGTCCCGTGCCATCGTCGTCCAAGTCTCGAACGTGGTGCGGCCGGGGTCGCTGACGTACTTTTTCACCCGCACATCGCCCGGGTATTCGAGCTGCCGGTAGAAGTTGCAGAAGGCGTTGACGATCACCGGCCCCTCGCCGGTCGGGTCAACCATGCAGCCGGCGTGGCGGAACCACTCGATGCGGACGATCTCCATGTAGCGGAAGTACAGCGTGTTGTTGATGTGGCCCATCGCGTCCATGTCGCCCCAGCGCATCGGCAGCGTCATCTCGAACACGAGCTTTTTCTTTTCAGGAATTTGCAGTTTCATCGGTGCGCCCTGATGGAAGAAACAATGCCTGCCGTGAACAGCACGCAGGCGGCGACTTGGGTCCAGGTGGGCCACTGCCCGTCCCAGCCAAAAGAATAAACCAGCGCAAACAGGGTCTCGCTGACGATCAGTTGCCCGCACAGGCTGGCCGGCAGGCGCTGGCTGGCGATGTTCCACAGAATCGTGGCCAGCCAGGCCGAACCCAGCCCGGTCACAAGGCAGATCAGCACCGCTGCAGCAAAGTCCGGATGCGCCGCCAGTTGCGGCAAAGGCGTGCCCAGCATGGCCCACAGCAGCAGCGCGCCGCCGCCGGTGGCCACGCCCAGCCAGTTGGCCCAGTCGGTGGCGGCGACCTCGGGGTGGCGGTGCAGCCAGGCGGCGTTGAGCAGGCCGAAAGCCGTCCAGCTGACCATGGCCGCCACCGCATAGCCGATGCCGCGCAGGTAGTCGGGATGGGGCGAGGCCTGCGTCACCACCAGCCCCCGGCTCTCGCCCATCATCAGCGCCAGACCGGCAGCGGTGAGCACCAGACCCGGCCCCAGCGCCGACCAGCGCAGCCCGGCCGGGCGGCCCAGCAGCATGATCCACAGCGGAATCGTGCCGATGATCAGCGTGGGCACCTCGGTGCCGGCGTCGCGGATGGCCAGCACCAGCAGCCAGTAGTAGCCGGTGAAGCCCAGCACGCTCAAGCCCAGCGCCCAGGCCATCTGCGACAGCGTGGGCCGGCGGCGCCGTCCGGGCATCAGCAGCAGCACGGCGGCCGACATCGCGCCATAGGCCAGAAAACGCCCCGAAGCGAGGTCGAGCGATGACAGCGCCGGCGTCATGCGCGGCACCACGAACACCACACCCCACAGCGCGCCGGCCAGCAGCCCGGCGACGATGCCCCAGCGCATGAGTCAGCCGCCGCGCCGGCTCAAAGCCGCGCCAGCGACGCCGTCAGACACCAAAGCCGTCGTCCGCCGCAATCACCGCACCATTGATGAAGTGGCTCTGGTCACTGGCCAGCATCAGCAGCAGGCCGTCCAGGTCCTGGGGTTTGCCCACGCGCTTGCGCGGCAGCATCTGCACGAGCTTCTGGCCCTGCTCGGTCTGCCAGTGATGGTGGTTGATCTCGGTGTCGATGTAGCCGGGGCAGATGGCGTTGACGTTGATCCCGAACTTGCCCCACTCCAGCGCCATCGCCTTGGTCATCTGCACCACCGCCGCCTTGCTCATGCAGTAGACGCCAATCTGCGGCAGCACCTTCAGCCCCGCCATCGACGCGATGTTGATGATGCGCCCGCCGGTAAAGCTGCCCGGCGCCGCACCGCGCGAGCGCGCCAGCATGCGCTTGCCCACTTCCTGCGCAACGAAAAAGGCGCCACGCACATTGGTGTCGAAGATGAAGTCGAAGTTGTCTTCATCGACGTCCTGGATGCGCTGCGTGGTGCTGACGCCCGAGTTGTTCACCAGGATGTCGATCGAGCCCATTTCGGTCTCGGCGTGCGCCACGGCCGACTTGATCGACATCGTGTCGGTCACGTCCAGTTCGACCACATGCGCGTCGCCGCCCGCACCCTCGATCTGCGCGCGCAGTTCCTTGAGGCGCTCGATCCGCCGGCTCGCCAGCACCACGCCGGCACCCGCAGCGGCCAGCGTGCGGGCAAACTGCGCACCCAGGCCGCTGGAGGCGCCGGTGACAAAGGCCACGCGGCCGGACAAATCGATGCTGTACGTCATTGAGTGACTCCACTAATTAAAAAGAACGATCGTTCGATTATTCAAAGGCTCGCCGATAAAATCAGTCGCACAACCGACAGACACGGCGCCCGCTCTGTCCCATGATACGGCGCTGCAACCGAGAGACCCGCACCATGACCCACGAAGAAATCCTTGCCCAGTTCGGCCCGCGCGAAGCCATGGAATACGACGTCGTCGTGGTCGGCGGCGGCCCCGGCGGTCTGGCTACTGCGATCCGCCTGAAGCAGCGCGCCGCTGCCGAGGGCAAGGAGATTTCGGTCGTCGTGCTCGAAAAAGGCTCCGAGCCCGGCGCGCACATCCTGTCGGGCGCGATCATGGACCCGAAGGCGCTGACCGAGCTGCTGCCCGACTGGAAAGCGCTGGGCGCCCCGCTCAACCAGCCGGTGACCGGCGACGCGATGATCTTCCTGGGCGAGAAATCGTCTTTCCGCGCGCCCAACTTCCTGCTGCCCGCGTGCTTCCAGAACCATGGCAACTACGTCATCAGCCTGGGCAACTTCGTGCGCTGGCTGGCGCAGCAGGCCGAGAACCTCGGCGTTGAAATCTTCCCCGGCTTTGCCGCCGCCGAGGTGCTCTACAACGAAGACGGCTCGGTCAAGGGCGTGGCCACCGGCAACCTGGGCGTGGGCAAGGACGGCGAGCCGACCGAGAACTTCCAGCTCGGCATGGAGTTGCACGCCAAATACACCGTGTTTGCCGAAGGCGCGCGCGGCCACCTGGGCAAGCAACTGATCGCGCGCTACAAGCTCGACGAAGGCAAAGACCCGCAGAGCTACGCCATCGGCATCAAGGAAGTGTGGGAGATCGACCCGAAGCGGCACGACCCGGGCTTCGTGATGCACACCGCCGGCTGGCCGATGGACGAGAACACCTACGGCGGCGCCTTCCTGTATCACATGGAAGACAACAAGGTCACGCTGGGTTTCATCACCGGCCTGAACTACAGCAACCCTTACCTGAGCCCGTTCGAGGAGTTTCAGCGCTGGAAGACCCACGCCAACATCCGCTGGTACCTCCAAGGCGATGAGGCCAAAGGCATCAAGCCGGGCAAACGGCTGGGCTATGGCGCGCGCGCCATCACCGCCGGCGGCCTGCTGTCGCTGCCCAAGACGGTTTTCCCCGGCGGCGCGCTGGTGGGTTGCGACGCGGGTTTCCTGAACGTCAGCCGCATCAAGGGCAGCCACGCCGCCATCAAGTCGGGCATGCTGGCCGCCGACGCCGCTTTTGACGCCGTGACCGCTGGCCGCCAGCATGACGAACTGTCAGCCTACCCCGAGGCGTTCGAGCACAGCTGGCTGCACACCGAACTGAACAAGGCGCGCAATTTCAAGCACTGGTTCCGTTATGGGCTGACCGTGGCATCGCTGATGAACGGTGTCGAACAGTTTGTCCTGCGCGGCAACGTGCCCTGGACGCTGCACCGCACCAAACATGACCACGAATACCTGAAGCCGGCCGCCCAATGCCAGCCTATTGCCTACCCCAAGCCGGACGGCAAGCTCACCTTTGACCGCCTGTCCAGCGTCTTCATCAGCAACACCAACCACGAAGAAAACCAGCCCGCGCACCTGACGCTCAAGGACGCATCGGTGCCGGTGAATGTGAACCTCGCCACCTACGCCGGCCCCGAAAGCCGCTATTGCCCGGCCGGTGTCTACGAATTCGTTCCCGACGAGGCCAAGGGCGGCGGCGCGCAGCGTCTGCAGATCAACGCGCAGAACTGCGTGCACTGCAAGACCTGCGACATCAAGGACCCGACGCAGAACATC
>JACSRS010000212.1 GCA_014879655.1 Burkholderiaceae bacterium
CTGGGCGATGTAGATGTGGCCGCGCTCCACCAGCTCGGTCATCTGGCGGTAGAAGAAGGTGAGCAGCAGGGTGCGGATGTGGGCGCCGTCAACGTCGGCGTCGGTCATGATGATGATGCGGTGGTAGCGCAATTTGGCAACGTCGAAGTCGTCATTGCCCGTTGTGCCGCCGGCCTTGCCGATACCGGTGCCCAGGGCGGTGATCAGCGTCAGGATCTCGTTGCTGGTCAGCAGCTTCTCGTAGCGGGCTTTTTCAACGTTCAGGATCTTGCCGCGCAGCGGCAGAATTGCCTGGAATTTGCGGTCACGCCCCTGCTTGGCCGAGCCGCCGGCGGAGTCGCCCTCGACGATGTAGATCTCGCACATGGCGGGGTCTTTTTCCTGGCAGTCGGCCAGTTTGCCGGGCAGGCCCATGCCGTCGAGCACGCCTTTGCGGCGTGTCATGTCGCGCGCCTTGCGTGCGGCCTCGCGGGCGCGGGCGGCTTCGACGATCTTGCCGCAGATGATCTTGGCGTCGGCCGGGCGCTCCAGCAGGTAGTCGGTCAGCAGGCGGCTGACGATGTCTTCGACCGGGCCGCGCACTTCGCTGCTGACCAGCTTGTCCTTGGTCTGGCTGGAGAACTTGGGCTCGGGCACCTTGACGCTCAGCACGCAGCACAGGCCTTCGCGCATGTCGTCGCCGGTGACCTCGACCTTGGCCTTCTTGGCGAATTCGTTTTCTTCGATGTACTTGTTGATGACGCGGGTCATCGCGGCGCGCAGGCCGGTCAGGTGGGTGCCGCCGTCACGCTGGGGAATGTTGTTGGTGAAACAGAGCACCTGCTCGTTGTAGCCGCTGTTCCACTGCATCGCGACTTCAACGCCGATGTTGGTGCCCTGGTCGCTCTGGCGGTCGCCCATCGCGTGGAACACGTTGGGGTGCAGCACCTGCTTGCCCTTGTTGATGAAGTTGACAAAGCCCTGCACGCCGCCAGCGCCGGCAAAGTCGTCTTCCTTGCCGGTGCGCTCGTCTTTCAGGCGGATGCGCACGCCGTTGTTCAGAAAGCTCAGCTCGCGCAGCCGCTTGGACAGGATCTCGTAGTGGAAGTCGTTGTTTTCCTTGAAGATTTCGGTGTCGGGCAGGAAGTGCACTTCGGTGCCGCGCTTCTCGGTGTCGCCGATGATCTTCATCGGCGAGATCTCGATGCCGTTGACCACCTCGGTGATGCGGTTCTGCACAAAACCCTTGCTGAACTCCATCACATGCACCTTGCCGTCGCGGCGGATGGTCAGGCGCAGCATTTTGGAGAGCGCGTTGACGCAGCTCACGCCCACGCCGTGCAGGCCGCCCGATACCTTGTAGCTGTTCTGGTTGAACTTGCCGCCGGCGTGCAGCTCGGTCAGCGCGATTTCGGCGGCCGAGCGCCTGGGCTCGTGCTTGTCGTCCATCTTCACGCCGGTGGGGATGCCGCGGCCGTTGTCGACCACGCTGATCGAGTTGTCGGAGTGGATGGTGACGAGGATGTCGTCGCAGTGGCCGGCGAGCGATTCGTCGATCGAGTTGTCGACCACCTCGAACACCAGGTGGTGCAGACCGGTGCCATCCGACGTGTCGCCGATGTACATGCCGGGGCGCTTGCGCACCGCTTCCAGGCCTTCGAGGATCTGGATGGCGCCTTCGCCGTAGCCGTCGGACGCACCGGCCTGGTTGGCGTCGATGGTCGGCTGGAAATTGGAGCTTTCCTGCGCTGACGCACCGGTGTTGACGGCGTCGCGGGCTTTGTTTTCTTCGGTCATGTTCGGTTTTCTCAATCTCTAGAATGGTCAAAACCCGCCTGATCCAGCGGGTTTTGGTCATTGTTTGCTACTACAAAAATAGCATCAAATTCGCATCGGCATGACCACGTACTTGAAGGTCGCGTTCTCGGGGATGGTCACCAGCGCCGAGCTGTTGGAGTCGGCCAGGTCGATGCGGACCATATCCTGGTTCATGTTGGACAGCGCGTCGATCAGGTAGGTGACGTTGAAGCCGATCTCGATGGTGTCGCCACCGTAATCGATGTCGAGTTCGTCGACGGCTTCTTCCTGCTCGGCGTTGCTGGCGGCAATGCGCAGCGTGCCGGGTTCGATGTTCAGGCGCACGCCCTTGAACTTGTCGCTCGTCAGGATGGCGGTGCGCTGCAGGCTGGCCAGCAGCGGCGCGCGGCCCAGCGTGATGCTGTTCTTGTGGTTCTTGGGGATGACGCGGTTGTAGTCGGGGAACTTGCCCTCGACCAGCTTGGTCACGAACTCCATGCCGCCAAAGGCGAACTTGGCCTGGTTGTTGGCAAACTGCATCTCGATCAGCGGCTGGTCGTCGCCGCCGGCGTCGGACAGCAGGCGCTGCAGTTCGATCACGGTCTTGCGCGGCAGGATGACCTCTTGTTTGGGCACTTCGACGTCGAGCGTGGCCGACGCATAGGCCAGCCGGTGGCCGTCGGTGGCGACCAGGCTGAGCTGTTTGCCCTCGGCCACGAACAGGATGCCGTTGAGGTAGTAGCGGATGTCGTGCACCGCCATCGCAAACGACACCTGACCGAGCAGGTCTTTCAGCGTTTTCTGCGGCACGCTGAAGGCCGGGCCGAAGCTGGCGGCCTCCTGCACCAACGGAAAGTCTTCGGCCGGCAGCGTCTGCAGCGTGAACTTGCTCTTGCCGCCCTTGAGGATGAGCTTGGCCTGGGACGATTCGAGGCTGACGGTCTGGTCGGCCGGCATGGTGCGCAGGATGTCGATCAGCTTGCGCGCGCCCACGGTGGTGGTGAAGCTGCCGCCATCACCGCCGAGCTCGGCGGTGGTGCGGATCTGGATTTCGAGGTCGCTGGTTGTCAGCTGCAGGCTCGCGCCGGTCTTGCGGATCAGCACATTGGCCAGGATGGGCAGCGTGTGACGCCGTTCCACGATGCCGGCCACCGACTGCAACGCCGCGAGAACCTGGTCTTGGGATGCCTTCAGGACGATCATGTCTACCTCTAGTCGTTATCGGTTGCCGGTCGGGTCGGGGGCCAGCGCCACCTGCTGCGCGCGTGTTGTGCGCTCAATCCGGCATTTTCGCTGTTTTTCGCGTCATTTCCGCTCGGGGTCAGCCCTTGAGCGTCTGTTCGAGCACGTGCAGCTGCTGGTTGAGCTCGGTCATCTGCTGGCGCTCGCCGCCGATCTTGCGCACCGCATGCAGCACCGTGGTGTGGTCGCGCCCGCCAAAAAGCTCGCCGATTTCGGGCAGGCTCTTCTGCGTGAGCTCCTTGGCCAGGTACATCGCGATCTGGCGCGGCCGGGCAATGCTGGCGGGGCGCTTCTTGGAATACATGTCGGCCACTTTGATCTTGTAGTAGTCGGCCACGGTTTTCTGGATGTTTTCCACGCCGATCTGGCGGTTCTGGATCGACAGCAGGTCGCGCAGCGCTTCACGCGCCAGCTGGATGGAGATCTCTTTCTGGTTGAAGCGCGAGTACGCCAGGATCTTGCGCAGCGCGCCTTCGAGTTCGCGCACGTTGGAGCGCACGTTCTTGGCCACGAAAAACGCCACTTCTTCAGGCATTTCGGTGCTTTCGGCGCGCGCCTTGTTGATCAGGATGGCCACCCGCAGCTCAAGCTCGGGCGGCTCGATGGCCACGGTCAGGCCCGAGTCGAAACGCGACACCAGCCGCTCGTGGATGTCGGCCAGACCCTTGGGGTAGGTATCGCTGGTCATGACGATGTGGCTCTTCTTGGCCAGCAACGCCTCGAACGCATTGAAGAACTCCTCTTGCGTGCGATCCTTGTTGGCGAAGAACTGAACGTCGTCGATCAGCAATAAATCGAGCGAGTGGTAGCGCTCCTTGAATTCATCGAAAGTCTTGCGCTGGTAGGCCTTTACCACATCCGAAACGAACTGCTCGGCGTGGATGTAGAGAACTTTGGCATCCGGTCGGTCGGCCAGCAGGCGGTTGCCCACCGCATGGACCAGGTGTGTCTTGCCCAGGCCGACGCCGCCGTAGATGAAAAGCGGGTTGTAAAGCTGGCCGGGAATGCTGGCCACGTGCATGGCGGCGGCGCGCGCCATGCGATTGGCCGTGCCCTCGACCAGGGTGTCGAAAGTCAGCGCGGTATTGAGTCGGTTGCGAAAGCCGTTGACC
>JACSRS010000040.1 GCA_014879655.1 Burkholderiaceae bacterium
CATCTTCAACGTGCTGCTGCAGGTCATGGACCACGGCACGCTGACCGACAACAACGGGCGCAAGGCCGATTTCCGCAACATCATCATCATCATGACGACCAATGCGGGTGCCGAGACGATGAACAAGGCGACCATCGGTTTCACCAATCCGCGCCAGTCGGGCGACGAGATGGGGGACATCAAGCGCCTGTTCACACCGGAGTTCCGCAACCGGCTCGATGCCATGGTCAGCTTCAAGGCGCTGGACGAGCAGGTCATCATGCGGGTGGTTGACAAGTTCCTGCTGCAGCTCGAAACGCAGCTGGCCGAGAAGAAGGTCGAGGTCACCTTCACCGACAAGTTGCGCAAGCATCTGGCGAAGAAGGGGTTTGATCCGCTGATGGGCGCGCGGCCGATGCAGCGGCTCATCCAGGACACGATTCGCCGTGCCTTGGCCGACGAACTGCTGTTCGGGCGCCTGACCGATGGCGGCCGGCTGACGGTTGACATTGATGACAAGGAAGAGGTGCAACTCGACATTCATCCGCCCCTCAAGAAGGAAGGCAAGTCGGCCCGCAGTGAACCGGCCGAGCCGGAGCAGGCCACCGCCGACTGAATGTGACCGGCCGCGCCTCGCAAGGCCGTTGAAAAGAAGGGCTGTCAGCTTGCGCCAGACAGCCCTTTTTGCTGGTGCCGGCGGTCCGGATGATCATGATTTGATAGCTAAAAATCACCATTTGACGCTGGGATAGGTCGAATTTGATTGATAATTTGCTGCTGGAAGTGCCAAGGGGTCGGGGTTTGCCGGCTGCTTGCGGCGCCACCCGATGAATGCGATGACCACCCACGACCCGTCACAGACCAGCGCCGGCCACAGTTTTCTCTGGCACGACTACGAAACCTTCGGTACCGACCCCCGCCGCGACCGCCCGGCGCAGTTTGCCGCCATCCGAACCGATGCCGAACTGAACGAGATCGGCGAACCGCTGATGCTGTACTGCCAGCCGGCACCCGACTATCTGCCCGACCCGGGCGCCTGCCTGATCACCGGCATCACCCCGCAGGTCTGTCTGGAGCGCGGCATCCCGGAACACGCGTTTGCGGCACGCATCGAAGCCGAAATGGCAAAGCCCGGCACCATCGGTGTGGGCTACAACACCATCCGATTCGACGACGAGTTCACGCGCTTTCTCTTCTGGCGCAACCTGATCGATCCCTATGCACGCGAATGGCAGAACCAGTGCGGCCGCTGGGATCTGCTAGACGTTGTCCGCATGGCTTACGCGCTGCGGCCGGACGGCATCCACTGGCCGGTCAAGCCCGATGGCACGCCTAGTTTCCGGCTCGAAGACCTGAGCGCCGCCAACGGGCTGGCCCACGAGGCGGCGCACGATGCGCTGTCGGACGTGCGAGCGACCATTGCGCTGGCGCGCCTGCTGCGTGCGGAGCAGCCGCGACTGTTTGATTTCGCGCTGTCCTTGCACAAGAAAGACAGGGTGGCCGCAGAGCTCGGGCTGCCGGTGGTGGCCCAGCACGCCCGGCCGTTCCTGCACGTCTCGGGCATGTTTTCGCCCGCGCGGGGCTGCCTGGCCGTGATGTGGCCGCTGGCCAGCCACCCCACCAACCGAAACGAACTGATCGCCTGGGACCTGGCCCATGATCCGGCCGAACTGGCCGGCCTGAACGCCGACGCGCTTCGCCAGCGTCTGTTTACCCGCGCTGCCGATCTGCCCGACGGCGTTTCGCGCTTGCCGGTCAAGACCATTCACCTGAACAAGTCGCCGATGGTGGTGGGCAATCGCAAGAGCCTGACGCCGGAAATGGCTGAAAAGTGGGGCATCGACATGACGCAGGCCGAACGCCATGCAGCGATTGCTCGGGACCTGCCCGACATGAGCGCGATCTGGGCCGAGGTGTTCCGTCGCCCGCCAGACGCCCAGGCCGGGCCGGTCGATGTCGACCAGGACCTCTACGGCGGTTTTCTTGGCAATGAAGACCGGCGTCGCCTGAACCGCCTGCGAAGCCTGCCGCCGGCTGAACTGGCGCTGGCTCGTGCCGGGTTTGACGATGCGCGGCTGGCCGAACTGCTGTTTCGTTACCGGGCGCGCAACTACCCGGACACGCTGACGGCCGACGAGGTCGGGCGTTGGGAGGCTTTGCGTGCCGAGCGCCTGTTCGAAGGCGCAGGCGGCGCACGCACGCTTGATCAACTGTCCGGCGAAATTGACGCGCTGTCCGAGCGTGCCGATGAACGGGGCGAGCAGATCCTGGGCGATCTGGTGGACTATGCCGCGGCCATCGCGCCGGACGCCTGAACCGTTTCAGCCGCCCTGGTTTTGGGCGAACCGCGCTCGGATCGCTTCCATGCGTGCGCGATTCACGCCGCGGTCCCCGTGCCCGAGTCGGCTGGACGAACGCAGCTGGATCACGCCCGCAGGCGCATCGAGTGCGAACTCCAGATCATCGGTGAATCTCAGCAGCTGCGTCCGGCAGGTCGCATACAGGTAATCGGGCGTCTGCTGTTTCAGTTCGCAGTCGGGCCGTGCGGCCAGCACTTGGGCCAGCGTCGTCATCGCCTTCGCCGGGTCACCTTTGAAGCTGAGCGGCGCGATTGCCGCATAGGCTTTTTGCGGATGATCCGGATACAGCTGCGCCTGGCTGGAGACGCTGTTGGGCGTTCTGGACGGCGGTTTCAGCCGCCCGTCGCGCACACCCAGGCTGGGCGCCTGGCCGGCGAGCAGGCCCAGTTGTCCGGCCAGCACGACCAACGCCGCGGCAACCACCAGTGCGAGCAGCACGAACAGCACAGTTCGGATCATCCGGCGGCCTTTGTAAATGTGGATCTGAGCGCCTGAGTCTGGTGCATCGTTCACTTCCATGCCGCCAGGAAGGCCATCAGCACCCGCGCCGAGTTGTCGGCCGCCACCGACATGAAGGTCGTCATCTCGTTGGCGCCCTCGCCGCCGCCGGCCAGATCGCTGAGTGAGCGGAAAGCGATGAAGGGCACGCCGTTGCTGTAGGCGACGACGGCGGTGGCAGCGGTTTCCATGTCCAGCACGTTGGCCTCGAACGTCCTGAAGGCGTAGTCGCGGAAAGCAGCGTTGTCGACAAACGCCTGGCCGGAGACTCCGTTTCCACCCACCACCAGCTGCGGCTTGTGCGTCAGGCATTTGCCGGCGGCGCCACAGGCTTGCAACTCGATGCTGCCCAGGCTCCGGGCGACGTCCAGCATTTTTGCGTCGACGTCAAACCAGCTCCTGCGCTCGACGGCCGGGCGCGCCGCATTGCGGGTTTCGGTGGGCCGCGGATGCATCATGCCGAAATTGGGCAACTGGATGTCGTTCATCCAGGGCGGAGGGCTGTATTGGCCGGGCGCGGTCTCGCGGGCCATCAGCACTTCCAGGTACGGGCTCCAGCGCTGCGGCACCGTCACGTCGCCCATGCCCAGTGCCGGGTTCACGCCGCCGGCAATGCCGCTGAAGATGATGTGCGTGACGCGAAAACGGTCCAGCACCAGCTGGGTGTTCATCGTCGCGTTGATCATGCTGATTCCGCTCAGGAACAGCACCACCGGCTGGCCCTGCAGCGTGCCGGTGACGAACTCGACGCCGTTGACTGAATGGCGACGGGTGTTCGTGGTCTGCGCCAGTAGCAGCTTCCACTCGGGCTCGAACGCCGACATCACCGCCATGCGCGGTGTCTCGTCCAGATACGGCGCAGCTCGTGCAGCCATCGCGGTCAGCACCAGCAGGACCATCAGGGTCAGGCCTCGGAGCCGGCTTGAGAGCAGGAGTCGCGAGCAATGGCGCATGAGGGGCTCCGGCAAAGGGTTCAGGAAGTTCCGAAGATTCGGTCGCCGGCGTCACCCAGTCCCGGCAGGATGTAGCCGTGATCGTTCAGGCAGCGGTCGATGGCGGCGGTGTAGATGGGTACGTCCGGGTGGGACTTGTGCACCGTCGCGATGCCTTCCGGGCAGGTGAGCAGGCAGCAGAACTTGATCGAGCGGGGCTTCAGCGCTTTGACCTTGTCGATCGCGGCAACAGCCGAATTGCCCGTGGCCAGCATCGGATCGACCAGAATGGCGTCGCGCTCCTCCATGTTGGACGGCATCTTGAAGTAGTACTCCACCGCCTGCAGCGTTTTGGGGTCCCGGTACAGGCCCACATGGCCCACGCGCGCACCCGGCACCACGCTGAGCATGCCGTCCAGAATGCCGGTGCCGGCGCGCAGGATGGACACCAGCACCAGCTTCTTGCCATCGATCACCTGCCCGGTGGTGGTTTCCAGCGGTGTTTCGATTTCGATGTCCTGCACCGGCATGTCGCGGGTGATTTCGTAGGCCATCAGCGCGCTCAGTTCATTGAGCAGATGGCGAAAGGTGTTGGTGCTCGCGTCCTTGCGGCGCATCAGCGTCAGTTTGTGCTGTACCAGCGGGTGGCGGATGTGATGGACCTGGTTCATGACTCGGTTTTCCTATGTTCAGCGTTTCTTGCCACCGAAGATGCCGCCGAGAACGCCACGAATGATTTCGCGGCCCACGGTGGAGCCGATGGTGCGCACCGCCGACTTGGCCATGGTTTGCGCGAGCCCGTCGTGTTGGGCGCCGCGCGGGCCGGTGGTGCCAAACAGCACGTCGTTGAGCCCGCCCAGCCAGCCGCCGCCTTCCGGCTGTGCGCCCGCCGGTGCTTGCCCCGGCGGGGCAGCCGTTGCCGCGGCGGCTTCGGTACGGCCCTTGAGTTTTTCGTAGGCCGATTCGCGGTCGACCGCTTTTTCGTAGACGCCGGCCACCAGCGAGTTTGCCAACAGCGCTTGCCGCTGGGCGGTGTCGATCGGCCCGATCTGGCTGCCAGGCGGCAGCACGTAAACCCGCTCGGTGACGCCCGGGCGGCCTTTGGCGTCGAGCAGGCTGATCAGCGCCTCGCCCACGGCCAGTTCAGTGATTGCGGTCTCGATGTCCAGCCCCGGCTTCTGGCGCATGGTCTGCGCTGTCGCTTTCACCGCTTTCTGGTCGCGGGGGGTGTAGGCGCGCAGGGCATGCTGCACACGGTTGCCCAGCTGGCCCAGCACGCTGTCGGGGATGTCCAGCGGGTTCTGCGTGACGAAATAGACACCCACGCCCTTGGAGCGCACCAGCCGGACCACGAGTTCAATGCGCTCGACCAGCACTTTGGGCGCTTCGTTGAACAGCAGATGCGCCTCGTCGAAGAAGAACACCAGTTTGGGTTTTTCCGGGTCACCGATTTCCGGCAAAAGTTCGAACAGTTCGGACAGCATCCACAGCAGGAAGGTGGCGTACAGCCGGGGCGATTGCAGCAGCTTGTCGGCGGCCAGAATGTTGACCACGCCGTGACCAGTGGTGTCGGTCTGCATGAAGTCGCTGATGTTGAGCATGGGCTCGCCATAGAACTGCTCGCCGCCCTGGCTCTCCACCTGCAGCAGGCCGCGCTGGATGGCGCCGACACTCGCCGCACTGACGTTGCCGTACTGCGTGGTGAAGGTCGAAGCGTTGTCACCCACGTACTGCAACATCGCCCGCAGGTCTTTCAGGTCCAGCAGCAGCAGGCCGTTGTCGTCGGCGATCTTGAAAACCAGGTTCAGCACGCCGGCCTGGGTTTCGTTCAGGTTCAGCATGCGCGCCAGCAGCAGCGGCCCCATGTCCGAGATGGTGGCGCGCACCGGGTGGCCCTGTTCGCCGAACACGTCCCACAAGGTGACCGGGCAGGCGGCAGAGGCGGGGGGCTCGATGCCGCGCTCTTTCAGCACCGCGGCCATCTTTTCGCCGATGTGGCCGGGCTGGCTGATGCCGGTCAGGTCGCCCTTCACGTCGGCCATGAAGACCGGTACCCCGATTTTCGAGAAGCCGTCGGCAAGCGTTTGCAGCGTGACGGTCTTGCCGGTGCCGGTGGCGCCGGTGATCAGGCCATGGCGATTGGCCAGGCCCGGCAGCAGCAGGCATTCGACAGAGGCATTTCGGGCGATCAGCAGCGGTTCGGCCATGTTGGGTTCCTGACAGGGTGAAAACGTAAAATCAAGCCCGATAGGTTAAATCAACACCGAGGACTTCCGATGGCCGGCCACAGCAAATGGGCAAATATCCAGCACCGCAAGGGCAGACAGGACGAAAAGCGTCAGCGAATCTGGACCCGGGTGGTGCGCGAGATCATGGTGGCGGCCCGAACCGGCGGCGGCGATCCATCGGCCAACCCGCGTCTGCGCCTGGCCATCGAAAAAGCGAAGGCCGCCAACATGCCGGCTGACACCGTCAAGCGCAACATCGACAAGGCCACCGGCAACCTCGAAGGCGTGAACTACGAAGAAATCCGCTACGAGGGTTACGGCATCGGCGGCGCGGCCATCATTGTCGACACCATGACCGACAACCGGGTGCGCACCGTGGCCGAAATTCGCCACGCCTTCAGCAAATATGGCGGCAACCTCGGTACCGAAGGCTCGGTGGCGTTCCAGTTCCGGCACTGCGGGCAGCTGATCTTCGCGCCCGGCACCTCTGAAGAACAGGTGATGGAACTGGCGCTGGAGGCTGGCGCAGACGACGTGATCACGCACGACGACGGTGCCATCGAGGTGCTGACACCGGCGAGCGGGTTCGAGGCCGTGAAAACGGCGCTCGAAGGCGCGGGCCTGACGGCGGAGGTGGCCGAAGTGACGATGCGCCCGGAAAACACCATTGAACTGGCGGGCGACGATGCTGCCCGCATGCAGAAACTGCTGGATGTGATCGAAGACCTCGACGACGTGCAGGACGTTTTCCACAACGCCGAGCTGTCGGACTGAAAGGGCGGAATGAAAGTACTGGTCGTGGGGGGAGGCGGGCGCGAACACGCGCTGGCCTGGAAGCTGGCACAGTCGGCGCGGGTCGAGAAAGTCTATGTGGCGCCCGGCAATGGCGGCACCGCGCGGGACGATTTGCTGGTGAACGTGCCGATCACCGACCTTCGGGCGCTGCGCGCCTGGGCGCTGGACGAAAAAATCGGCCTCACCGTGGTGGGCCCGGAAGGGCCGCTGGCGGCCGGCATCGTCGACGAGTTTCGCGCCCATGGCCTGCGGGTTTTCGGGCCGACGAAAGCTGCCGCGCAGCTGGAAAGCTCCAAGGCGTTTTCCAAGGATTTCATGAAACGCCACGCGATTCCGACCGCGGCCTACGAAACCTTCACCGATGCAGCCGCCGCGCACGCCTACGTGGACGCCCGAGGTGCGCCGATCGTGGTCAAGGCCGACGGCCTGGCCGCCGGGAAAGGCGTGGTCGTGGCGACCACGCTGGCGCAGGCGCACGAAGCGGTTGATTTCATGCTGCTGGACAACACGCTGGGCGTGAGCCACAACGAGGGCGGTGCGCGGGTCGTGATCGAGGAATTCCTGCAGGGCGAAGAGGCCAGCTTCATCGTGCTGTGTGACGGCCGCAACGTCGTGGCGTTGGCCACGTCGCAGGATCACAAGCGCCTGCTCAACGGTGATGAAGGCCCGAACACCGGTGGCATGGGCGCCTATTCGCCGGCGCCGGTGGTCACAGCCGATGTGCACGCACGCGCCATGCGCGAGATCATCCTGCCGACGATCCGCGGCATGGAAAAAGACGGCATTTCCTTCACCGGCTTTCTCTACGCCGGACTGATGATCGACGAAGGCGGCCATCCTCGGACGCTGGAATTCAACTGCCGCATGGGCGACCCTGAAACGCAGCCCATCCTGATGCGCCTGAAGAGCGACCTGCTGGACGTGCTGCTGGCGGCAACGTCGGGGCAACTCGACAAGGTCGAGCTGCAATGGGACCGCCGAACTGCGCTGGGTGTGGTGATGGCCGCCGCCGGCTATCCGATGAACCCGCGCAAGGGTGATCGCATCAGCGGCCTGCCGGCTGATGCTGACGATGTGATGGTGTTTCACGCCGGCACGACGCCGCGCGGCGAAGAGGTCGTCACGGCCGGTGGCCGGGTGCTGTGCGTTACCGCACTGGCCGATTCGGTGAAGCAGGCGCAGCAGAAGGCCTATGACGCCGCCCGCGCCATCCACTTTGACGGCATGCAGTACCGCACCGACATTGGCCATCGGGCGGTGCGGCCGTGATCGGGGTCCGAAGCCCGGGCATGCCGGTCGGCGGTCCGTTCGCCTTTTTTGTAATTTCCCGGATCGGGCAGCATGTCGCAGACTGAAACGTTTCAGGTACGAAACTACCTGCTGGCCTTGCAGGACCGCATCACCCGCGCGATCAGCGAGGCCGACGGCGCAAAGTTTCTGGAAGACGCCTGGCAGAAAACGGCGGGCGAGCCGCTGCAGGGCAACGGCATCACGCGCATTCTGGAGGGCGGTGCGGTTTTCGAGCGCGCCGGCTGCGGGTTTTCGCATGTGACCGGGCCGCGGCTGCCGCCGTCGGCCACCCAGCATCGCCCGGAGCTGGCCGGTGCGCCGTTCGAGGCGATGGGCGTGTCGCTGGTCTTTCACCCGCGCAACCCCTATGTGCCGACGGTGCACATGAATGTGCGCATGATTGCCGCCACCGCGCCGGGTCAGCCGCCGGTCTGCTGGTTTGGCGGCGGCATGGACCTGACGCCGTACTACGGCTTCGACGAAGACGCCGAGCACTTTCACACCGTCTGCCGCGACGCCGTCACCCCGCTGGGCGACGGCCTGTACCCGCGCTTCAAGGCCTGGTGCGACGAGTACTTCTTCCTGAAACACCGGCAGGAGCAGCGGGGCGTCGGCGGCATCTTCTACGACGATTTCGCTGAAGGCGGGTTCGGCAACGGTTTTGCGTTGATGCAGTCGGTGGGCGATGCCTTTTTGCCGGCCTATCTGCCCATCGTCGCGCGCCGGCGCGAGACGCCGTGGGGTGAGCGCGAGCGCGAGTTCCAGCTGTACCGGCGCGGCCGCTACGTCGAATTCAACCTCGTCTGGGATCGCGGCACCCACTTCGGCCTGCAATCGGGCGGGCGCACCGAGTCGATCCTGCTGTCGATGCCGCCGCTGGTCAGCTGGTCGTACCAGCGAGCGGCAGAGCCCGGCAGCGCCGAAGCGCGGCTGCTGAATCATTTTCTGGTGCGCAAGGACTGGGTTTGAACGCGCGCCCGCAGCGCATCGGCATGTTCGGCGGGGCGTTTGATCCGCCGCACCATGCCCATGTGGCGCTGGCTCAGGCGGCCGTGGAGCAACTGGAGCTGGACCGCCTGCTGGTCTTCCCCACCGGGCAGGCATGGCACAAGGCTCGAGCACTCAGCCCGGCGCAGCACCGGCTGGCAATGACCCGCCTGGCCTTTGCCCATCTGCCCGCCGTGACGGTGGACGACCGCGAATTGCACCGCTCCGGGCCGACCTACACGGTCGACACGCTGACCGAATTGCGCTCGCAATGGCCGCAGGCCCAACTCTGGCTGGTGCTGGGTGCAGACCACGCGCGGGCGCTGCCCAGCTGGAGCCGCTGGCAGCAAATTCGCGAATTAGCTATAATTTCAATAGCTTCACGCGACGATTTGACGCTGGATCAGGTTGAATTTCTGCCTGAAATACCCGATATTCAACCCCCGGGGGGTGGTTTTGTCCGGCTCCACATGCCCGCCATGCCGGTCAGTGCCACGGAAATCCGCCAGCGCGTGGCCACTTGCCAGCGGATCGACCATCTGGTTGCGCCCGGCGTCGCGCGTTATATTGAACGACATCACCTCTACCTTGCCCCATGACTGAAAACGCTTCATCCCAGAAAAAAGACGTCCAGAAACTGCAGCGGGCCATCGTCGACGGCCTGGAAGACGTGAAGGCCCAGGATTTGCGGGTGTTCGACACCGAGCACCTGTCATCGCTGTTCGAGCGGGTGATCATTGCCTCCGGCGCTTCCAACCGTCAGACCAAGGCGCTGGCGGCCAGCGTGCGCGACAAGGTGCGCGAAGCCGGTTTCCCCAAACCCCGCATCGAGGGGGAAGACAACGGTGAATGGATCATTGTCGACTGTGGCGCGGCCGTGGCCCACGTGATGCAGCCGGCCATCCGGCAGTACTACAACCTGGAAGAAATCTGGGGCGAAAAACCGGTCCGGCTGAAACTTGGTGCAGCCAAACCGGCCCCGGCAAAGGCGGCCGGCGACAAGGGCGGGTCGGCCAAGCCGGCCGGCACAGACAAGAAGCTGACCACCCTGCGCGCCTCCAAAACCCCGATTTCAGACCGAAAATCGGCCAATGCCAGCGTGAAACAGTCGGTTCCTGCTATAAAAAACAAAGTGGATGCCAAAGCCCCTGTGGCTCGCAAGGCGCCCGCCAAACGCGCGGTAGCCACAAAGGTCGTCGTGAACGCACCAGCGGCGAAACCGGTCGCCGCAAAGAAAGCCGCCACGCGGAAACCCGCAACCCAGGCGGTTTCGAAAGCCGCACCCAAAGCCGCTTCAGCGGCCAGGAAGAAGCCTGCCGGCAAAACTTGAGGCATCAGCGCCGTGAAGCTGCTGATCGTCGCTGTCGGCGTGCGAGTGCCCGGTTGGGCGGAGGCGGCGTGGAAGGACTACGCCAAACGTTTCCCGCCGGAACTGAAGGTGGAGCTCAAGGCCGTCAAGACCGAACCGCGCGGTTCACGATCGCTGGAGTCGCTTTACGCGGCCGAGCGCCAGCGCATCGAGGCGGCCATCCCGCGCGGCGCCCGCACCGTTGTGCTGGATGAACGGGGCACCTCGCTGACCACGGTGGCGTTGGCCGAAAAGCTCAAGGCCTGGCAGCTGGCCTCGGACGACGTTGCGCTGGTGATTGGTGGCCCGGACGGGCTGGAGCCGGCGTTTCGCGACGCTGCTACCGAGCGCATCCGCCTGTCGGACCTGACCCTGCCGCACGCGATGGTCCGGGTGCTGCTGATCGAGCAGCTGTACCGGGCCTGGTCGGTCAACGCCCACCATCCCTATCATCGGGAGTGAGGGGCGCGATCGGGTACTCGGGCGCACGGCCGTGCGCGCGGCCGTTGCCCTCAGCAAGCCCGCTTTCTTTTTTCTTCACCGACAAGCGCCATGCCCGCCGACTTCATCTATCTCGCTTCCAAGAGCCCGCGCCGCCAGCAACTGCTGGAACAGATGGGCGTGAGCATCCGGTTCCTGCTACCCGACGACGCGGAAGACGCGGAGGCGCTCGAAGCGGTGCGGCCGGGCGAGGCGCCGGCCCGCTATGTGCAGCGTGTCACGCTGGCCAAGCTCGACGCCGCGCTCGCACGCTTGCAACGGCGTGGCCTGCCCGCAGCGCCGGTGTTGTGCGCGGATACCACGGTGGCGCTGGGACGGGTCATCTACGGCAAACCCGAAGACGCGGCTGACGCCGTTCGCATGCTGACCGAACTGTCGGGCCGCACGCACCGGGTACTGACAGCGGTTGCGCTCCAGGCTGGCCAGCAGCGGCTGACCGCGCTGAGCGACTCGCGGGTGCGGTTTGCGGACCTGGCGCCGACTGTCGTGAAGGCCTACGTGGCCACCGGCGAGCCACTGGGCAAAGCGGGCGCCTATGCGGTGCAGGGGCGGGCGGCAACGTTCATCTCGCACATCAGCGGCAGCTACTCTGGCATCATGGGACTGCCTGTTTTTGAAACCGCGTCGCTGTTGCGGCGGGCCGGTTTTTCCTGTTGATATTTTCCGAAAGCCGCTTTGCCTGCCATGCAACAAGAGATCCTGATCAACTGGTCGCCCCAGGAAACCCGCGTGGCAGTGGTCGAGAACGGCGCCGTGCAGGAGTTGCATGTCGAACGGACGCTGGAGCGGGGCCTGGTCGGCAATGTGTATCTGGGCAAGGTGGTTCGGGTGTTGCCGGGCATGCAGTCCGCGTTCATCGACATCGGCCTTGAGCGCGCCGCTTTCCTGCATGTGGCCGACCTGATGGGCGGCCATGCGGTGGGGCGTTCGCCGGAACTCGATGCAAACGGGCTGCCGCGGCCGCCCGCGACGCCGATTCCCATCGAAAAGCAGGTATTTGAGGGCCAGGCGCTGATGGTGCAGGTCATCAAGGACCCGATCGGCAGCAAGGGTGCGCGGCTGTCCATGCAGATCAGTCTGGCCGGGCGGCTGCTGGTCTTCCTGCCGCAGGACAAGCACATCGGCGTTTCGCAGAAGATTCCGTTGACGCTGCGCGAGCAGCTGCGAGAGCGTCTGCAGGCCCTGGCTGGCAGTGCCGGCGGGGGCTTCATCCTGCGCACCAACGGCGAAGATGCCACCGACCCTGAACTGGCCGAAGACATCGCCTATCTGCGAAAGACCTGGGCCCGCATCCGCGAGGCCTCAATGCGGCTGCCCCCGCAGTCGCTGCTGCATCAGGACCTGAACCTGCTGCAGCGCGTGCTGCGCGACCTGGTGGGCGAGGGCACACAGTCGATCCGGCTCGATTCGCGCGAACAGTTCGACGCCTTGATGGCCTTCGGGCGCGAGTTCATGCCGGCCGCAGCCGGGCGACTGCAGCACTACAAGGGCGAGCGGCCGATCTTTGACCTGTTCTCGATCGACGAAGAGATCGCCCGGGCACTGGGCCGACGGGTGGAACTGAAATCCGGGGGCTACCTGATCGTCGATCAGACCGAGGCGCTGACCACCATCGACGTCAACACCGGCGGTTATGTGGGTGCGCGCAGTTTTGATGACACGATCTTCAAGACCAATCTGGAGGCTGCGCAGGCGATTGCCCGCCAGCTTCGACTGCGCAATCTCGGCGGCATCATCGTCGCCGACTTCATCGACATGGTGCGCGAAGACCATCGCGATGCCGTGCTGTCGGAGTTCCGCAAGCAACTGGCGCGCGACCGGGTGAAGACGGTGGTCGGTGGCTACTCGCAACTGGGCCTGGTCGAGATGACGCGCAAGCGCACGCGCGAATCACTGGCACACATGCTGACCGAAGCCTGCCCGACCTGCCAGGGGCTGGGCCATGTGAAGACGGCGCGCAGCGTGGTCTACGACATCCTGCGAGAAATCCTGCGCGAGGCGCGCCAGTTCAACCCGCGCGAATTTCGCATCGTGGCATCGCCGCGGGTGATCGAGCTGCTGCTCGACGAGGAAAGTCCGCATCTGGCCGGGCTGAGCGAATTCATAGGCAAGCCGATTTCACTTCAGAGCGAGTCGGCCATGGGGCAGGAGCAGTACGACATCGTGCTGCTCTGAGGCAAAGTCATCCGGCAGCGCCGGCTGGCGGCTCCGGTTGGGCCGTGTCGTCAATGATGTCGGCGGCGGCCGCACCGTGCCGCTGCAACCGGGCGTAAAGGCCGTCGGCCGCCAGCAGTTCGGCGTGGGAGCCGGACTCGACGATCTGGCCGCGCTCCATCACCACCACGCGGTCGGCGTGCTCGATGGTCGACAGCCGGTGCGCAATGATCAGTGTGGTGCGTCCGGTCATCAGGCGCTGCAGGGCCTGCTGCACCAGCCGCTCCGATTCGGCGTCCAGCGCCGAGGTGGCCTCGTCCAGGATCAGCACCGGCGCGTCCTTGTACAGCGCGCGCGCAATCGCCAGGCGCTGGCGCTGGCCGCCCGAAAGCTGCGTGGCGTTATGGCCGACCACCGTGTCCATGCCCAGCGGCAGCGTAGCCACGTGGTCAGCCAGATTTGCGGCTGCCAGGCAGGCGTCGACCCGCTCGCGGTCGATGTTCGCACCCAAGGCCACGTTGGCGGCCACGGTGTCGTTGAACATCACCACGTCCTGGCTGACCATTGCGAACTGCTGGCGCAGCGTGGTCAGGTCCCATTCGGAGACATCGACACCGTCGAGCAACACGTCGCCGCTTTGCGCCAGCACGAAGCGCGGCAACAGGTTGACCAGCGTGGTCTTGCCTGCACCTGAAGGCCCGACCAGTGCCACAACTTCGCCTGGTCTGACCTCGAGACTGATACTGGCAAGGGCTGCGGCGCTGTCATCGCGGTAGGCCACCGTGACGTTGCGCAGATCGATGGAGCCTTGTACGCTGGCGGGGCGGTAGCTGCCGCAGACTTCGGGCTTGACGTCGTCCATCAGGTCCAGACCCCGCTCCAGCGCCGCGAGGGCACGGGTGACCGGGTTGGCCGACTCGGCCAGACGCCGGATCGGAGAAATCAGCAGCAGCAGCGAGCCGATGAAGGCGATGAAACCGCCCACGCTGACCACTTCTCCGCCGCCGGTCCGGTTCTGCCACATGGCGATGACGATCACGCCCGACAGCGCCACGGCGGCGACGTTCTGAGTCAGCGGCGACATCGCCGCAGAGGCAATGGTGGACTTGATGGCGAGCTGTCGCAGGCGCCGGCTCAAGCCCCTGAAGCGCTCGGCCTGCCCGTGTTGCGCGTTGTGCAGGCGGACCATGCGGTGCGCCAGCACGTTTTCTTCGACCACGTAGGCCAGTTCATCGGTTGCGTGCTGGCTCGACTTGGTCAGCTGGTACAGGCGCTTGGACAGGGCTTTCATGATCCAGGCCATGCCAGGCCCGAGGATGAATACCACCAGGGTCAGCTTCCAGTTCAAGTAGAGAAGGTAGACGAGCAACGCCACCATCGTGAACGAATCGCGAGTGATCCCCACCAACGACTGCACCAGCAGGCCGGCACCGGTCTGCACCTCGTAGACGACGGTGTTCGACAGCGCACTGGCCGATTGCCGCGAAAAAAGGTCCAGCCGGGCGTCCAGCAGGCGGTTGAACATCGCCTGACGCAGGTCCAGCATGCCGTCATTGGCAATACGGGCCAGCGCGTACTGACTGACGAAATTCGCAATACCGCGCACCGTGAAAAGTCCGACCAGCGACAGTGGCACCATCCACAGTGGCAAGGTGTTGTCTGAAATCCCCTGGTCCAGCAGGAATTTCAGCGTCGCCGGGATCATCGGCTCGGTCGCGGCGGCAATGGCTGTCGCGAAGATGGCCAGCGCCCAGACTTTTCGCTGCACGCCGAAGTAGGCCGTCATTCGACGCAACCGCTGGATCAACGTGCGCTGGGGTTGGGCGGGTGGTGATTCGGGTGGCGGCATGGACTGCGGCATTCTACGTCTCCCTCTCGGTGGCCTTCGGGCCCGCTGTTACAACGGGTCACCGGGAGTCATCGTGAGCATGTAACATAGGGGCCTGCGCAACCCCGCTGTTTCGCGTTTCACCCGCTGCATGAATCTCCACCTCAAGCCTGATACCCGTTTCTTTTATCACCGCCGAACCGTTGTGGCTGCGCTATTGGGCGCCGCTGTCTGGCCAGCCCGGGGGCAGTTCCGGGTTGAGGTGTCAGGCGTCGGCCTGACGCAGTTGCCCATCGCGATCGCCCCTTTCCGTGGCGAGGGCCAGGCGCCGGTTCGTATCAGCGCAGTGGTCCTGGCCGATCTGGAACGCAGCGGCCGGTTCAAATCGGTCGACGCGACCGGTCCTGCACTCGATGACACCAGCCGGCCCGACCTTGCGCTTTGGCGCCAGCGCAGCGCTGACGCCCTCGCGACCGGCTCCGTCACCCGCCTGGCGGATGGTCGGTACGATGTTCGTTTCCGTTTGTGGGACGTGGTGCAGGGAAAGGATCTGGGGGGGCAGAACTTCGCCGTCCCTGCTGCGGACTTGCGGCTGGTCTCGCACCGCATTGCCGACGCGATCTATGAAAAGCTCACCGGCGACAAGGGTGTTTTTTCCACTCGGATCGCCTATGTCACCAAGTCCGGGCGGCAACACAGCCTCTGGGTGGCCGACGCTGACGGCGAAAACGCCCAGGTCGCGCTGGCCAGTCCGGAACCCATCATTTCGCCGGCTTGGTCACCGGCAGGGGATCAGTTGGCCTATGTGTCTTTCGAGTCGCGCAAGCCGGTGATCTACGTCCACAACATTGCCACCGGCAAGCGCCGGCTGCTCGCCAATTTCCGCGGCTCCAACAGCGCCCCGGCCTGGGCGCCGGACGGGCGTTCGCTGGTCATGACGCTCAGCCGGGATGGCGGATCCCAGCTCTATGTGATGGATGTGAACGGCGGTGAGCCCCGCCGTCTGGCCCAGTCGCCGGGCATTGATACCGAGCCGGTGTTCTCGTCCGACGGGCGCACGATCTACTTCGTCAGTGACCGCGGTGGTGCGCCGCAGATCTATCGCATGCCTGCCGCTGGTGGCCCTGCCGAGCGGGTGACCTTCACGGGCAGCTACAACATTTCGCCCTCGGTCAGCGCAGATGACCGTTATCTGGCCTATGTGTCGCGAGTTGACGGTCAGTTCAAGCTTCATGTAATGGAACTTGGGTCAGGGGTGGTCAGCGCGATCACGGATACCACCGCCGATGAAAGCCCGAGCTTTGCACCCAACAGCCGGCTGATCGTCTACGCGACGCGGCAACAGGGCCGGGAAGCGCTGATGACCACCACTGTGGATGGCAAGATCAAGGCGCGATTGGCTGGACAGGAAGGCGATATACGGGAGCCCAGCTGGGGTCCGTTCCAGAAATGATCATGAAAAAGGAGTTTGCAATGAAGAAATGGTTGTGGAGTGTGGCTCTGGTGGCGGTGTTGGCCGGCTGTGGTTCCAACGTCAAGCTCGATCCTGCGCCGGTGGAAGATCAGTCGACCAAGGCCGTTCCAGGCGCTGGTGCGGGCGCCAATACTGGCGCGGCGGGGCAGTCGACCGTCAAGCCGGTGGACGTAGGCGCTGGTGGCGCCGCCGGCCCCGGCCCGGCCGGACCGCGCATCGTTTATTTCGATTTCGACAGTTTCGTGATCAAGCCGGAGTACCAGGGCGTGATCGAGATTCAGGCCAACTACCTCAAGAGGAGCCCCAAGAGCAAAGCCATGCTCGAAGGTCACACCGACGAGCGCGGCGGTCGCGAATACAACCTCGCCCTGGGGCAGCGCCGCGCCGAAGCTGTGGCGCGAGCGATGGCGCTGCTCGGTGTGTCTTCCGCCCAGATGGAGGCCGTGAGCTTCGGCAAGGAAAAGCCGGCGGTGCCCGGTTCGGATGAAGCTTCGATGGCCCAGAACCGGCGCGTCGAGGTGACTTACAAGTGATCGCGCGCTCGGTTCCCGGCACGCTTCGTGCCGGCTTTGTGGCGCTGATGTTGATGGGCGTTGCCGGAATGGCCCAAGCTGCGCTGTTCGGAGACGACGAAGCTCGCACGGCCATTCTCGAATTGCGGCAGCGGGTTGACACGCAGAAGGCAGTGACGGATGCGTCGCTGAAGCAGCTGACTGACGACAACCTGCAACTGCGCCGCTCGATGCTTGATCTGCAGAACCAGATCGAGACGCTCAGAGGCGAAGTGGCCCGTCTGCGCGGTCAGGATGAAACGGTAACGCGTGAACAGGCGCGACTGGCCAAAGAACTCGCCGACGCCCAGCGACTGAACAAGGGACTTGAAGACCGGCTGAAATCGGTCGAACCTCAGCAGGTATCGGTGGATGGGCGCGAGTTCGTCGCCGGGCCGGGCGAAAAATCCGACTATGACGCCGCGCTGGCGTTGTTCCGCAGCGGGGACTTCGCGGGTGCGCAGACGACCTTGCTGGCCTTTGCCAAGCGTTATCCCAAGAGCGGCTACTACCCGTCGGTGCTGTTCTGGCTGGGTAACGCCCAGTATGCGACGCGCGATTACAAGGAGGCGGTGGCAAATTTCCGCAACATGCTGACGCTCGCGCCGGATCACGCCCGCGCTCCCGAGGCCATGTTGTCCATTGCCAACTGCCAGATCGAACTGAAGGATCCAAAGGCCGCTCGCCGCACGCTGGAAGACCTGATCCGGATCTACCCGCAATCCGAAGCCACCCAGGCAGCGAAAGACCGTCTGGCCCGCATCCGTTAACGGATGCGCCCGTTGCAGGGGTCGCCCGCCGGACCTCCGGCGGTAACCGGCTGCTCCCCCTAGAATCGCCGGATGGACGTTTCAGACATCACCGCGCGCGCCCACCAGGTGCTTTGGGCCGCTTTCTTTGTATCCCTCCTGTTTGGTGCCATCGCGCAACGGACGCACTTTTGCACCATGGGCGCGATCAGCGACGTGGTCAATATCGGCGACTGGACGCGAATGCGCCAATGGGGACTGGCGGTGGGGGTCGCCATGATCGGCTTCGCCTTGCTGGCCTGGGCAGGCTGGATCGACCCGGGCAAGAGCCTGTATGCCTCCACGCGCTGGATGTGGTTGTCGGCCCTGACCGGTGGCGCCTTGTTCGGTTTTGGCATGGTGCTGGCGTCAGGTTGCGGCAGCAAGACCCTGGTGCGCATCGGCAGCGGCAACCTCAAGTCGCTGGTGGTGTTTGTCGTGATGGGGATTGCTGCCTTTGCCACGCTCAAAGGCATCACAGCCGTGCTGCGGGTTTCGACCGTGGACCGCATTGCATTGGAGATGCCCGGTGGCACCTCGCTGACGGCTATCACGTCGTCGCTGGCGGGTTGGAATCCGGCGCTCGCTGGTCTGGCGCTGGCCGTGGTGATCGGTGGCGCGCTCATCGTCTGGGCCTTTGCGGGGCAGGATTTTTTCAACGCAGACAATTTGCTGGCTGGCCTGGGTATCGGTGCTGTCGTGGTCGCGATGTGGTGGATCAGTGGGCGTCTGGGCTACGTCGTTGAGCACCCCGAAACGCTTCAGGAGGTATTTTTGACCACCAATTCGGGTCGGATGGAAGCCTTGACCTTCACCGCGCCCATGGCCTACACGCTGGACTGGCTGATCCTGTTCAGTGACAAGAGCAAGGTGCTCACGATCGCCATCGTCTCTGTCGCGGGCGTCATCGTTGGCGCTGCCATCCAGGCGCTGGCCGGGCGCAGCTTCCGCTGGGAAGGCTTTCGCGATGTGGAGGACCTCTCCAATCACCTGGTGGGTGCCATGTTGATGGGCATCGGTGGCGTGACAGCCATGGGATGTACTGTGGGGCAGGGCCTCAGCGGTGTCTCGACGCTGAGCATCACCAGTTTTGTGGCCGTGGCCGGCATCATTGGCGGCGCCGTGCTGGCTTTCCGCTATCAGAACTGGCGCCTGGAGCGCATGGCTTGATCGCGGACGAAGTTTCGACAGACGCCGATCTTGAAAGGCGTTTCGGCGGGCTGGCCCGTCTGTACGGGCCCGACGGAGCGGCCCGCATTCGGAACGCGCACGTGGCCATTGCGGGTGTTGGCGGCGTCGGCTCTTGGGCGGCTGAAGCACTGGCCCGAAGTGGCATCGGCAGCCTGACCCTGATTGATCTGGATCACGTGGCTGAATCGAACGTCAACCGACAGGTGCATGCAACTTCAGCCACCCTCGGCCAGGCCAAGGTGCAGGCGATGCGCGAGCGGATTGCCGGCATTCATCCCGGTTGCCGTGTTCATTGCGTCGAAGATTTCGTAACGCCGGATAACTGGCCCGCGCTGCTGAATGGCTCCATCGATGCGGTGATCGATGCGGTTGACCAGGTCCGGGCCAAGGCTGCAATTGCGGCCAGGTGCATGGAACGGACTGTACCGTTGATCACGGTCGGGGCGGCGGGCGGAAAGCGGTTTGCCCACAAGGTCGAAATCGACGACCTGGCCGTCGTGACGCACGACCCCTTGCTGGCTCAGTTGCGCTACCGTCTTCGAAAAGAATTTGGCGCGGCAAGAGGTGACAAGAGAATCGGCGTCAACTGTGTGTTCAGCCGCGAATCCGTGGCGCCCCCCGACGCGGCCTGTGTTGTGGAAGGAGACGGTTCGCTGAATTGCCACGGATATGGCTCGGTAGTAAGCGTGACCGCGACCTTCGGGCTGTGCGCTGCGGGGTGGCTGTTGGATCAACTGGCAAACGGCAGGCGAAAACGTCAAAAAAACACGCTATAATTCAAGGCTGTGCTGCAGCGAAATTGGAAGATTTCATGGCAACACTCGGGACGTTAGCTCAGTTGGTAGAGCAGCGGACTTTTAATCCGTTTGTCGTGGGTTCGACCCCCGCAC
>JACSRS010000213.1 GCA_014879655.1 Burkholderiaceae bacterium
CGATATCAACGGCAGGTCAACCTGGTGCGGGCTTGCAAGGACTGTAAGCCGGCGATGCGGCTGATGCACCTGCCGGCAGTAACCTGCATGACAGCCGGGCTGTGTCACCGGCCTGCGCCTGCACCGCTGAAAAACCCGGGTACCCCTGCGCCATTTTCCCGAAAGTTTTCAATAAAATATGGAAATTCCCAGCGTCGAAACGTAGTTTGTTGCTATTCTTTGATGACCAATCCGGCAGCGACGGTCGGCCAGGCCAGCTTCAGCTTCAGCTCGTTCTTCAGCCGCGTGTTGTCCAGCCGGCGCGATTCGCTCATGAAACTCAGCAACCCCAGCGGCAGCGTCGCCTGCGCGGCGTCGCGAGGCAGGCGAGGCGGGCGCGGCAGGCCGTACAGATCGGCCGCCAGGTCGAAATAGTCACCCATTTTCAGCGCCGAGTCGTCATTGACGTTGACCACGCGCTGAGACTTGCCGCGCCACAGCGCTGCCAGGCAGGCGCGCGCCAGGTCGTCCGCGTGGATGTGATTGGTGTAGACGTCGTCGCGCGCGTCCAGCACCGGTGTGCCTTTGAGCAGCCGTTCGCGCGGCGTGCCACCGGCGCGGTCGGGCGCATAGATGCCGGGGATGCGCAGGATGCTGGTGCGCACGCCCGATCGCCCAAAGAAGCGCACGGCCCGCTCGGCATCGACGCGGCGTTGCGCGCGCGGGGTGCGCGGCGCAACGGGCCGGGTCTCGGCCACCCGCTCGCCGCGGCAATCGCCATAGACGCCGCTGGTGGAGGCATAAACCAGCGCCACCGGCGGCGAGCGCCGGCGCAGCGCGCGCAACAGCGCCAGCGTGCGCGGATCGCGCCACCAGTCGGCGCCGCCGGCGCCCGCTTCTCCGGGCGGCGGTGCCAGGTGGAGCACACGGGTCGCGATACCCGCCAGTCGCGTCAGTGTGGCGGGCGCATCCAGATTGCCCACCAGCGGCCGCGCGCCGCGCGCGCGCAGGTCGCTGCGCCGGGCCGGTGAAGACGTCAGCGCCAGCACCCGAACCCGCCCGGCCACGTCGCGCAGCACACGCTTACCGATGTCGCCGCAGCCGACGATCAGCAACCGCTCACGGCGAAAGCGCGCCGGCAGCGCGCCCAGGGGGTTCTGGTTTGAAGGCAAAATCGGCGCTCCCGTTCAGTTGGCTTTTGCCTGAGGATACCCAAGCCATGACCTTCACCATCACCGTCCAGCCCAGCGGGCGCAGTTTCAGCGCCGAAGCCGGCGAGCCCATGTTGCTGGCCGGCATCCGCCAGGGCATCGGCCTGCCCTATGGCTGCAAGGATGGCGCCTGCGGCTCGTGCAAGTGCCGCAAGCTCGACGGCACCGTGGTGCACGGCCCGCACCAGTCCAAGGCCTTGTCAGCGGCGGAAGAGGCGGCCGGCTACGTGCTGACCTGCTGCGGCGTGGCGCACAGCGACGTGGTGCTGGAGTCGCGCCAGGTCACCGAGGCGGGCGCCTTTCCGATCAAAAAAATGCCGGCGCGCGTGGCCAGCCTGGAGCGCCTGTCGCCCGACGTGATGGCGGTCAAGCTGCAACTGCCGGCCAACGAGCCGATGCAGTACCACGCCGGCCAGTTCATCGAATTCATTTTGCGAGACGGCTCGCGGCGCAGCTACAGCATGGCCAACGCCCCGCACACGCTGATGCAGACCCTGCCGGGCGGCTCAGTCGCGCCGATGATCGACCTGCACATCCGCCACATGCCGGGTGGCCAGTTCACCGACCACGTTTTTGGCGCGATGAAGGAAAAGGAAATCCAGCGCGTCGAAGGCCCGCACGGCAGCTTCTTCCTGCGCGAGGATTCGACCAAGCCCATCGTGTTGCTGGCCTCGGGCACCGGTTTCGCGCCGATCAAGGCGCTGATCGAGCACCTGCAGTTTGCCGGCATCACCCGGCCGGCCACGCTTTACTGGGGCGGCCGGCGCCCGCAGGACCTGTACATGGACGACTGGGTGCGGGCCGAGCTGCTGGCCATGCCGCAGCTGCGCTACGTGCCCGTCATCTCCGACGCCCTGCCCGAAGACGGCTGGACCGGCCGCACCGGCTTTGTGCATCGCGCCGTTCTGGAAGACCTGCCCGACCTGTCGGGTCACCAGGTCTACGCCTGCGGCGCGCCCATCGTCGTGGATTCGGCCCGCGCCGATTTCACCAGGCTGGCCGGCCTGCCGGAAGACGAGTTCTTTGCCGACTCGTTCACCTCCGAAGCCGACAAGGCGCGCGAAGCCGCAGCAGCGGCCTGAACCCGGCCGCCCGCTAAGGGATTGCCACACTGGCGAGCCCGTCATACCTTTGCACAATAGCGCCCATGAAACGCCGAAACCTCCTCCTCTCGTCGCTGGCACTGTCAGCTGCCCTTGTCAGCCCGGCCGCAATGGCCCAGGGCAAGCCGATCCGGCTGATCGTTCCCTACGCACCCGGCGGCCCGATCGACGTCACCGCGCGGCTGCTGGCCGATCAGGTGAAAACCTCGCTGGGTACGGTGATCATTGAAAACAAGCCCGGCGCGGGCGGCAACATCGGCGCCGACGCCGTGGCCAAGGCCGCGCCGGACGGCCTGACCATCGGCATTGCGGCGGTGGCCACCCATGCCATCAACCCGTGGCTGTATTCGAAGATGCCATACAACGCGGCCACCGACTTCGCGCCGGTCACGCAGATCCTGCGCGTGCCCAATGTGCTGGTGATGAATGCCGACACCGCCAACCGGCTGAACATCCACACCGTGGCCGACCTGATCCGCTACGGCAAGGCCAACCCTGGCAAGCTCAACTATGGCAGTGGCGGCAACGGCAGCGCGGGCCACCTGGCCGGCGAGATGTTCAAGCGCGATGCGGGCATCTTCGCGGTGCACATTCCCTACAACGGCGGCAACCCGGCGCAGCTGGCGCTGCTGTCGGGTCAGGTCGACTTCAACTTCGACAACCTCGCCACCGCGGCGCCCAACATCAAGAGCGGCAAGCTCAAGGCGCTGGCCGTCACCACCGCCAAAACCAGCCCGGCGCTGCCCGGCGTGCCGCCGGTGTCCGAGACGCTCAAGGGCTTCGAGATCGACACCTGGTGGGGACTGGTCGCTCCTGCTGGTACGCCCAAGGACGTGATCGCCCGGCTGAACCAGGCTTTTGTCGCAGCGCTGAACGCGCCGGAGACCCGAAGCAAGTTCGCCCTGCTGCTGGCCGAGCCCGCGCCGGGCACACCGGAGGCCTTTGCCGGCTTTCTGGATGTGGAACGCGCCAAATACGAAAAAGTCGTGAAGACCTCAGGCGCCAAAGTCGACTGATTTTCAGTGTTTTTGGCGCCAACCCAGCGTCAAATGGTGCCTTTCAGCTATTGATTGAGGACTGATCCGGGCATTCGTGCCCGGCCCTCAGGCGCTCGTGCCCAGCGCCTCGCGCACCGCCGGCACCTGCCGGCGCGACACCGCCAGCGCTTCGTCGATCCCCGCCAGCCGCACGGCCCAGCCTTCGCCTTCTTCGAGGTCGACGTGCCGCTCCAGTGCCCGCAGCGCGTGGCGCGCCACCAGCGCGTTGCGGTGGATGCGCATGAAGCGCGCGCCGTAGCGCGCCTCCAGTTCGCCCAGCGTGCCGTCCAGAATGTGGCTGCGCGTGGCGGTTCGCACGGTGACGTACTTTTGCTCGGCCTTGAAATACAGCACCTCGGCCAGCGGAATCCGTTCGGTGCGGGTGCGCTCCTGTATCAGCAAGGCGTCTTCGCAATTGTCAGCCGGCGCCGATTCGCGCAGCAGGGCCAAACGCTGCACCTTCAGGAGCGCCGCCTGCAGGCGTTCGGCCCGCACCGGCTTGGTCAGGTAGTCCAGCGCCTCCACCTCGAAAGCCTGCAGCGCGTGGCCGGCGTGCGCGGTGACGAACACCACCGCCGGCGGCTGCGGCAGTTCGCGCAGCGAGCGCGCCAGGCTCAGCCCGTCAGCGCCCGGCATGTGAATGTCGAGCAGGGCGACGTCAAAACGCTCGCGCGCCAGCAGCGCCACCGCCTCGGGCGCATTGGCCGCCTCGCCGGCCACCAGCACCGCCGGCTCGCGGCATTC
>JACSRS010000119.1 GCA_014879655.1 Burkholderiaceae bacterium
GCCCCCTCGGGGGGCAGGGAGCTACACGCAGTGAGCGACCGTGGGGGCGACATCTGGTGGTGCAACATTTCAGGGGGAACGGACTTTGCGGGTGCCTTCATCGGGGGTCACCGGGAATTGCCGCAGGAGCCGGGCGTGATGCAGTGCCGGCTGCTGGGCTGCGCGGTGGAGGCGTGGAACGAACAGGGCGAGCCGGTATACGGCGAGGTGGGCGAGCTGGTCTGCACGCAGCCGATTCCGTCGATGCCGCTGTACTTCTGGGGCGACAAGGACAACGCACGCTACCTGGCTAGCTACTTTGAGATGTACCCGCCCGGGCACGGCCGAAAGCCTGGTGGCGGTGACCTGGATGCATCCGCCGGCGGCGTCTGGCGGCATGGCGACTGGCTGCGCATTGGCGCGGCCGATGGCAGTGGCGAGGGCTGCGTGATCTACGGGCGATCCGACGCCACCATCAACCGCCACGGCCTGCGCATGGGCACGAGCGAGCTGTACAGCGCCATCGAGGCGCTGCCCGAAGTGATGGACTCGATGGTGGTCGACCTTGAATACCTGGGGCGCGAGAGCTACATGCCGTTGTTCGTCGTGCTGCGCGAAGGCGTGGCCCTCGACGCGGCGATGAAGGCGCGGCTGAACGACGCGATCAAGACCGCGCTGTCGCCGCGCTTCGTGCCCAACGCGATCTTTCAGGTGGCCGAGATCCCGCGCACGCTGTCGGGCAAGAAACAGGAACTGCCCATCAAGAAGCTGCTGCTGGGCCAGCCGCTGGAGAAGGTGATCAACCGCGATGCGATGGCCAACCCCGGTTGTCTGAACTGGTACGTGGACTTTGCGCAGCAGCACCTGGCGGCTCAGGGCAAGGCGACCTGAAAAACTGCGTGTTGGCGCTTCGCGTTCATCCCAGGCCAACAATAAAAAAGCCCCATTTGCTTTGCAGAAGGGGCTTTTTTCATGAGCGCATGGTGCGCATTGGTCAGGGAAGGTTCGGGGTTTCGATGGCGGCCTATTTCAGCTTGTAAGTGCCGGTTGCCTGATTGCAATATTGCGTGGTGCCGACCTTGATCAGCTTGGTCTCCCCGACCCGTTTGACAGACCCGGTGGTGACCATGCCGTCATATTGGCCGGTGCCGCTCACTTCCTCTCGCTGATACTTGCCTTCGCTGTCGTACCAGAACCGTGTGAGCCGTTTGTCGCCGTTCTCCGCGACAGCCATGCAGACCGTGCTTCCTGAATTTTTGCCGTCAAACGATGCAGTCATGCCCACGCATCTGACGGATTCATTGTCGAACGGCCCTCCCGGTGACTTGCTGACAGTTGTGCCACTGTCTTCATGGCTGTACGCAAAGTGGGTCTTGGAATACTCGATGCGCGTGCTGTTGCGGGTGAAGCAGGTTGTGTAGTCGTAGCTTCCTTCCTTCGGCAACTCGGCGGAAGAAGCCAGACCGACCGATGCAAACATCAGAAATATCGCGACCGGAAACTTTCTCGCTGCAGCCATCTTGACTCCCCTTTCATTGAACAGAAGGCAGAGGAGTTTCAGCCAACCCATCAGCGGGGATCTTGACAAAAGTCAACTGACCCGGCGTCGCCGGGCAGATTCAACCCGGCTTGCGCAGCAGTTCGTCGAGCAGCGCATCCTTGTCTTCCCAGATCTGCGCCAGCCAGCGGTGCATCTCGGCGCGGAACTCGGGGTCGCCGTCGTAATCACCTTCGCAGAACGCGGGTGGTATGGGCAGCTGTCGCACGCGCAGCACGATGCGGGGCACGCGGCCGCAGAGGAAATCCCAGAACGTCGGCACACCGCCGGGGTAGGCAATGGTGGCGTCAATCAGCGAATGAAACTGCGCGCCCATGGCGTTCAGCGCCAGCGCCAGCGCGCCGGCCTTGGGCTTGAGCAGGTGGCGGTAGGGCGAAGACTGCGCCTTGTGCTTGGCCGGCGTGCGGCGCGTGCCCTCGGCAAAGTTCATCACGCTGGTGGGCACCAATGCAAACTTCTGGCAGGCGCGGCGCGTGGTCTCGCGGTCCTGCTGACGCAGCTCGGGCCGGGCGCGCAGCGCGGCGCGTGAATGGCGCCTCATGAACGGAAAGTCCAGCGCCCACCAGGCCAGGCCGATCACCGGCACCCAGATCAGCTCCTGCTTGAGAAAGAACTTCAGCATGGGAATACGCCGGTTCATCACGCGCTGCAGCACCAGAATGTCCACCCACGACTGGTGGTTGCAGTTGACCAGGTACCAGCCGGCGTACTTCAGGCCGTCCACGCCCTGCACGTCCCACTCGGTGCGCTGAGTCAGCCGCATCCAGCCGCCGTTGCAGGCGATCCAGGCGGTCGCAATGGCGTTGAGCGCCGGGTCGATCAGCCTGCGCACCGCCGCAAACGGCAGCACCAGCTTCACCAGCGACAGCGTCAGCAGCAACGCGCACCAGAACAGCGTGTTGAAGACCAGCAGCACCAGGGCGATGGAGCCCCGGACGACCGGGGGCAGAAAGGCAAGCATGTGAAAACACCTCAAACGGGAACCGGAACCCGCATTGTGCCCATGGCAGCCACCGCTGCGCCAGCAGCCCGGCCGGGACCCGGCGTCGCCAGCCGCAGGCAGCGTCGCGCACAATGCCGCTACCCGAACGGCAACTGCCCCTCCTCCCCCATGCTCCACGTCCACGCCTGCGTTGCGCGCCCCTTCGAGCTGCCCGTGTCGCTGGCGGTGGCGGTGGCGCACTTTCGCGACTTCCGCCAGCTGCTGCCGGACCTGCCCGAGCTGACACTCAGCGCCGACCTCGGCCCCGGCCACTACCGGGTGCGCTACCGCACCACCGTGCGTGGCGTGTACAAGGTGGAACTGTTCACCGACATTGCCGCGCACTTTGACGAAAAGACGCGCACGCTGTCCGTCACTCCGCTGGAGGGCCACGACCCGGTGCCGGGCGAAGTGACGATGCTTTCGATGAGCGCGCATGGCCAATACACCAGCCGTCTGGCCCTGAGCGGCGACGCAAGGCGGACCCGGGGCGTTTACGAGCTGGACATCAGCGCCGACATGCCCAAACCCCTGGGTCTGAAACTGATGCCCGACGCGCTGGCCGCCAAAGCCATCGAAACCGTGATGCAAAAGCGCGCCGAAGCCTCCACCGGCGACTTCATCGACCGCTCGGCCCGCCGTCTTGCCCGCGCCAGCGCTCGCAAGTCCGGGCGCTGATCCGGCGCCCGGACGTTCAGCCCGGCCTGCGATTGACCAGCACGATGCCGCCGGCCACCAGCGCCATCGCTGCCAGCAGGCTGGGCGTGACCGGCTCGTGCAGCCACAGCGCGCCGAACAGCAGCGCGAACAGCGGCGTGAGAAAGACGAAAGCCGATATCTTGGTGGCCGGGTAGCGCCCCAGCAACCACATCCAGGTCAGGTAGCTGGCAAACGCGCCCACCACGGTCTGCAGTGTGAGCGATGTCGCCGCAAAGGCGCTGAACTCAAACACCCATTGCTCGCCAAGGAGGAGCGACAGCACCGGCAGCGTGACCGCGCTGACAGCCACCTGATAGTGCAGCAGCTTTTCGGCCGACACCCGCGCCAGCGAGGTCGAGCGGATCACCACCGTGGTCAGTCCCCAGAACATGCCTGCCACCAGGCCCAGCAGGTCGCCGCGCCAGGTGAGCCCCCCGCCCGAGGCCATGAAGCCTTCACGCAAGGCAAACACCACCGCCATGAAGGCGAAGATCAGCCCCAGCCACTGCTGCGGCCGCAGCTTCTCGGACGGCACAAAAAACGGCACCAGGACCGCTACCCAGAACGGCGAGGTGTACAGAAACACCGTCAGCCGCGACGCTGTTGTGTACTGAAGTCCGATGTAGAGGCAGGCAAATTCGATCGCGAACAGCGCGCCGGCCAGCAACCCCGCGCGCAGCGAGCCATCGCGCGCCATCAGCGACACGCCGCGCCAGCGGCACCACAGCCACAGCAGCAGCGTGGCCCCCGCAAACCGAAAAGCCGCCTGGAACACCGGTGGCACCTCGGGCAACGTGGCCTTCACCAGCACCTGCTGAAAGCCCCAGAACAGGCAGCACACCAGCAGCAGCGAGGTGGCGGTGGCGTCGAGATGGTCGTGGCGGGTGTTCATGCGGTTCCGGAAGTTCCAGGCGGCGTTGATTGTGCGGCTGGCGGGTTGTCGCACCCCGCCAGCCGCGCCAGCAGCGTCTTGAGCACGTGCGCCTCGATGGGGCTGAGCGATTCCAGCGTGCGCTCCTCGTGCGCCTGCGCCTGTGCCAGCAGCGGTGCCACCTTCTCGCAACCGGCGGGTGTGATCGCAACCAGCGTGCGGCGCTGATCCGCCGGATCGGCCTGCAGCGCCAGCCAGCCCTGGGCGGCCATGCGTTGCACCAGCTTGGTCACGGTGGGCTGCTTGGCCAGCACTTCACGCGCGAGTGCGCTGACGGGCACGGCGTCGCTTTCATGCAGCGTGGCCAGCACCCGCCACTCCAGCGAGGTCAGGCCGGCGGCGCTGACGTGGCGCTCGAACGCCTTGTACAGCGCGTGGTTGGCCTGGCCCAGCAGGTAGCCCAGATAGCCTTCGACGAAACGGGAACCAGGGGCCATGGCGACGGTTTGCGGAGGTTCGCGGGCCGCGGCTCAGAGCGGATGCTCTGTGTAGAAGCGGCCACCGTGATAGAGCAGCGGCGCGACGCCTTCGCGGTGGCTGCAGCGCTCGACCTCGCCGACAAAGATGACGTGGTCACCCTCTTCATAGCGGCTGCGGTTGAAACATTCAAACGTGGCGGCAGCTCCGGCCAGCAGCGGCGAGCCGGCCACGCCGTCAGTGAACGTCACCCCGCTCCAGCGATCAGCCCCGCGCATGGCAAAGCGCTCGGCCAGGTCTTTCTGGTCGGCGGCCAGGATGTTGATGGCGTAGTGCGAGCCGGTGCTGAAGGCCGGCATCGAACCGGCCGCGCGCGCCAGGCTCCACAGCACCAGCGGTGGCTCCAGCGACACCGAGTTGAACGAGTTGGCCGTCAGCCCGACCAGTGCGCCCGAGGCTGTGCGCGCGGTAACGATGGTGACGCCGGTTGCAAACATGCCCAGCGACGTCCGGAACTCGGACGTGGAGAACACGGGCGGCTGGGCCTTGCGGGGTGGCGACATCATCGGCTATTTACATGAAATTTCATGAATAATAGCCTTTCGGGCAAGGCATTGCTGTCGCAAAGGTCGCTGCCCGATCACCCGGAGAACAGGTCCAACCATGTTGCAGGAAATCTTGGAGCCCGCCTGGGCCGAAGCCTTTGAGACCGTGCTGCGCCGCTGCGCGCTGCAGCCGGGCGATACCGTGGCCGTGCTGTGCGAAAGCCAGAGCCGCCCGGTGCTGGTACAACTGGCGCAGCTGGCGGCGGCACGCATCGGCGCCCGCGCCTTCACGCTGACGCTGCCCAGCGTGTCGCACCCGCAGGCGCCGCCCATCCGCTCCACCGGCGCCTGCAACGCGCTGCAACAGCTCGCGCCGGTGATCGCCGCGCTGGCCGGCTGCACGCTGGTGGTGGACTGCACGGTGGAAGGCCTGATGCACGCGCCCGAGCTGCCGGCCATCCTGAAAGGCGCCAACGGCACGCAGCCGCGCGTGATCTACGTCAGCAACGAACACCCCGAGGCGCTGGCCCGGCTGCTGCCCGACGACGCCACCGAAACGCTGGTGAAGGCGCACGTCAAGCGCCTGCGCGGCGCCAAGGCCATGCACGTCACCTCCGCCGCCGGTTCGGACCTGCGCATTTCGCTGCAGGGCGCGGCGGTGGGCGGCAACTGGGGCAGCACCACCCGCCCCGGCACGCTGACCCACTGGCCGGGCGGCATCGCGCTGGCGTTCCCGGCGGCCGGCAGCGTGAACGGCACGCTGGTGCTGGCCGAAGGCGATGTGAACCTGACCTTCAAGCGCTACATCGAGCGCCCGATCACGCTGACGATTGAAAACGACTTCATCACCGGCATCGATGGCAGCGGCGTGGATGCCGAGCTGATGCGCAGCTACATCGCCGCCTGGAGTGATCAGGCGGCCTACGCGGTGAGTCATGTGGGTTACGGCCTGAACGCCGCTGCCCGCTGGGACAGCATGGCGCTGTACGACAAACGCGATTTCAACGGCACCGAGCTGCGCGCCTTTGCCGGCAACTTTCTCTACAGCACCGGCGCCAACGAGGTGGCGGGCCGCTACACGCTGGGCCACTTCGACCTGCCGATGCGCAACTGCACCGTCACGCTGGATGGCGAGGCGGTGGTGAACCAGGGCGTGCTGTGCGAATGAAGGCTTTGCAGAATGGTCTGTGCGCCCCGGCGGTCCAGGCCAGACACGCAGCAATCGCAGGGGCCTGCCAATGATTCCAACCTTCACTTCTCTGGGTGCGGGGCCGGTCATCCTGATGCTGCACGGCATCGGTGGCGGCCACCGCGCGTTTGCGCCGCAGGTCGAAACCTTCGCTTCGCTGGGCTACCGCGCCGTGGCCTGGGACATGCCCGGCTACGGCCACAGCCCGCCGATCGAGCCCTACACCTTCAAGGGACTGGCGCAAAGCTGCATCGCGCTGATCGAGAGCCTGCTGCAAGCCGGCAAGGGCCAAAGCGTCATCCTCCTGGGACACAGCATGGGCGCGATGGTGGCGCAGGAAGTGGTGGCGCGCCGGCCCGATCTGGTCAACCGGCTGATCCTGTGCGGTACCTCACCGTCGTTCGGCAAGCCGGACGGCGACTGGCAGCGCGACTTCGTCGCCCGCCGTAGCGCACCGCTGGACGCTGGCCAGAGCATGGAACAGGTCGCCAAGGTGCTGGTGCCGCAGATGATCGGCCCGGGTGCATTGCCCGAAGGCGTGCACTTGGCCGAGTTCTGCATGGCGCTGGTGCATCCGTCCACCTACCGGCGCGCACTGCAATGCCTGGTCACCTTCGACCGGCGCGCGGCATTGCCGCTGATCCGCATTCCCACGCTGCTGGTGGCCGGGGAATTTGACCCGAACGCGCCGCCGACCGTGATGAAAAAGATGGCTGCCCAGATTGCCGGCAGCCGCTATGCCGAGCTGCCCGGCATCGGCCACCTGCAGAACCTGGAAGCGCCCGACGCGTTCGACGCGCTGGTGCTGAACTTCCTGGCCGAGACCGCCCCGAGCCACCAGTCGGCTGCGACTGACATAGCCGAGCGCCCCCCAGACCCGCCCACCCTGCACTGACCGCCCGCGCCGCCGAGCACCCGACATTGAAAACCCGAAAAGACGAGGAGACCGCCGATGACCGCCCCGCTCAACTTCACCCCCGCCATTGGCGACATGGATTTCACGCCGCAACAGCGCGAACTGCTGACGCTGGCGCACACCCTGGGCCGTGACAAGTTCGCCGCCCGCGCCGCGAAGTGGGATCAGGAGGCGAGCTTTCCGTTCGCGAACTACGACGATCTGGGCGAGGCCGGCCTGCTCAAGCTGTGCGTGCCCACGTCACACGGCGGTCTCGGGGCTGACTACCCCACCTACATGATGTTGGCGGCCGAAATCGGGCGCTTCTGTGGCGCCACCGCGCTGACCTGGAACATGCACATCTGCTCGACGATGTGGACCGGCGTGCTGGCAGACGGCATTGCCATGAGCGACGAGCAGCGCGCCGAGCACGCTGCCCGACGTGAACTGCACTTCGGCCGCATCGTCAATGACGGCGCCGTCTACGCCCAGCCTTTCAGCGAAGGTACGGCCGCCGCTGCCGGGCGCGCGCCCTTCGGCACCACAGCCAGGAAGGTCGATGGTGGCTGGCTCATCAATGGCCGCAAGATCTGGGCGAGCCTGTCGGGCGCGGCAGACTACTACGGCGTGCTGTGCACCGAAGACCGCGGCGACCAGCATCCTGACGCGCGTGACACGCTCTACATCAGCGTGCCGGCGACTGCCGAAGGCTTCTCCATCAGCGGCGAATGGGACCCGCTGGGCATGCGCGGCACGGTGAGCCGCAACCTCGCGTTCAAGGACGTGTTCGTCAGCGACGCCGAGCAGTTGATGCCGCGCGGCATCTACTTCAAAGGCGCGCAGACCTGGCCGGCGATGTTCTTCACGCTATCGCCCACCTACCTGGGCGTGGCCAACGCGGCGTACGACTTCACGGTGCAATACCTGCGCGGCGAGGTGCCTGGCGAGCCGCCGATCAAGCGCCGCCAGTTCCCGACCAAGCAGATCACGGTGGCGCAGATGCGCATCCAGCTCGAAGCGATGAAGAGCCTGTTCAGCCGCGCGATTCAGGAGGCCAAACCCAACCCCAGCAAGGACGAGCGCATGCGCCTGTACGCGGCGCACTACAGCGTGATGGAAGGCGCCAACGACATCTGCCGGCTGGCGTTGCGCACCTGTGGCGGCCAGAGCATGCTCAAACACCTGCCGCTCGAGCGCCTGTACCGCGACAGCCGCTGCGGCGCGCTGATGCTGCCGTGGACGGCCGAGCTGATCCTGGACCGCATGGGTCGCGAAACGCTTTACGAGCCGGGCGAAAAAGATGCCTGAACGGCGTTCAGACCGCCCTTTGACGCGCCGGGCGCCGTATCGCCGCCTTCTGCTGTCTGTAATATTTGTAGCAGTTACCGTCCATTTGACGCTGGCTTCTGCCCAAAAAGACTCCAAAAAGTCTTCTTCTGGTCCGCCCCCCTCCCCCTGCGCCGAGCTGATCGGTCGCCTGCCCAACGTCAACGCTGCGCTGTGTGTGGCCGCCGCGCTCACCGACGGCGGCGCACGCTCGGTGCAGGGCCGCTCCATCATGATGCGTGACCTGAGCACACCCGACGCCCGACTCCGTGTGTTGGTGGTCGGCGGCATCCATGGCGATGAGCTTTCGTCGGCGTCGGTGGCGCTGCACTGGCTGCGCCTGGTGCAGGACAGCCCGATGGACCTGCCCCAGCCGGTGCACTGGCGCTTCATCCCGGCGCTCAACCCGGACGGCCTGATTGCCCGACCGCCCAGGCGCGTCAACGCCAACGGCGTGGATCTGAACCGCAACTTCCCCACGCCGCGCTGGGAACGCGAGGCGCCCATCTACTGGGAAAAGCGCACCCGTCGCGACCCGCGCCGCTGGCCCGGCCCGAGCGCTTTGTCCGAACCCGAGAGCCGCTACCTGAAAGATCAGATGGACCGCTTCAAGCCGCACCTGATCGTCAGCATTCACGCCCCGTTCGGCGTGCTGGACTTTGACGGACCGACGGTGCCGCCCGACCGTCTTGGGCGGCTGTACCTGGACCAGGTCGGCATCTACCCCGGCTCGCTGGGCAACTATGGTGGGGTGCACAAGGGCGTGCCGGTGGTCACGGTGGAATTGCCCAACGCCCAGCGCACGCCGCTGGACAGCGAAATGCGGCAGATGTGGATCGACCTGCTGCGCTGGATGAGCGAGCGCATGAGCCAGGGTCTGGGCGATCCGGTGCGCTGAACCGGGCATCAGTCAAGCCGAAAAAAAGGGGCTGCATGGCAGCCCCTTTTTCTTTTCAATCGCCAGCGCTCAGGTCGCCTTGCCAAACAGCATGTCGGGCAGCGCCAGGCTGATCGATGGCACGTAGGTGATGATGACCAGGAAGATCAGCAGCACGCTCAACCAGGGCAGCGCGGCCTTGGTCACCTGCACCAGGTTCATGCCGGTCACCCCGCTGGTGACGAACAGGTTCAACCCCACCGGCGGTGTCACCATGCCGATCTCCATGTTCACCACCATGATGATGCCCAGATGGATCGGGTCGATGCCCAGCTTGACCGCAATCGGGAACAGGATGGGCGCCAGGATCAGGATGATGCCGGTGGGTTCCATGAAGTTGCCAGCCACCAGCAGGATGACGTTGACGACCAGCAGGAACATCCAGGGCGACATGCCGAACGCGACGATCTGCTCGGCAATCGCCTGCGGAATGCGCTCGGTGGTGAGCACGTGGGCGAACAGCAGCGCGTTGGCGACGATGAACATCAGCATCACGGTTGTCTTGGCCGACTCCAGAAACACCTCAGGCAACTGCTTGAAGGTGAGGTCCTTGTAGATGAACACCGCCACCACCAGCGCATAGACCGCCGACACGGCCGCCGCTTCGGTCGGCGTAAACACACCGCCATAGATACCGCCCATGATGATGACCAGCAACGCCAGGCCCCACATCGATTCGCGGAATGCGCTGAGCACCTCGCCGGTGCTGGCTTTCGGCGGTGGCGTGATCTGCAGTTTGCCCGCCCGCCACCAGACCGCAGCCATCAGCATGAAGCCCAGCAGCAGGCCCGGAATGACACCGGCCATGAACAACCGGCCCACCGAAACCTCGGTCACGGCGGCGTAGACCACCATCACGATCGACGGCGGAATCAGGATGCCCAGCGTACCGGCATTGCAGATCACGCCTGCAGCAAACTCCTTCGGATAGCCGTTTTTCACCATGCCGGCAATGACGATGGAGCCGATGGCCACCACAGTGGCCGGGCTGGAGCCCGACACGGCAGCGAACAGCATGCAGGCCAGGATCGACGCAATCGCCAGGCCGCCGCGCAGGTGTCCCACCGCCGCGATCGCAAAGCGCACCATGCGCTTGGCCACGCCGCCGGTGGACATCAGGTTGCCGGCGAGCACAAAGAACGGAATCGCCATCAGCGTGTAATGCTCGCTGGTCTCGAACAGCTTGATCGACATCGAAGCCAGCGAGTCCTGCGAGAAGAAGGTGATGGTGATCAGGCTGGACAGCCCCAGGCTGATGGCCACCGGCATGCCGATGCCCATGCAGATGAACAGCAGGGTGAACAGGACAAAGGTGTTCATTGCGCGTCCTCCTGGGCCCTGAGCTTCATCGCGTCGGCCGCTTCATCGGCCAGGTGCAGGCTGTCGGTCTTGCCGGTCACCAGATTCCAGAGGATCTGCGCAAAGCGGAAACCCACCAGGATGTAGCCAATGGGCATGATGGCCAGCACCTTCCAGCGCTCAATGGGCATGTCTTCGAGCTCGATGCCGACGATGCGCATCTTGTTCACGTATTCCAGCGAACCGACCAGCACCAGCCCCACATAGACCAGGCTCAGCAGCACGGCAACGATGGAGACGATGCGGCGCTTTTGCGGCGACAGCAGATTGACCAGTGCATCCACACCGATGTGCGAACCCACCCGTACGCCGTAGGAAATGCCGACGAAGATCATCAGCGCGAAGATCACGCCGGTCAGTTCCAGCGTCCAGGAGAAACCGGTGTTGAAGATGTAGCGACGCACGACCTGCATGAAGGCCAGGGCAGTCATCGCGAACAGGGCGAGTGAAATGATCCACTCTTCCAGGTGATCGAGAATTTTCATGATTTTTTGCTCCAAAAAAACCCCGGACAGGCCGGGGTACTGGGAGTTGCTGTCCGGGTTTCCGTCAGCTTATTTGTTGGACTTCTGCGCGGCCTGGATCAGCGATGCGCCGATTTCAGCTTCAAACTGCTTGTAGACCGGCATCATGGCCTTGCGCCACGCAGCGACCTGTTCCTTGTTCATGGTCAGGACCTTGGCCTTCTTGTCGTCGATGACTTTCTGGCGGAACGAATCGGACTCCTCCAGTGCCACCTTGTTGCCGAACTTGATCGACTCGGTCATGGCTTCGGCCAGGCCCTTGCGGATGTCGGCCGGCAGGCCATCCCACCACTTGGAATTGGTGATGACCATGTAGTCGATCACGCCATGGTTGCTGTCCATGATGTAGCCCTGCACTTCATGGAACTTCTTGCTGTAGATGTTGGACCAGGTGTTCTCCTGACCGTCGACCACACCGGTCTGCAGCGCCTGATAGACCTCGGAGAAAGCCAGTTTCTGCGGGTTCGCGCCGACCGCCTTGAACTGGGCTTCGATCACGTCAGACGCCTGGATGCGGAACTTCAGGCCCTTGGCGTCGGCCGGGTAGCCCAGCGGCTTGTTGGCCGACAGTTCCTTCATGCCGTTGTGCAGATAGCCCAGGCCGAGGATGCCCTTGCTTTTCATCGACGTCAGCATGGCCTGGCCTTCCTTGCTTTCCTGGAAGCGGTCGACGGCAGCGATGTCGTCAAACAGGAACGGCAGGTCGAACACCTGCAGCTGCTTGGTGTACTTGCCGAACTTGGACAGCGAAGGCGCAATGATCTGCACGTCGCCCAGGATCAGCGCTTCCATTTCCTTGCCGTCGCCGAACAGCTGGCTGTTCGGGAAGACCTGGACTTCAACCTTGCCGGGGAATTTCTTTTCGGCCAGTTCCTTGAACTTGATTGCCGCCTGGCCCTTGGGCGTCTGGTCGGCAACCACGTGGCTGTACTTGATGATGATGGGTGCGGCCTGCACGCTCAGGCCGAAGGCCATCAGTGCGGAAGCGAGAACAAGCTTGAGTTTCATGGATGGGTCTCCTGTTGGTTTGTTCAAGACAATAAGAACACGCTGAACGATAGCGGCGCCGCGCACATCTGCCTACTGTGGCGTTTACCAGCAGGGTTTTCCCTGATCTGGCGTCGCCTTGCTGCGCGAGACCCGGTTGCGGCTGGGCTGCAAACTCAGGGACGCAACGTCTCCTGCACCTCCTGCACCAGCGCTGCGTCGATGCGCCCGGCCAGCTCGTCATAGACCGGCTGCACGGCCTGGCGCAATCGCGCGCGCTGGGCCGGACTCAGGGTGTGGATGCGCGTGGTGCCGGCCTGGCGAAGTTCCTCCAGTGCTTTTTCATTCTGGGTGCCGGCGATGCGATTGCCGAAGTCGAGCGCGTCGCGCAGGGCGCTGCTCACGACTTCGCGGTCGGCATCGCTCAGCGACTGCCAGAAACGCCGGTTGGCCACCACGGCGTAGCCGATGTAGCCATGGCGGGACAGCGTCAGGTCGGTCTGATACTGGTCCATGCGCTGCGTCCAGAAGTTCGAGACCGGGTTCTCGGTACCTTCCACCACGCCAGTGGCCAGCGCACGCCGGGTTTCGCTGAACGGCAGGCTGACCGGGCGCGCACCGAGCACCCGGAACTGCGCGGCAATCACCCGCGACGACTGCACGCGCATGCGCAGGCCGAGAAAATCCGTCGGCTCCAGCAGCGGCCGGTTGGCGCTCATCTGCTTGAAGCCGTTGTCGAAATAGCCCAGTCCGACCAACCCCTGCCGGCCCAACTGCACCAGCAGGCGCCGGCCGATCGGCCCCTGCGAGATGCGGCGTACATCCTCGATCGAGTCGAACAGGAACGGCAGGTCGAACAACTCGAACTCGGGAAAGCCGATGCGCCCGAACTTGGACAGCGACGGCGCCAGCATCTCGACCGCGCCCAGGCGCAGCGCCTCCATCTCGTCGTTGTCGTTGTAGCGGCTGGCGCCGGGGTAGATGTCAACGCGGATGCGCCCGTCGGAACGCTGCTCGACGAGGGCCTTGAAGCGGTTCGCCGCCAGACCTTTGGGCGTTTCTTCGGCCACCACGTGCGAAAACCGGATCAGCACCCGGGCTTCGGCATGGACGATGGTGACCGGCGCCAACAGCGCCAGCAACAGCAGCCAGGCAAGCCTGCGGCGCGCGGCGCTGGCGAGGGGCAGACCGGTCATGGCCGCTATGCTAGCGAACCGGCCCGTTCGTTCCATCCCATGAAACCCGCACCCGCAGAACTGACGTTCGACTTCGAGCTGCTGCAGCGCTCGGGGGAAAGCCATGCCCGGCGCAGCCGGCGCGCACTGTGGTGGCTGCTGGGTTTTCTGACGCTGCTGGTGGCCTCGATGGTCACGCTGGTGCTGTACCTGCAGACCTTCGAAGCCGAAGAAGACCAGCGCCGTCGCATCGCCGACACCGAGTGGCTGGAGCAAAGTGTGCGTTTCCATTTTCGCCGGCTGGAAGACGACCTGACCGCGATGGCGCGCGGTGCCAGCGAATCGCGCCCCGGCCAGCGCGACGACAGCGACCTCAAGAGCGGCCTGCTATGGGCCGAACCCGGCGTGGTGCTGGCCCACGGCTGGCTGCCGGCCGGTGCCAGCGACCCGCTGCCGGGCACGCTGGGCCGGCTGACGCAGGATGCTGCCGCAAACGCCGGCAACCAGGCGGCGCTGAACGTGATGCAGGACGTGACGCGGCACCTGCGCCGCTCGACCTACGCCGGCCCGATGCGCACCGGCGACGGGCGCAGCAGCGACGTGATCTGGCTTGCGGTGCCGGTGTTCGACCGCGGCGCCTACGCCGGCAGCTACCTGGCGGCGCTTTCCCTGAACGCTGCGGTGCAGGCGCTGACTCCCGCCTGGTTTCGCCAGAGCCACGCGCTGCAGCTGAGTGACAGCCAGTCGGGCGCATCGGATGCTTCAGCCGCCGCGGCCGCCTTTCCGGCGCAGCTGGACCTGCCCGGCACCGATCTGACGGTGCAGGTGACGCCGCTGCGCGAACAGCCCGCCACCGTGCCGCGCATGTTCTTTGCTGCCGCGATGCTGTTCCTGCTGGGCATGCTGGCCAGCCTGGTTGCGCTGCGGCGTGACTTCGGCAAGCGCCAGCGGGTCGAGGCGCAGTTGCAGGCGCAGGTGGCGCTGCGCCAGGCGATGGAGAACTCGGTCACGACCGGGCTGCGCGCCTGGGATCTGCAGGGGCGCATTCTGTATGTCAACCAGGCGTTCTGCCGCATGGTCGGCTTTGACCGCGACGAACTCATCGGCCGCTCCGCGCCCTTGCCCTACTGGCCCGACGGGCAGGCCGACGAGCTGGCGCTGATCCACCGGCGTGTGACCACGCGCGGCACCGAGCAGGCGGGCGTCGAGGTGCAGTTCCGCCATCGAGACGGCCGGCTCATCGACGTGCTGGTGCACGAGGCGCCATTGAACGGCGGCGACGGCCGGCAACTGGGCTGGATGAGTTCGGTGCTGGACATCAGCGAGCGCAAGCGCGCCGAACGTGTTGCTGCGCGCCAGCAGGAGCGCCTGGAAGCCTCGGGCCGGCTGGTGGCCGTGGGCGAGGCGGCTTCGACGCTGGCGCACGAGCTGAACCAGCCGCTGGGCGCGCTCAGCAGCTTTGCCAACGGCCTGCTGAACCGGCTGCGCGGCGGCCGCATCACGCTCGACGAGGTCGTGCCGGTGGTCGAGCGCATGGACCGGCTGTCCGAAAAAGCCGGCCGCATCATCCACCGGGTCAACGCCTTTGCCCGGCGGCGCGAAATGACGCGCCAGCGACTGGACCTGGTACCTTTTCTGCGCGGCGTGCTGAAACAGCGGCCGCAGCCTGTGTCGTTTTCAGCGCCTGCCACCCCGGTCCGGGTGGACGCCGACGCGCTGCTGCTGGAGCACGCGGTGCACAACATCGTGGCCAACGCCCAGCACTGGGCGGCCAGGGGGACGGGGCCGGCGCGGGTGCGGTTGACGCTGTCAACCCGTGACGGCCAGGCGGCCATCGACGTCGGCGACAGCGGGCCGGGCGTCAGCGACGAAGAAAAGGAACAGATCTTCAGCGCGTTCTTCAGCGCCTCGGAGGACGGCATGGGCATGGGTCTGGCGATCTGCCGCTCGGTCATCGAAGCGCATCACGGCCGCATCGACGTGGGCAAAGACCCGCAGCTGGGCGGCGCGCTGTTCACGCTGTGGCTGCCGCTGGCCGCTGAAACACCGGCCGCCGAAGGCGCCGGCAAAACCGTTCAGGACGAAACGCCGCACACAGGGGAGCCCGACGCACGCATTCCGGAGGCTGCCGATGAACCGCATGATCCACATCGTTGACGACGACGCCGACTTTCGCGAAGGCCTGGCCTGGCTGTTCGACTCGCGCGGCCACAGCGCACAGACCTGGGCCGGTGGCGACGCCTTTGTGCAGGCCATGCGCCAGCGCGCGCCGGACTGGGGCCCGGCCGTCGTGCTGCTGGACATCCGCATGGAGCCGATGTCGGGGCTGAGCACCTTCGAGGCGCTCAAGGAGATGAGTTGCCCCTGGCCGGTGCTGTTCCTTACCGGGCACGGTGATGTCAGCATGGCGGTGGCGGCGGTGAAAAACGGCGCCTGGGACTTTCTCGAAAAGCCGTTCCAGAACAACGTGCTGGTCGACAAGGTGGAAGAAGCGCTGGCGGCCAGCGAAAGCCTGCTGGACGACGCGCGGCACGCCGAGCGGCTGCGCCAGGCGCTGGCCAGCCTGAGCCCGCGCGAGCGCGAGGTGCTGGACGAGCTGATTGCCGGCCACTACAACAAGAACATTGCCGACCACCTGGGCATCACCCAGCGCACGGTGGAGTTTCACCGCGCCAACATTTTTGAAAAGATGGGCGTGAGCTCGCCGGTTGAACTGGCCCACCAGCTCGGCCGCCACGGATTGCGCTGACCCGCCGAGGGGGCCGGCCCGCGCCGCCCCTCTTCGACCGCGCGGTTCAGTCGGCCTCGGGCGCGCCGGCGCTTCCCGCCAGGCGCTGGCTTTTCCAGTAGACGTCGTCGCCGCCATCCATGCGGTTGAGCACCCGCGCCAGCACGAACATCAGGTCCGACAGGCGGTTCAGGTACTGGCGTGGCGTGGGCTGCAGCGCTTCTTCCGCCCCCAGCGCCACCACGGCGCGCTCGGCCCGGCGGGCCACCGTGCGGCACACATGCGCCAGCGACGCCGCCCGCGTGCCGGCCGGCAGGATGAATTCCTGCAGCCGCGGCAGCTGCGCGTTGTGCGCCGCCAGCGCCTCGTCCAGCGCCAGCACCGCATCGGCTTTGAGCAACTCGAATCCCGGAATGCTCAGCTCGCCGCCCAGGTTGAACAACTGGTGCTGGATCTCGACCAGCAAGGCGCGCACTTCGGGCGGCAGCGTTTCACACAGCAGCACGCCGATGTGCGAATTGAGTTCGTCCACGTCGCCCATGGCGTGCACCCGCAGGCTGTTCTTGCTGACGCGCTGGTTGTCGCCCAGCCCGGTGCTGCCGTCGTCGCCGGTGCGGGTGGCGATCTGTGAGAGTCGGTTTCCCATGTTCGCTTCCTCGTTGGTTCTCGCCATTGTCGCGCGGTCGGCTGGCAGTGCCAGGCACCTGCCGCGGCCGGGCGCTTCGTCACCAGCCATTGTCCCGCTGAAAAATTTGATCAAAACTGACAACAAACGCACAATTCCCCGCTAGAACTGGCTCGCCGGGGCATGGACGTCCGGCTCTGGACCCTTGAAGATCGTTCCCCGGCCTGACAAAAAATTGCAAACCCGACAAGATGCCAGAAAACCCGAAAAAGAAATCGCCCGTTCTGACGTTGTTCTTCCAGTGGCTGCCGATGATCTACATCGTCATCGGCGTTGCAACCATGATTGCGTTCCGCAACCTGCTTTCACTGGTGGTCGGCGTCGTGCTGATTGCCGTGGCCGGCGTCGAGCACCTGCGGCGCGAAAACGCGCAGCGAATCAAGGACGCCCAAAACTCGCGCATGACCACGCGGATGGGTGGCGACCGCGAAGGTCCCGCCACCCAGATGCTGATGCAGCTGACCTGGCGCGAGAGCTACGAATGCGGCCACCCGGTGATCGACCAGCAGCACAAGCGGCTGTTTCACATCGGCGACAAGCTGATCAACGCCGTCCTGAAACACAAGGACCGCGAGGTCGTGGAAGACCTGCTGGACGAACTCAACGAGCACATCCGTCATCATTTCGAGACCGAAGAAGCGGTGATGGCCCGCACGAGGTTCCCGCTGTCCGACGAGCACAAGGACCAGCACCAGGCCTTGCTGGACAGGGCCCACGAACTGCGCCAGCGCTACCGCAACAACGAAATAGAGGTTGGCGACCTGGTCGGTTTCATCGCCTATGACGTGGTGACCCAGCACATCGTTCACGAAGACCGCAAGTTCGCACTGAAGCCGGCCTGAACCTGTTGCCCGATCGCGCGCGAGCGGTGCCAACCCGCCAATCGAAGCGGGCACCCCCTGCCCGTTTTCGAAGAAATTTTCAGTCTTTTTTGCATTTACCCAGCGTCAATACGCCGTTTTATGCTATCTATTTAGGACCATTTGAGGTTCATCGGCGCAGCCTGCGCGGCCCGTCGCAACCGTCCCGCTTCCGGCGTCAGCGCGGCAGCCTGCACACCGCGGCCGGCCGCCTTAAACTGCGGGGATCACCTGGAGACACCGCATGAACGCACCCGCCACCCTTGACCATCTGATTCCCGACGTGCAGTTGCGCGAGGTTCCTGCCGCGCTGCTCGATGCGCTGAAAGCGCGCTTTGGAGCCCAGTGTTCAACCGCGCTGGCCGTGCGCGAGCAGCACGGCCGAGACGAATCGGCGTTTGCCGCCGTGCCGCCGCCGGCTGCGGTGGTGTTTGCCGAAAGCACGCAGGACGTGGCCGACGCCGTGGCGCTGGCCAGCGCCCACGATGTGCCGGTGATTCCGTTTGGCGTCGGCTCGTCGCTCGAAGGCCATCTGCTGGCGGTCCAGGGCGGCATCAGCATCGACCTGACCCGCATGAACAAGGTGCTGGCCATCAACGCCGAAGACCTGACCGTGACGGTGCAACCGGGCGTGACGCGCAAGCAGCTCAATGAAGAGATCAAGTCCACCGGCCTGTTCTTCCCGATCGACCCCGGTGCGGATGCCACCATCGGCGGCATGAGCGCCACCCGGGCCAGCGGCACCAACGCCGTGCGCTACGGCACGATGCGCGAAAACGTGCTGGCGCTGGAGGTGGTCACCGCCAGCGGCGAGGTGATCCGCACCGGCACCCGCGCCAAGAAATCCAGCGCGGGCTACGACCTGACGCGCCTGTTCGTCGGCAGCGAGGGCACGCTGGGCGTGATCACCGAAGTGACCGTGCGGATCTACCCGCTGCCCGAGGCGATATCCGCGGCCATCTGCTCGTTTCCGACCATCGATGCGGCGGTGCAGACCACCATCCAGACCATCCAGCTCGGCGTTCCCATTGCCCGCGTGGAACTGATCGACGCCAACACCGTCAGGATGGTCAACACCTACGCCAGGCTGGGCCTGCGCGAGGAGCATCTGCTGCTGATGGAGTTTCACGGTTCGCCGGCCAGCGTGAAGGAGCAGGCCGAAACCGTGCAGGAAATTGCCAGTGACAACGGCGGCAACGCGTTCGAATGGGCGACCACACCGGAGGAGCGCACCCGGCTGTGGACCGCGCGCCACAACGCCTACTTCGCCGCGATCCAGAGCAAGCCGGGCTGCCGCGCCATTTCCACCGACACCTGCGTGCCGATCAGCCGCCTGGCCGACTGCCTGCTTGACTCCGTGGCCGAGGCCGATGCCAGCGGCATTCCGTATTTCCTGGTCGGCCACGTCGGCGACGGCAACTTCCACTTCGGCTACCTGATTCACCCCGACAAGCCCGAAGAGCGTGAAACGGCCGAGAAGCTCAATCACCAGCTGGTGTCACGCGCGCTGGCGCTGGAGGGCACCTGCACCGGCGAACACGGCGTCGGCCTGCACAAGATGGACTTCCTGCTGACCGAGGCCGGCGCGGGCGCGGTCGACATGATGCGCACCATCAAGCGCGCGCTCGACCCGAAGAACATCATGAATCCGGGCAAGATCTTTTCG
>JACSRS010000214.1 GCA_014879655.1 Burkholderiaceae bacterium
CCACCAGCCGCCCCGCCGCCGCCGCCAGCGACTCGAATGTCGCAACCGTATAAGGGCCTTTGCGCTCCTTCGCCTGGCGTGCGCTCAGGTGCGGTTCGGCACGAACCTCGAAAAACTCGTCCAGATTGCTGGAGACGATGCAGACATAACGCAATCGCTCAAGCAGAGGCACTTCGGGCCGACAGGCCCAATCCAGCACCCGTTCGTTGAAAGCCAGAATGCTGTGATCGCGATCCAGCAACGGCACCGCAGACAGCTGCGACAGCGCTGCCGCCGGTGACCGTGGCAAGGCGGCTGCCGACGGGAGAGATTCGCGCCGGGCGGCTTTGGGGAGAGATGGCTTGCGTGGCAAAGGTAGTTCGCTTCCTGCAGGGAACGGCTCGAACCTGATGATAAGGCGATGCAAGCTTCGCGGCGCATGATGCAACACGCGCTTCGCCGGGTGTTCAAGGCGACATCGACCAGCCGGCCGCGCGCAAGAATTCATCAGATTCTTCACCTCGTCGCCTTCACGTCAGGGCACGCTCATGAAGCGTTGCCGGTAGCGCGGGGGCAGATCGGCCATGCGCATCATCATTGGCAGGTCTGCGCTGTTGAAATCCGGGTCCCAGGCCGGCGGGCCGAGCACGCGGGCACCCAGACGCAGGTAGCCCCGAACCAGCGCCGGCGGTTCAACGGACAGCGTCCCGTCGAGCCGCTCCACCGGCAATGGCAGACGGGGACGCACCCGGTTTTCGATCGGTGCCAGATGTGTGTGGCAAAGCTGGCGCCAGATGCTGGCCGCTGCGTCGCCCGACACGATGCCGTTGTGCAGCATGGGAATGCTGGCGCAGCCGATCATCACATCCAGCCGGTTGCGGACCATGAACCCTGCCAGCGCAGCCCACAGCGCCATGATCACGCCGCCTTGCCGGTGATCCGCGTGCACGCAGCTGCGACCGAGCTCCACCATGCGGCTGCGCAGTGCGCGCAGGCGCGTGAGGTCAAATTCCGTGTCGCTGTAGGTGCTTCCCACGCGCCGGGCCTGCGCGGGCGTCAGCACCCGGTAGGTGCCGACCACCTGGCCAGTGACTTCATCGCGCACCAGAAGGTGCTCGCAAAAGTCATCGAAGAGGTCCACGTCATGACCCGGTTCGGACTGGGGCAGGCGGGCGCCCATTTCCCCGGCGAAGACCTGGTATCTCAGACGTTGCGCTTCGCGGACCTCGTCCTGGTGGACAGCCCACGCCACCCGCAGACCACTGGCAGGGGTCTCGACAGGCTGCGGTCGAAGCGGCGCAGGATCGCTTCGATGAAGCGACCCCCGTGGCAGCAAAACCTGTGAAAGGGCAAGCGTGGGAATGGGCAGTTCTTTCATCATCAGCTCCCGTGCTTCGGGTTTGAAGACCTGTCGATGCTCGCGGCCCCGGATGACCCCCTGATGACCTCGCGATGACGTTTTTATGTATTTTTCGACTGCAGCCAGCGCAAAATGGCTTCTTTGTGCTATCTAGAATATAGCAACCATCCCCGCTGACGCAAGCGCCCCACCCCGCCGGCACCTGCGAGCCGGGCTCGACCGGCCGGGTCGGACGTTTTTTTTTGCCTGCCCCGGGTCAAAACTTCAATATTTCAACTATCATTGAATCATGCAAATCAACAACGCACCCACCGACGCCGAACTCGCCCAGGCCGTGACCGCGCTTGCCGCGCTCGCGCAGACCCAGCGCCTGCGGGCCTTTCGCGCACTGGTCGTTGCCGGCACCGAGGGTCTGACGCCCGGTGCCATGGCCGAAATGCTCGGCGTCGCGCCCAGCGCGCTCTCATTTCACCTGAAGGAACTGACCCATGCCGGCTTGGTCAGCAGCGAGCCGCGCGGCCGCTACCTGATCTACCACGCGGACTTCGCCCGCATGAACGACCTGCTGGCCTACCTCACCCGCCACTGCTGCGAAGGCGGCGCCTGCGAGGCCGTGCCGGTGGACACCTGCAGCAGCTGCTGAGCCCGTTTCCTCCCAACGATTTCCCATCACCAATCTCACCGGAGTCCGCCATGAAGCGATTTCATGTTCATCTGCACGTTGACGACCTGACCCGGAACATCACGTTCTATTCCGCCCTGTTCGGGCATGAGCCGGCCCGCACCGAAGGCGACTACGCCAAGTGGATGCTGCAGGACCCGCCGGTGAACTTCGCCATCTCCACGCGCGGCAGCCGAGCGGGGCTGGATCACCTGGGTTTCCAGGTCGAATCGGCCGACGAACTCGACACCCTGAAATCGCAGGCACAGAAGGCCGATCTGGCCATGCTCGACGAGGGCGAGACGACCTGCTGCTACGCCCGCAGCGACAAGTACTGGATCACCGACCCGCAAGGGGTGGCCTGGGAGCAGTTCCGCACGCTGGACAGCATTCCGGTCTTCAACCTGCCCGCCCCCGCGCCCGATATCACGGCCACCTCGGCCGCCTGCTGCGCCCCCGCCAAACCGGCCGCCGCTGCCTGTAGCGGCAGCAGTGCCAAAGCCGGCAGCTGCTGCTGACGCAGTCTGGCCGGCCCTGAATCCAACTTCTCCACACCCATGACCGAAACATCCCGCACCCTCAACGTGCTGTTCCTGTGCACCCACAACTCGGCCCGCTCGATCCTGGCCGAAGCCTTGCTGAACCACATGGCCGCCAAAGATCCGGCGGTGCGATTCAAGGCCTTTTCGGCCGGCAGCAGCCCGCGCGAGAACCAGCAACCGAACCCGCTGGGCCTGCAGGTGCTCAAGAGCGCCGGCATCGCCACCGAAGGCCTGCGAAGCAAGAGCTGGGACGCGTTTGCCGCGCCCGGCGCACCGCAGATGGACCTGATCATCACCGTTTGCGACAACGCCGCCGGCGAGGTCTGCCCGATCTGGCCCGGCCACCCGGCAACCGCCCACTGGGGCTTGCCCGACCCCTCGGAAGGCAACGGCGACGATGCGCACAAGCTCACCGCCTTCCGTGCCACGCTGCACGCCCTGCGCCGCCAGCTGGAGCTGCTGGTGAACCTGCCCGCTGAAAAGCTGCAGCGCGCGATGCTGCAGGACAGCGCCCGCGCTCTCGCACCGCGCGCATGACCGCGCCAATGGCAGGAGCAAAACCATGAGTCTCTTTGAACGCTACCTGACTGTCTGGGTCGCGCTGGGCATTGCCGCCGGTGTGGCGCTGGGCCTGCTGGCACCATCGGCTTTTCAGCTGATCGCGGCGGCGGAACTGGCCCATGTCAACCTGGTGGTCGCGGTGCTCATCTGGGTGATGATTTACCCGATGATGATCCAGATCCAATGGAGCGCGGTGAAAGACGTCGGCAAGAAGCCGCGCGGGCTGGTGCTGACGCTGGTGGTCAACTGGCTGATCAAGCCATTCACGATGGCGGCGCTGGGCGTGCTGTTCTTCAAGTTCGTATTCGCGCCCTGGGTCGATCCGCAGTCGGCCAATGAATACATCGCCGGCATGATTCTGCTGGGCGTGGCGCCCTGCACGGCGATGGTGTTCGTCTGGAGCCAGCTGGTCAGGGGCGACGCCAACTACACGCTGGTGCAGGTGTCGATCAACGACCTCATCATGGTGATTGCCTTTGCGCCCATCGCGGCGTTCCTGCTGGGCGTCACCCGCATCACGGTGCCCTGGCAGACGCTGGCCCTGTCCACCTTGCTGTACGTGGTGCTGCCGCTGGCCGCCGGCATGTGGACGCGCCATCTGCTTCAGCGCCGCTCGGCGCACGCGGTAGGGGACTTTGTCGCCCGGCTCAAGCCGTGGTCGGTGGTGGGCCTGATCGCCACGGTGGTGCTGCTGTTCGGCTTCCAGGCCGGCACCATCATTGACCGGCCGCTGGTGATCGCGATGATCGCGGTGCCGCTGATCGTGCAGAGTTACGGCATCTTTCTGGTCGGCTGGTGGGGCGCAAAAATGCTGCGCCTGCCGCATGATGTTGCCGGTCCGGCCTGCCTGATCGGCACGTCCAACTTCTTCGAGCTGGC
>JACSRS010000215.1 GCA_014879655.1 Burkholderiaceae bacterium
GGGCCGGATGTCCCAGTAAAAGTCCTTCATGCTCCTGACCACGCCGGTTCGGGTCATCTTGTCAAAATAGCTGTTGAACGCCTGCCAATCCAGCACGAACGGTGCGCGGCCGGAAAACGGAAACGCAAACACCGAGTTCAGTCTGGAGGAGTCAAAAGCGGTGTCCTGCTGCTGCAGGAACGGCGATGACGCCGACAGCGCGATGAAATGCGGGATGTAGCGCGACATGCGGTGCAGTGTCAGCAGCGCGGTGTCGGGGTCGGGGCAGCCGATGTGCACGTGCTGGCCGAAGATGGTGAACTGCTTGGACAGGTAGCCGTACAGCGTCGACAGCTCGTGAAAGCGCGGCTTGTCGTAGATGCGCCGCTGCTGCCACTGCTGGAACGGGTGGGTGCCGCCGCCCACCACCGCAATGTTGAGCTTGTCGGCGCACCGCACCAGTGCGTCGCGCAACTGCCGCAGCTGGTCCAGCACTTCGCCCGACGACTGGCAGATGCCGGTGGACACTTCCAGCATGCCGGTGGTCATTTCGGGCACGGCACGGCCGGGACCCTTGTAGCGCTCCATCAGCCGGATCATGTCCTCGGCAAACGGTGCCAGGTCGTAGTCGTGGGTGTTGACCAGTTGCAGCTCCAGCTCCACACCGAGCGTCAGCGCTGCCGAGGGCTGGAACGCTTCAAGCGGCATGAACCTTGTCCGGCGGTGCGGGCGCGTCGGCACCGCGCCCGGGCGACGGCGCCGTCCAGGGGCGTGAACTCTCGCCGGCGCGCCGCAGCGCGAGCGTGGCAATGATGGCGCCCAGTACCTCCATCACCAGAATGGACGGCAGCGCGATCGCCGAGATGGCCGGGCCCAGACGCGGCGATGCGGCTGCGTAGCCGGACGCCATCAGCAGCGCCACCGACGACATCGGCGACATGGCACAGCCCGTCCAGAACGCCTGTCTCAGGCGCATGCCGCTGCCAAAACTGGCCGCACACAGCGTGGTGGTGCGGGCCAGCGTGCGGGCGGCCAGCATGGCCAGTACCAGCAAGGCGATCTCGCGGTTCCAGTGCCCCTGGGCCGCCACGGTGGAGACCAGCACGAACATCAGCATCGTCAGGATGGAGGCCGCCGTGCCCATTTGTGCCGGCCAGCTCCAGGGGCGCGGATGGAGCTGCTTGAGCAGCAGGCCACCCAGCAGGCCGGCCAGTGCAGCCGAGGCGCCGAACTGCGCCGCCAGTGCGGTGCCGGCGGCAATCAGCGCCAGCAGCAGGATGGCAGTGTTTTCGCTGGTGGCGCTCATTACGCGCAAGGCCGTCCGCATGGCCAGTGCCAGCAGGGCGGCGACCACAAATGAAAGACCCAGCACCACCGCCAGCGGGTACAGCGTATCGGCCAGCACGTGGCGGGGGCGCACCATCAGTCCGGCCATGGCGCCGCTCAGTGTCAGGGCATACAGCGTGTTCAGGGTGGACAGGGCCAGCGCCCGCTCGGTAATCAGGCCGGAAGCCCGGATGTCGGCGACGACCCGTGCGAGCACGGCCGGCGAGGCTGCCACCGCGATGACGGCCAACGGCCGGGCCACCGCCAGCTCGACATCCAGCGCGCGCAACACCAGAAAGACGGCGGCAAAGGTCGCGGCCGATTCGAACAGGCTCTGCACCAGCACCATCGGGTTGTGGCGGAACCAGCGCAGCGACAGGCGCGATCCGGCCTCAAACAGTACCACCGCCACGCCCAGCTCCAGCAGAAACAGACCCGCGCCCTGCAGCGGCCAGACGGCGCCGCTGAACCCGGCCAGTCCGGCAAAGGCGCCGACCATCGAATAGCCTGCCACCTTGGGCAGGCCCAGGTAGCGCTGGAGCAGGTGGCCCGCTGCGGCCGCGACGGCCAGCAGCAGTGACCACTGCAGGGTCGGGAAGCCGGCAGAAGGGCGGGCCCACTCGGCCCAGATCGTCATGATCTCGCTCATCGTCTGGCAACCTCCAGTCAAGGCAGTCTAAACCCGGGTCGCGCCGCTGGCTGCAAAAACCTCACAGCCGGAAAGCGGGCGCGCCGGCAAGCGTCCGGAATTAGGGGGCGGCCGGCGGCGTCGGCGTGGGCGGCGCCGGTGAGGCGGGAGCGGCGCTGGCTGCCGGCTGCGCGGGCGCACTGGCGCGCGGCGGGTGCCATTCCGAGGTTTCCATGGTGTACAGCGGCGTCGCGTCGTTGGCGGGGTCGCGACTGTCATCCAGGCGGTCGCCCGACCAGCGCAGGGCTCTCGACGCGACGGGCGGCCCCAGCGTCTCCAGAATGGCGACGGCAGCCAGCACGACGGAACTGACAATCACCCCCGAAGCGGGGAACAGCGCCACGGTGGTGTTGGCCAGTCCGATCGCCAGTCCGGCCATCGGCAGCAGCAAAAGGCCGGTGCTGGAGGCTTGTTTGAAACCCGCGCCAAGTGCATAGCCGGTGCCGGTCACGCCCACCCATTTCGCGGCGCAGCGTGCCCCGACGAACGCCAGCGCTGCCGGCCAGTAGTGCACCATCTCCGCCAGATGCAGGTTGGCGCCGGCATAGACGAACAGCACAATGAAGAACAGCTCGAAAGAAGGCCCGAACTCCAGGTCTGCGACGAGTTGTTCGCGCTCCAGGCTGCGCACCACCAGCCCCAGCACCAGCGGCGCAAAAAGCGCCGACAGTTTCAGGAACATGGCGGCGCCGACCGTCATCATCACCGCTCCGATGACCAGCGCCAGGTGGTACTGGCCGGCGCCCTTCATGCGGCGGGCGGCAAAGTGAAGCGCCAGACCGAACGCCATGCCCAGCGCTGCCGAGCCGATCAGCCGGTAAAGCGGCGCACCAGCGATGGCGGACATGGGCGCATCGGTACTCACATAAAGCGCCGGCAGCACCCCGGCGAAAGCGACGAAGGCGATCACATTGTTCAGCGCAACCAGTGTCATGGCGCGTGATGTGACGGGCCCTGACGCACCCATTTCGTGCGCCACATGGATCAGCACTGCCGGCGACGATGAAATGGCCACCGTGGCCACGACTGCGGCCGGCAGACCGGCCAGACCGACGAATCCCATGGCGACGTAGACCAGCGCGAAGGTCAGCGCACTCTCGAACAGCGAGATCAGCATGATTGACCGGTCTTGCCGGATGCGCTTGAGGTCCAGCGACAACCCAAGTCGGTAGAGGATCAGCGCCAGGGCAATGTCCACCACGGCCCTGGTTTGCGTCAGTCCTTCGTAGCTGATCAGCTGCAGACCGTTGGGGCCGGCGATGAAGCCGACGATCATGAAACCGGTGATGCTGGGCAGCCAAGGCCAGCGGTGCGCAAAATACCCGCCCAAAGCGCCGCAATAGAGCAACACGCCGAAGAAAAACAGCGTGTTAAGGGAAAACGGCCAGAGCGGTAGAAAATCCATGGATCAATCAGGTTGCGGAGCCGGAAATGATAACGGTGACCCCCGTCGGAGCGACCAACGCCGGGGCGCTTCGCAAGGCCAAAGGGGTGCGGTTGCCCGCTCAGTGCAGCAGGCGCTGGCCGCCCTGACCGGTGGCGTCCAGCATGAATCGCTCAATGACCACGTCGAAAGACTCACCGTCTTCCCGGACGAAGCGATAGCTGCCTTCCATGCTGCCGGTCGGCGTGCGCAGCCGGCAGCCGCTGGTGTATTCGAAAGCTTCGCCCGGCTGCAGCATCGGCTGGTGGCCGACCACCCCCAGGCCTTTCACTTCCTCCTTGTGGCCGTCGGCGTCAAGGATGATCCAGTGCCGCGAGATCAGCTGCGCCGGCGCATCGCCGTGATTGGCGATGGTGATGGTATAGGCGAAACCATAGACTTCATCCAGCGGCGATGACTGTTCGGGCAGGTAGCGGGGCAGGACGTCGACGGTAATCCGGGGGGTGCTCATCGGGGCGATGTTAACTGCGACAATCGCCGCATGAATCCGACCTACCGAATCGCCCCTTC
>JACSRS010000139.1 GCA_014879655.1 Burkholderiaceae bacterium
CCGCCCACCCACCCGACCGATCGAGGCCCGCCATGACCGCACCCACCGAAATTCTGCCCATTGACGCCCCGCCGCAAAGGCCCATGACGACGGCCGATTTCGATGCGCTGGACGAGATCCTGGACGACCTGCGCACACGCGGTGAGGAAGTGCCGCAATGGGAGTTCTGCGAAGGCTTCATGGCGGCGCTGATCTGTTGCCGCCGCCTGATCCCGCCCAGCGAATACCTGCCGGTGCTGCTGCCGGACGCCGCGCAGACCGCCGAAGCCACTACCGATCACGCGGTGATGGCCTTTAAGGACGACGAGCAGTTCACCCGCTTCATGACACTGTGGACGCTGCGCTGGAATGAAGTGGCGCAGGCGCTGAACACACCGGTCGAAACCCTGAGCGACGAGCGCGCCTACGCACCCGAGGTGCTGGACGTGCGCGGCGGCATGGCCAGCCTGCCCGAGGCCGAGCGCGCCGGGTTCGGCGACGGCGACCTGCCCTCGTTCGCCCAGATCTGGGCGCTGGGCTTCATGTACGCCGTCGAAAACTGGGTTGAGGAGTGGCAGCCCCCCCGCGACCGGGAACTGGCCAAGCTGCACGACGAAGCCCTGGACGCCATCGTCGCGCTGACCGAAGACGATACCGACGAGCCGACGATGTCGGCGCTGAGCGAAGACGGGCCACCCAGCGTCAGCGAGGCCCGGCTCAACGCCTATGCCGACGCGATCTGGGCGGTGTACGACCTGCGCGAGATCTGGGCCGAAATCGGCGCGCGCGTGGAAACCGTGCGCCGCGCCCCCACCCCCGGCCGCAACGACCCCTGCCCGTGCGGCAGCGGCAAGAAATACAAGAAATGCTGTGGTGCGTGACGGTGTCTCATGCTCCTTTTTATGCAGCAACATCAATCGTTTTTACGCTAGTTTGATGCGAATTTGTTCGAAAATTTCCCGCTGCAGAGCCCGAGGGTTCCGCCGCGGTCAGACAGGAAGGCAAGCAAGTTGAGCCTGCTCGTTCCCGCCGCGCAATGGCGGCTTTTTCAGGGTCATGTGCTGGGCCTGCAACAGGCGTCGATGCTGGGCAACATCCGCGTCGACGTGTCTTCGCCTATCCGGCTTGATGCCATCGAAGCTGTTGTCAACGGTGCTTTGCTCAAGCCCTATGAAGTTGCGGACAACAGCCTGCCAGCGGCGCTGCGCCTGATGCACCGACTGGCCTACTGGCTGGCCGAGATCCAGCGCCAGGCCCGGATTCCGGTGTCGCACCGTCGCGTCGTGATAGCCACTGAGCCCGCCCCGGTCGGCGCGGCCGGGCTCGAAGTCCAGCTGGCGGTGCCGCTGGCCTCGCGAGCGGGAACGCCGCTGGCACTGAACGCGCTGATCTCGATCATCAACCGCTGCCAGGCGCATCCGGACGCCGCTCCGCCTGCAGCAGCCTTCGCCGCCGACTTTTCCCGGCTCGCCGAAAGCCTGAAACCCTATGCGGCGCCGGGTTTCAACCGGCTGCACCTGATTGACGCCGCCTTTCGCCTCGATGTGCCGGTGCACGTCATTGACGGGCAACTGATCCGCCTGGGCCAGGGCGCGCGCTCGCGCCTCGTCGAGAGCACCTTGACCGAGCAAACACCAGCGATCGGCCATTCGGTGGCGCAGGACAAATGGCTGACGGCCCGCGTTCTTGGCGAAATCGGTTTCCCGGTGCCGACACATGGGCTCGTCGGCAGCGCGGCCGAGGCCGTCGAGCTGGCGCGCAAACTGGGCTACCCGGTGGTGGTCAAACCGGGCAATCTGGACCAGGGCCTGGGCGTATCGGCCAATCTCCGCTCGGACACCAGCGTTCGGGTCGCCTATGAAGAGGCGCGGCCGCTGTCGCCGCGTATCCTCGTGGAAAAGCATTTCGATGGCTTCGGTCACCGCTTGACCCTCTACAAGGGCCAGCTGATCGCCGCGCTCAGGCGCATTCCCGGCGGCGTGCAGGGCGACGGGCAGCACAGCGTGCAGGAGTTGCTGGCGCTGCAACTGCAGCTGCCCGAGGTTCGCCGCAACCTGAAGATGGGCCGCGTGTCACTGGACGCACAGGCGCTGGCCATGCTGGCGGAGCAGGGCCTCTCGCGCGACTCGGTTCCGCCGGACGGCACATTCATCGCGCTGCGACGCAAGGACAACATCTCGGCGGGCGGGCGGGCCACGCCGCTGCAGGCCGCGGATATCCATCCGGACAACCTGGATCTCGCGGTTCGCGCCTGCAAGGCGCTGAATCTGGACCTGGCCGGCGTGGATCTGCTGATTGCGGACATTGCCGTTTCATGGCGGGTTGCCGGCGGGCTGATCTGTGAAATCAACACCCGGCCCCAGTTCGGCCCCGGGCCGGAACACGACAACTACCTGCGCCTGCTGCAGGCGATGATGGGTCCGGAGGTCCGCATTCCGGTTCACCTGCGCCTGTGCGGTGCCGCCCAGACGAAAGACACCACCCGGCAGATGGAGACTTTCCGCCTGCGCACCGGCTGCCACGCCTGGTCGCAGGGGTCGGTGGTCTGGCGGGATGGCGCACCCCACGCCCACGGTTTTGCCAACGGCCTGGCCGCCGCCCGTGCCGCGCTCGGCGACAAGGACATCCACTCGCTGGCGATCGGCATGACCGTCGACGAAATCGTGCGCCGGGGGTTGCCCGTCAACCGCCTGGCGTCGATCAGCGTGAGTCCGACGGCCGACTGGCCCGAAGCCGCGCGCGCCCGGCTGAACGAGGCGCTGTGGTTGACCGGATTCGAGCGTAACCGCGTTCACTTTGAAGAAGGACCCCCTTGACCATCGAACCTCCCCTGCCCCCGCTGGCCATGCCCACCGAACCGGATTTCCTGCGCGAAGCCCTGATCGCGCTGCCCGTGTGCATCGAACACTGCCAGTGCCCCGACCACTGGCATCTGCTGTGGGCCGGGCTGAAGGCCTCCGGGCTGCTGCGTGGTGTGCACGCCCAGGCACCGATGCTGCGGCAGTTGCTGCAGCGCCGATGGGTGGCTGGCGGGCGCATCCTGATTGCCGGCGCCGCCGACGCGGGCTCGCTGGAGGTGCTCCATGCGCTCTATGCCGACACCGGAGCGCGCTATACCGTGGTGGACCGCTGCCCGGCGCCGCTGAAGCTGGTGGAGCAGCGGGCGCAGACCCTGCCGGTGGCGGTCGAAACCCGGCTGTCGGACCTGGACGCCCTGCCCCCCGGTGAAACCTGGGACCTGGTATTCATCCACTACACGCTGTCCTTCATGGACGCAGCCACGCGGGCGACCGTGTTTCGCGCGTTGAAGGCCCGGCTGGCACCGGGCGGTGTGATCGTCTGCGCCATTCGCTACCTGGAGCAACCAGCGGCCGTGGTCGATGCTTCGGCGCAGGCCCGTTGGCAGGCTGCGACCGAAGCCTCGCTGAAAAGCCTGTTTTCCGACCACCCGGCGCTGCTCGATCCTTTGCTGCACGGCTTGCCCGCGTATGCCGCGTCCCGCCAGCAACGTGAACAGCACATGCCCCATGTGACCGTCGTGCGCGATGAAATCACGGCCGCCGGACTTGCCGTCGAGGAAGAACACGCGGTGACGGTACAGGCGCCATCGGCCAGGCCGGACCTTTCACGCGCGGGGACAGTGCAATCGCGTTACCTTCTGGCGGTACACGCCGACGCCGGCTGAGCAGCTCTTTTGCAGGCGCGCCCAGCCGCTCAGTTGGCCAGCAGACCCAGCCGCCGGATCAGCGCCTTTTCCTTTTCGAAGCGCTGCATGGCCCACTGGCGATAGGCGTCACCACTGCGAAACCATGGCTCCAGATTCAATTGCTCCATCAGGGCCAGCTGGCGGGGGTCGCGCACGGCCTTTTCAAACGCATCCTGCAAGATCCTGACCGTGGCCGGGTCCATGCCCTTGGGCCCGACGATGCCATAGGACGACGAGCCGACGATGTCGTACCCCAGACTCCTGGCCGTCGGCACCTGCGGCCAGCGTTTCGAGGGCCGCTCGCCGAAGGTCAGCAGCAGGCGCAGCTGGCCTCTCTCAACCAGGCTCTCCCACCCGCCCGACAGGTCGCTCACCGCCGACAGGTGCCCGCCCACCAGCGCCTGCATCATTTCCGGGCTGCCCTTGTACGGCACGTGCAGCAGTTGCATGTGGGCGGCCTCGGCCAGTTCTTCGATCAGCAGGTGAACGGTCGATCCGATGCCGGCCGAGCCGTAGGACAGCTTGCCGGGCTGCTTCTGCGCCGCGTCAAGAAACTCCTGAAACGTCCGGTACGGCCCGTCGGCCCGGGCGACAAATCCGAAGTTGTTACCGGTGGAGACAGACACACCGGCGACAAAGGTGAAGTCGTCGATCGGGTGCCATGCCGTTTTCTGCAGATGCGGGATGCGCAACATGCCGCCCGAGTAAAGCCCGATGGTGTACCCATCGGGCCGCGCGTTGGCCGCCATGATGCTCAGCCCCAGCGTGCCGCCGGCGCCCGGCCGGTTCTCGACAACCACCGACTGACCCAGTTGGGCACCCGCGATTTCAGCCAGGCTGCGAATCTGGCGATCGGTCGGTCCGCCCGCCGGCCACGGCACGACCAGCGTGACCGGGCGATCCGGAAAAGCCTGGGCGTGCACGGCCGAAATGGTCAGCAGCAGGGCCGCGAAACTGGCGGTGAGGAATTGGCGTGCGATGGAGAGAAACGTCATGGAAGCAGCCTGGCAGTGGTGTTCATGGTGGGTGAGGCGGGGGGTGGGGGTGGGGTTCCAGCAGACAGCCAACCGCAGATGCCCGCCGGACAGCCGCCTGCGGTCGTTGCATCGGGATTACCGGAAGCCGGCTCTTTTTGATACTGAATTGATAGCAACAAGTATCGATTTGACGCTGGATAAACCTCAATTTTGCCACAAACTTGCAGGCTGGAGGCGCAGGGGGTCGCTGCTTCGAGCGTCGCCCCCGGACCGGGCTGCGGCGAATCGCCCACAATAGAACCCTTTGAAAAACCCGCCTGGAACGCCGCCATGAAGATCAGTGCCAACACCGTCGTGACCCTGGACTACAAGGTCACCGACCCGGAACACGCCATCGTCGACCCTGGCGAAATTCCGCTGGTCTACCTGCACGGCAACGGCGGCGTGTTTCCCAAGCTCGAAGCTGCACTGGAGGGCAAGAGCATCGGTGATTCGCTTGAAGTCCATCTGGAGCCCGTCGACGGTTTCGGCGAGTACGACGACGGCCTGGTCACCAGCGAGCCGCTGGAAAACCTGCCGCCCGGCGTCGAGGTGGGCATGCGTCTCGAAGGCACCAGCGAACACGGCCGCCACATCATGCTGGTCGTGCAGATCGAAGACGGCCAGGCGGTGCTGGACGGCAACCACCCGCTGGCCGGGCTGGCGCTGGACTTTGCCTGCACCGTCAGTGACATCCGCGCCGCCACCGAAGAAGAAATCGCCCACGGCCATGTGCATGGCGCGAGCGGCCACGAACACTGACCGGCGCAATGTCCGATGCCTTCAAGGCACGGCTGCGGCGGCAAAGACCCTTTCGAATCCTTCAATGATTTGCTCGTCCGAGTAGATCAGCGGATCCGCCAGGTTTTCGACCATGCCTTTCATGGTCAGCAGTCCCAGGCCGGCCAGGAAGGCCAGGAACGTGAGCATGCGAGGGTCTATCTGCGCCCGACCTGGCCGCTTTTTCTGGTCATCGCCCAGCTTCTTTGCTGCGCCGGAAAAACACAACTCATTGAGCGGCCGGATCCGTGCAAGCTGTTGCTGATCGACGTGGACTGCGTCGCGTCCGGCGACCTGCGCATGGAGGTAGGCCAGCCTGAACTCGTCCAGATTCTGCGCATAGTGAGTCACCAGGCTGCGGATGACGGCACCGAGCGCCTGGGCACCATCGTCGGTTCTTTCGACGGCCGCCTGGATCGCCTGGGCCTGAGACACATGGTTTTCAAACACCAGTTCGAACAACAGCGCATCCTTTGACGGAAAGTAGTAATACAGCGCCGTCTTGGAAACACCGACCTCTTTGGCAACGGCGGCCAACGTGGTCGCGGCAATGCCTTTGCGCAGCAGAACTGTGCGCGCTGCTTCCAGTATTTCCTCACGCGAGCGGCTGTGGCGCAACTCGCGGCGCTTGCTGCGCCTGGCGACTTCAGCATGGGCTGTTGACGGGCCCGATTTGGCAGTTGGCATATCAGTTTGTGGCTGGATGGGAGGACCATCATTTTACCAATAGTCTTTTATTTTAATATTGTTCTTTTTTTTTACCGTTGGTACAATTCAACATCATCCCGAGTCCACCAGCCTGATGACACGACGGTAGCCGGTGACGCCTGGCTTCGAAGCGTGTTTCGTTGAAACGCTCTCACGCGAAGCGTCTCCCGTCTGGCGTGCCGACGTCTGTGGCGCCTTGAGCCGGCGCAAAAAAAAGGACATGCAAATGGTCAATCTGAGCCTCCAGAATCCTCTCTTTGTCACCTATGTCATCGCCGCGACGCTGATGATCCTCAAGGCAGTCAGCATGTCCTGGCTGACGGTCGTTCGCATGATGTCCGAGAAGGGTGGTTTTCGTTCGCCAGAAGATCTGCGAAAGACGCCGCTCAACCCGGCGCCCGATCCGGCGCAGCTGAAACCCAATGAGCGGGTTGAGCGAATTCGCAGAATTCATCTCAACGACCTAGAAAATCTGCCGTTCTTCCTTGTCGCCGGGCTCCTGTACGTTCTGACCGGGCCAACGCTGCTGCTTGCGCAAATACTGTTGTACGGCTATGTGGTTTCGCGCTTTTTGCACTTTGCTGCCTACATGACGGCGCAAACCCATGATGTACGGGCCACGCTGTGGACCATCGGTTCGGTGATCCTGATCTACATGACCGGCCACACGCTGTTTCTGGCGCTGGGCCTCTGAAAGCATCGGGGCTCCTAAAATCCCCGAATGACAGACAGACAGCGCATCGTCGTCGGCCTGAGCGGCGGTGTGGATTCCGCGGTGACCGCGTACCTGCTCAAGCAGCAGGGCCATGAGGTCATCGGCATCTTCATGAAGAACTGGGAAGACGATGACGACAGCGAATACTGCTCGTCGAACGTCGACTTCGTCGATGCCGCCGCCGTGGCCGACGTGATCGGCATCGAGGTCGAGCACGTCAACTTCGCCGCCGAGTACAAGGACCGCGTCTTCGCCGAGTTCCTGCGCGAATACCAGGCGGGCCGCACGCCCAACCCCGACATCCTGTGCAACGCCGAGATCAAGTTCAAGGCCTTTCTGGACCACGCGATGCGCCTGGGGGCGAGCAAGATTGCCACCGGTCACTACGCACGTGTTCGCGAGCAGGAAGGCAAGTTCCAGTTGCTCAAGGGGCTGGATCCGGCAAAGGACCAAAGCTATTTTCTGCACCGGCTGAACCAGGCGCAGCTGGCCCGCACGCTGTTTCCGGTGGGTGAGTTGCACAAGACCGAGGTGCGGCGCATTGCGGCAGAAATCGGCCTGCCGAACGCGAAGAAGAAAGACTCCACCGGCATCTGCTTCATCGGCGAGCGGCCGTTCCGTGACTTCCTGAACCGCTACCTTTCGCAACAGCCCGGCCCGATCCGCGATGACCGGAGCCGCACGCTGGGCGAGCATGTGGGCTTGAGCTTTTACACGCTGGGCCAGCGCCAGGGCCTGGGCATTGGCGGCGTGAAGGCGCGGGGCGCCGACCTGAAGGCGGCGCAGGCCAGAGGCTTGCGCGGTGTCGGCGAGCATCAGCCCTGGTTTGTGGCGCGCAAGGACATGGCAACCAACACGCTGTGGGTGGTGCAGGGCCACGACCATCCCTGGCTGCTGTCGCACACGCTCTACGCCGCCGACACCAGCTGGTGTGCCGGTTCTGCGCCCGCCGCCGCGCCGGGCCAGTCGCTGACGCTGGCCGCGAAAACGCGCTACCGCCAGGCCGACGCCGCCTGCCAGTACACGGCTGGCCCGGACGGGCGCTTCAGCCTGCGCTTTCACGATGCCCAGTGGGCCGTCACACCCGGCCAGAGCGCGGTGCTGTACGACGGCGAGGTCTGCCTCGGCGGCGGCGTCATCGCCCATGCGGACGCGCTGCCCGCAACCGCTGACGACGCGCTGACGCCTGCCAGTGCCAGACGCTGATCTGGCTCAAACTTTCGACTGCGGGTTAACCCTAAAATCGCAGGAGTTCTTTGACTCCTCGCGACTGATCATGACCCGCATCCCCTCGACCGTCCGCCCCGGCCGCACCCTGCGCAGCCAGCTGATCCTGATGGCCACCATTGGCACCCTCGTTCCGCTGGCCATGCTGGCGTTGCTGTATGCACTGGCGCCGCTGCCCATGACGCCGGCTGCCGTCGCCACGTTGCGCGCCTGCAATGCTGTGGCCGGCGTGATCATCGTCATCAATGGCGTCGCCGTGCTGACCATCGGTCTGGTCAATCGCCTGCTGCGCCGCCGCACCACCGACCACGGTGGCTGGCAGACGGTTCGCATGGGCCGCGCCTCGGCCTGAAGCTGCCGCCCCGAAAAGCCGAAAAGCCCGAAATCTCGGGCTTTTCACGCGCAGTCTCAGCCTAGACGCGCTACTCGAACGACGGCTGCTGCGGCTTGGCCACCGGCTTGCCGGCCGCCGCCCAGGCGTCAAAACCACCGGCCAGCGAGCGCACATTCAGGTAGCCCATCTCGTGCAGGGCCGCAGCACTGAGTGCGGCACGACCGCTGGTCTTGCAATAGAGCAAGATGTTCAGATCGCGCGACTGCAGCGCCGGCGAGGCGCTCAGCTTGAATTCGAGCAGGCCGCGCGGGATGTTGACCGCGCCGCTCAGGTGACCGGCGGCGAATTCGTCGGCCTCGCGCACGTCGATCAGCACATCGGCGTCGCGGATCACCGGCTCGGCGTCGTCGATCGGCACTTCCTGCACGCGGCTTTTGGCGGCGGCAACCAGGTCATGGGCAGTTTTCATCGGTTTTCTCCTTGAATTGAACAGAGCGGGGGGTTGTCAGTGTCCTGCATCCGCTGCGCGATGCAGCCGCGCATGGATGCGGCGCGTGGTGCGCCAGACGGCCCACAGGACCAGTGGAATCAGCGCGCCGGCGGCGATTTCGGGATTGACGGGCACGCCGGCACCCTTGAGCGCCTTGCCGCCGTAGAGCAGCAGGCTCACCACATAGTAGGAAATCGCCGCAATCGACAGCCCTTCCACCGTGGACTGCAGACGCAGCTGCATGTCCTGGCCGCGGGTGAGCTTTTCCAGCAACTGCTGGTTCTGCGCCTCGGTGGCGATGTCGACCCGGGTGCGCAGCAGCGCACTGGTGCGCGTCACCCGCTCCGACAGTGATGCCAGACGCTGCGCGGTGGCGGCGACCGTGGCCATCGCGGGAGACAGGCGGTGCTGCATGAACTGGCCCAGCGTCTGGGTGCCGGGAATCGCCTTCTCGCGCAATTCGGCCAGGCGCTGGCCCACCAGCGCGTCGTAGGCGCGCGTGGCGGAAAACCGGAACACGTGCTGCGCCGTGGCCCGTTCCACCTGCGCGGCCAGCGACACCAACCGGTCGAGCAGGTCCTGGTCGCTACTGGCCTTGTTTTCCAGGTTGGCGGTGATGTCGGCCAGCGCCGTTTCCGCTTCGGCCAGCATCGGCGACAGCGCCTTGGCCACCGGCAAGCCCCGCAAGGCCAGCACGCGGTAGGTTTCCAGCTCCAGCAGGCGCTGTGTCATGCGGCCGGCGCGGGTGACGCTGGTGCCCGCCGGCGCGAAGATGACAATGCGCTCGAAACCGCTGGGGCCGATGCGCAGGTCCGACATCGTGCCCGCATAACCGTTGCCCAGTTGCGAAGCCACCACCGGGGCGCCGCCGAACCAGCGCTGGGCGGCCGCTGCCACATCGGCCGGGTCAGCCAGGTCGCCGTCGACCAGCACCAGTTCGATCGCCGCCAGCGTGCGGCCCGGAATTGCCGCCAGCCAGGCGGGGCTGACTGCCAGCACCTGCGGCAGCAGCGGGCCGACCGCTCCCTGCTGCGCTGCGGCCGGCAGTGACTGGATCACGGTGTAGCGCGTGTATTCGGTATGGCGTTCCCACTTCACCGCGTGGCCGTCACCACGCACTTGCAGGAAGTTCTCGCTCAGGCGCGAGAAAGCCAGATCGGCCTGCCCGGGCAGCTGGCAGAGGTGCGCCCATTCGGCCTCGCGCTGCACCCCATGGTTGTCCACCGCCACGTAAACCACCAGCGCCGGTACGCGCACGCGTGCGGTGGGTCGGGCATGCACCTCGTTGTGCAGGCTGGCACGCTGCGCATCGTCGGGTGGCAGCAGGGCGATGGCGTCTCCGGCAGAGGCGGCGGCGGGAAAGGCGTCAGCGTTCATGGCGACATTTTGCGGGCAACGTGGCCAGATTGCCGGCCCGGTGCTGACAAGAGGCGGCCACTGCCGTCTTCAGAGATATCCGGTTTTTGTAGCAGTGAACATCCATTTGACGCTGGCCAGATGCGAAACGTTCTTGCAAATGACCTATTTCAGCGCCTGCGGGTCAGCATCTGTTCGAGGTCTGACAGCAGCGCGGGAACCGCATCGGCCAGCGGTGCGTCCGTGGCCAGCCGGGCGCCGATCTCCTGCTCGAGCAGACAGACCGTCATGCGCACATAGGTGCTGTCGAGCGCACTGCGCACGGCGGAAAACTGCTGCGCGACCTTGCGGCAGTCCTCGCCGCGCTCGACCATGCGCTGGATGCCGCGCAACTGCCCCTCGGCGCGCCGCAGGCGGTTGAGCACCTCGGTGCGAGCGCCAGGCGCGAGCAACACGGTGGCGGCACAGGTGCCGTCGTCCGCAGCATCGGCCGCTGCTTCGGCGCGGGGGTCATCAGGCAGATTTTCCTGGTTCACGATGTCGATGCTCCCGTTCCCGACGATGACGAATTGATCATGGCGACCGGTTCGGGCGCCAGCAAAGTGCCCTCGCGCAGCCCCTTGCCTGTTGCCAGCGCCAGCGCGACGATCACCAGTGAGCTGAAAGCCAGCGCCACCATCGCCAGCGCCTGGAAAGCGCCGCCGACATCTGTGGACAGCCTCAGTGTGAGCGCGCTGAAAGACGCCAGCGGGAACGACAGCGCCCAGAAAGCGATCGAGAACGGCTGCGAAATCACCCGCCGGAACACGGTAAGCGACCACGCCAGAAACAGCAGCGCAACGCCCCAGGCCATCCAGGCCAGCAGCGTAGGCGCGCCCAGTTGCAGCGCCGCCACGCCGATCACCGACGGCGGCGCAATCGTGATGAAGGTGGACGCCAGCAAACGCTCGGGCCACATCCCCTGCAGGCCGATGCGCACCGCCAGCAGCACCAGTGCAACCGGCCACAACAGCAGTCCGATGCCGAACTGCGCTGCCGACCAGTTGGCAAACCCCAGGTTGACGCCGGCCAGCGGCGCCAGCACGTTGCCCACCACCGGGATGATCAGCAGCGGCGTTGCCGACGGCCAAGCCAGCCCCTCGCCGGGCTTGAGCCAGCGGGCCAGCACCCAGACCGTGACGCCGAACTGCCAGGTGCAGCCGACCACCCATAGCGCCCGCGCAAGCAGCGACGGGCCGGTCAGCGCCGTCGCGACGGTGGCCAGCAGGATCAGCGACACCGGCATCGCAGCCACCATCGGGTGGCGCACCGGGTGGCGCAGGTCTTCGGCCGGTTGCGCCGGGTAGCGCTGCCAGCGCAGCAGCGAAAAGCCCGCCAGCGCGACAGCCACCATCGCGGCCAGTGCGCCCACCACCAGCGCACCTGCGCCAGCCATCTCGCCCATGACCGGTGCAGCCCGGTGCCAGGCCAGGGCCAGGCCGCACAAGCCCATCACCATGGCGAACCAGGCGGGGGACAGAAACTTCAACGGTGTGGTGTGTGGGTTCATCTTGTTCAGGTGCGCTGTAAGGGTCGGCGGGCCCGGCCGATTCTGCGCCGACACCTGCGGCTCAGCCGGCGGGCACGCCAGAACCCGTCAATCTCCTTGCCCGAAAGCCGTAAAAGCCCGTGCAAACGGTGGCTTGGTCGCCGCTGCTGCCTTGAGCAGCGCGTCGGTATTGGCGCCGCGCAGCGCGTCGGACAGACGCGACAGCGCGGCAGTTTCGTCGGCCACGCCCTTTTCGAACTGCGCGAGCCGCCCGCCTTCGAGCGCGTACAGCCTGCCGATCGGCAGCTTCGCTTCAACACCCCGCCACAGCGCGCGCGCGTGCGCAAAGGCCTTTTCCAGCTCGGCCCGTTTCGCCGGCGACAGCGCTTCGGCAGGCGCCGCCACATTGCCTGCCAGCGCCAGCACTTCCATCGGCTCGTGAAATGCGGTCAGTCGATCGACGAAATAGTCCACGCCGCGCGATACGCGCAGGTCCATCAGGGTGATGCGCACGCCCTCCAGAGACTCGTGCGCGCCCTTGAAGTCGTGGGCCGCGACGGCCTTGCCTTCTGCCAGCAGATCCGCATCCACCGAAATCAGCGCTTTGCGCAAGGCGGATTGCTGCGCCGTCGTGCCACCCGCCAGTTCGCGTGAGAGCGACGCGCGCAGCGCCGGCCAGCGCGATTGCAACCGTCGCAGCGCGGCCTGCGCCTTGTCTGCGGCCGGGGCGCTGGTCTGCGCCGCACTGGTGAGCGACAACGCAGGGATGTAGACGCCATCGATGGCCACGCTGGTTTCGAGCACGCCGGCCTGTGCGGCCATGCCTGTTATCGCCAGCAGCAGCGCGGTCAGCGGGTTCCTGAACATGGGCTCAACCGGACCGGGTGAATCAACGAGCGCAGGAACCGTTGCCTTCGGGCACACCCAGTTTCCTGAGCAGAATGCCCGGCGGGCAAAAGCCGGTGATGCCCGACTGGAAAAGATTGAGCCCGACAAAGGCGGTGAAAGCCAGGAACCACTTGCTCACGAAAATCGGGCTGCCCTCCAGCCCCAGGGCCAGCGACAACATCACAAAAAATCCCGCCATGATGCGGATATAGCGTTCAACGGTCATTGGAAACCTCCTTGAGATAAAAAACAGGGTTTGAAGCGCCGGTTGGCCGGCGTTCACTTGTTGGCCAGGCGCACGATGCCCAGCAGCTTGAGCACGTACTTCTCGTACACCGGCTCGCTGTTGCCGGACTTCATCTTGCTCATGAAATACTTTTCGAAACCGATCTTGGCCAGGTGCACCCACTTGCCCTTCTTGAACCAGTTCACGTTGCGGGGCGGAATCTGCGGCAGCGCGACGAAGGCTGCGCCCGTATCGCCCATGTCGGCCAGGCAGATGGCGTTCCAGGTGGCCTTGGCCGTGACCGGCTTGCCTTCCAGTTCGTCGGCAATGTTGTGCACGATGGCCGTGACCATGGTCTCGATCATGTAGCCGGTCTTGGGCGCGCCGGTGGGCACCGGCGTCACTTCAACCGGCGGGATCGCGACGCAGACACCGGCCGAGAAGATGTTGCGGTACTTCTTGCTGCGCTGGAACTCGTCGATCAGCACGAAGCCGCGCGGGTTGCACAGTTCAGGCACGGCGGCCACCGCGTCCACCCCCTTGAAAGCGGGCAGCATCATCGAAAGCTTGAACGGGATTTCGTGCTCCTTGTAGACCTTCCCCAGATCGTCCACCTGGGTCACGAACATCCTGCCGGCTTCGACTTTGGTCGTCTTCGCGTTGGTGATCCACTTGATGTCGTGGCCGCGCAGTTCGGATTCGAGCATCGACTTGCTGTCGCCCACGCCGCCCAGTCCCAAGTGGCCGATGTAGGGCTCGCTGGTCACATAGGTCATCGGCACCTTGTCGCGCAGCTTGCGCTTGCGCAGGTCGGCATCAAGAATGAAAACGAATTCGTAGGCGGGGCCGAAACAGCTCGCACCCGGCATGGCGCCGACCACCACCGGGCCGGGGTTCTTCAGGAACTCCTGGTAGTCGGCCCAGAAGGCCTCGGCATGATCCACCGAGCAGACCGAATGCGTGTGACCCCCACCCGCCGCTGTGGCCGGACCGGCACCGGGCACCTCGTCGAAAACCAGCTTGGGGCCGGTGGTGATGACCAGGTAGTCGTAGGGAAGCTTCTCGCCATCGGCCAGCGTCAGGCTGTTGCCGACAGCGTCGATGGCGCTGACCGCTTTCGGGATGAACTTGATGCCCTTGCGTTCCAGTAGCGGGCCGACCTTCAGGATGATTTCTTCGCGCTTGCGCCAGCCCACCGCAATCCAGGGGTTGGACGGCACGAACTGGAAGTAGTCCACCGCACTGACGACCGTGACGGTGTGTGTTTTCGGCAGCTTCTCGCGCATTTCGTACGCTGCGGGCATGCCGCCGATGCCGGCTCCCATGATGACGATATTGGCCATGATGTCTCCTCTTGAACGGGTGGTGGGTCGCTGAAACTCAGCGGGGATGGGGAATCGGCTCCGGTGCAGGCGCCGGCGCGGGCGGCGGCGTGCGGGCCGCCATGCGGCGGTGGTAGAAGGCGTAATACAGCACCGGAATCACCACCAGCGTCAGCAGGGTGGAGACCAGGATGCCGAAGATCAGCGAGATCGCGAGCCCGTTGAAGATCGGGTCGTCCAGGATGAAGAAGGCGCCAATCATCGCGGCAAGACCGGTCAGCGCGATCGGCTGGGCGCGCACGGCGGCCGAATTCACCACGGCCTCCTTGAACGCCATGCCCTGCGCAACCTGCAGTTCGATGAAGTCGACCAGCAGGATGGAGTTGCGCACGATGATGCCGGCCAGCGCGATCATGCCGATCATGCTGGTGGCGGTGAACTGCGCACCGAGCAGGGCGTGGCCCGGCATCACGCCGATGATGGTCAGCGGAATCGGCGCCATGATCACCAGCGGGGTCAGGTAGCTGCGGAACTGCGCCACCACCAGCAGGTAGATCAGGATCAGGCCCACGCCGTAGGCAGCGCCCATGTCACGGAAGGTCTCGTACGTGATCTGCCACTCGCCATCCCACTTGATGGCGTAGCCGCGCCAGGCATCCTGCGGCTGGCGGATCCAGTATTCGCCCAATTCGCCCGAATCGGGCAGCGCCGCCAGCGCCAGTTGCGGGCGGATGGAAAACAGACCGTACAACGGTGAGTCGAGTTTGCCGGCCATGTCGCCGAACACGTAGCTGACGGGCAAAAGGTCCTTGGTGAACAGCGGCTTGTCGATCACACCGCGGTCCACCTGCACCAGTTCCGACAACGGCACCATCTGCCCGTTGCGGGCTTTCATCGGCAGGGCCAGCAGCGCGTCCAGTCCGACCTGCGATTCGCGGGGCAGCTGCAGCCGTACCGGCACCGGGTACTTGCTCTGGCCGTCGTGCAGCCAGGCAGCGTCCGAGCCCGAAAGGGCAGCGTAGACCGTCTGGGCAATGGCCGCGACCGGAATGCCCAGCGACTCGGCCCGCTGACGGCGAACGGTCAGATGAGCCTTTGGCGCATCTTCTTTCAAGGAGCTGTCGATACCGACGATGTCGCCCGTGTCATGAAAGGCCTTTTCGATGCGCCGGGCCAGTTGCTGGCGTCCCGCTTCGTCGGGACCATAGACCTCTGCCACCAGCGGGCTCATCACCGGCGGACCCGGCGGCACTTCGACCACCTTGATGCGGGCGCCGTGGCGCGCGCCGATCCGGTCCAGTTCGGGACGCAGGCGCTGCGCGATGGCGTGGCTCTTTTCGCTGCGGTGGTGTTTGTCGACCAGATTCACCTGCAGGTCGCCCTGCTCGGCGTCGGCGCGCAGGTAGTACTGGCGCACGAGGCCATTGAAGGTGATCGGGCTGGCGGTGCCGGCGTAGGCCTGCAGGTTCAGAACTTCGGGCTGGCGGGCCAGGAAAGCCCCGAGATCGTTCAGCGTCGCGGCGGTGTTCTCCAACGGTGCGCCGGCGGGCATTTCCACCACGACCTGAAACTCGCTCTTGTTGTCAAAAGGCAGCATCTTCAGCACCACCCACTGCACCACCACCATGCCCACTGACAGCGCCAGGGCTGCCAGCACACCGACCAGCAGCAACCAACGCTTGCGCGAGCTCTCCAGCAGCGGGGTCAGCACACGGGCAAACAGGCGTTGCAGCGCCGGGCCCAGTCCTTTTGACGGTTCTGCGTGCGCCGCACCTGCGCCGTGCCCGCCGTGCTCCTTCATCAGATGCAGCGCCAGCCAGGGAGTGACGGTAAACGCGATGGCCAGCGAGATCGCCATGCCCATGCTGGCGTTGATCGGGATCGGGCTCATGTACGGGCCCATCAGACCGCTGACGAAGGCCATCGGCAACAGCGCAGCGATCACGGTGAGCGTGGCCAGAATGGTCGGGCCACCGACCTCATCCACCGCTGTGGGAATGATTTCCAGCAACGAAAGGTCCGGGTGCAGCTGCTGGTGCCGATGGATGTTTTCCACCACCACGATGGCATCATCCACCAGGATGCCGATCGAGAAGATCAGCGCAAACAGCGAAACACGGTTCAGGGTAAAGCCCCAGGCCCAGCTGGCAAACAGCGTGGCCATCAAAGTCAGAATCACCGCGGCGCCAACGATCACGGCTTCGCGTCGGCCCAGCGCAAAGCCGACCAGCAGAATCACCGAACCGGTGGCAAACGCCAGCTTCTGGATCAGCTTGTTGGCTTTTTCGGCAGCGGTCTCCCCGTAGTCGCGGGTCACGGTCGTCTCGATGCCCGCCGGAATCACGGTGTTGCGCAAGGCAGTGACGCGCTGGCGGGCGGCACGCGCCACATCCACAGCGTTTTCACCAGGCTTCTTGGTCACCGTCACGGTCACGGCCGGGTAGACCTGACCGGCCTGCGCGCTGGCGCCTGCCTCGCCGACCTTGCCTTCGGCCAGATCTGCCGCTGCGCCGGGCGTAAACCAGACATAACGCTCGGGCTGCTGGGCGCCGGCTTCCACACGCGCCACTTCGCGCAGGTACACCGGTTTCCCTTGGCTGACGCCCACCACCAGCGAGCCGATCTCGTCGGCGTTTTTCAGGAACTCACCGGTTTCCACGACGAGCATCTGCGGCGTTGCGCCGCCGCCGTCAAGCACCGCGCCGGACGGCATGCCGAAGTTGGCTGCTGCCAGCGTCTGCTTCAGGCCCAGCACGTCGACACCGCGCTCACGCAAGCGCACCGGGTCGAGCCAGACATGCACCGCGCGGCCGGGACCACCGATGGTCTGTACCTCGCGCGTGCCGGGAACGGCCTTGAGCTCTTGCTCGACCGTGTGGGCGACGCGCTCCAGTTCACTGGCGGCCTGCCCGTCACGGCTCCACAGGGTGACGGCCAGCACCGGCACGTCATCGATACCCTTGGGTTTGACGATGGGCGTCAGCGTGCCCAGACCCTGCGGCAACCAGTTCTGATTGGCATTGAGCACGTCGTAGATACGCACCAGCGCGTCGGTACGCGGCACACCGACCTTGAATTGCACGGTCAGCACCGCCAGACCGGGGCGCGCGACCGAGTAGGTGTGTTCGATGCCGGCGATCTGGCTCAGCACCTGCTCGGCCGGAAGGGCCACCATGTTCTGAACGTTTTCGCTGCTGGCCCCCGGAAACGGGATCAGCACATTGGCCATCGTGACGTTGATCTGCGGCTCTTCTTCCCGCGGCGTGACGAGCACGGCAAACAGGCCCAGCAACAGCGCCACCAGCGCCAGCAAGGGCGTGATCGCGTTGGCCTGGAAGGCCGCTGCGATGCGGCCGGACGCGCCCATGCGCTTCGATTCGACTTGACGGTCGGAATGCATACTCATCTCACTTCGTCCCTGCTGGGGCAGAGACAGACGGCGCCGCGGAAGCCGTGGACACCGGCTTTGCACCCGCCAGACCGGCCCTGACCGGATCCAGCGCCACGCGGTCGTCAGCACCCAGCCCAGCCAGCACTTCGACGCCGGCGGCGCCATGATCCGGCCCCAGCCGCACGGCTTTCAGGACAAAACCGGTGGGTGTCGCAACGTAGACGGCGGTCAGTTCGCCGCGCCGCAAGATAGCCTGCGCTGGCACCACGACCCGCTGCGCCTGTCCACCGACAAAGCGCACACGAACCTGCTGGCCGGGCACCAGGCCCTGGCTGCCAGCGGTCGGCACTTCCAGCCGCCATTCGATGGTCTGCGAAACAGGATCGGCCGCGGGCATCACGGCACGCACATCCAGCGGTGTCCAGGCCGTAGCGCCCGGCGGCTGCATTTCAATGCGGGTGGCTGCACGCGCCTCGTTGCCGCGAGAGGCCGGCACCTGCACGACCACCCGCAACGGCAGCGGCGCATACAGCGTCAGGACAGGTTTGCCGGGCACCGCCAGGTCACCGGCTTCGGCCAGCGTCTGCAGCACCCAGCCGTCATAGGGCGCCGTCAGCCGGGTGAACCCCTGGGCCAACGCTGTCTGCTGGGCGCCTGCGCCGGCTTGCGCCACCACCGCCTGAGCGGCCTTGAACTGCGACTCGGCAGTATCCAGCGCGGCCTGGCTGACGAAGCCCTTCTTCTGCAATTCCCGTGTGCGCTCGACGTTGGCCTTGGCATTGCGCATTTCCGCATCAGCCTGTGCCATCTGGGCCTGACTGCGGGCGACGCCGGTCTGTGTCTCACGGTCGTCGATGGTTGCCAGCAACTGGCCCGCCTTCACGCGGTCACCTGCCTTCACCAGAAGGCTGGCAATGCGACCGGTGGCCTGGGCCGACAGGGTGCTCTGCTTGACCGGCTCGACCACGCCGTCGAACTCGAAACCGGTACTGACCGCCTGCGGCCGTGCGGCCGCCACCGGCACTTCCACCGGTGTCGCGGCAGTTGCCAAGCCCGGCCCCAGCAACGCCACCGCCAGGGCGCCCGGCAGGAAATAGGTCCAGCGACGATCGGTCATGATGTTCAGCGATTTGTTCATACTGCTCACAGTATATACCCCCTTAAGTATTTGTCAAGATCAAAAAAAAAGCCTCCGCGGCATCGCCGGGAGGCTGCATTCGGGAAGGACCGATCAGAACGGGATATCGTCATCCATGTCCTCGAAACCGCTGGACGACTTGGCCGGCGCCTGGCGCGGTGCAGCCGATGGTGCGGCCGGCGTCCGCGCGGCGGGTTGCGGCCGGCGATAGCCTTCGTCGTGCCCGCCGTCATCACCGCCACCGGCCTGTCCCATGCCCTGGCGGCTGCCCAGCATCTGCATCTGGTCGGC
>JACSRS010000035.1 GCA_014879655.1 Burkholderiaceae bacterium
CCGCTGCTGCCGAAAACCCGCTCCACCGCGAGGTAGACGTTTTCAAAACAGGTCAGCCAGGGCAGCAGGGAGTGGTTCTGGAAGACCACTGCACGCTCAGGGCCAGGGCCCGAGATTTCGCGGTTGGCGCAAAGCAGCACGCCCTCGGTGGGTGTGGTCAGTCCGGCGATCAGGTTCAGCAAGGTGGACTTGCCGCAGCCCGAGTGGCCGATCAACGTGACGAATTCACCCTTGGCCACGGTCAGGTTGATGTCCCGAAGGGCCGGGAACATCCCTTTGCGGGTCTTGAAAGTCTGCTCGACGCCGGAGATTTCGATGTACTTGTTCATGATGTTCAAGTCCTGACTTCTTCAAACGTGAAGGCCGTGGCCAGTTTGATGAGCGCGTATTCGAGCGCCAGGCCGACGATACCGATCACGAAGATCGCGATGATGATGTTCTTGACGTTGAGGTTGTTCCACTCGTCCCAGACCCAGAAGCCGATGCCGACGCCGCCGGTCAGCATCTCGGCCGCCACGATCACCAGCCAGGCGGTGCCCACTGCCAGTCGCACGCCGGTCAGCATGTAGGGCAGCACCGATGGGAACAGGATCTTGGTGACGATCTTCCACTCGCTCAGGTTCAGCACCCGGGCCACGTTCATGTAGTCCTGCGGCACGCGCTGCACGCCGACGGCGGTGTTGATGATCATCGGCCAGATCGAGCAGATGAAGATGGTCCAGATGGCCGCCGGGTTGGCGCCCTTGAACACCAGCAGCCCGATCGGCAGCCAAGCCAGCGGCGAGACCGGACGCAGCAGGCTGATCAGGGGGTTGAACATGCGGCTCAGGAAGGTGAAGCGGCCGATGGCAAAGCCCGCCGGAATGCCCACCAGCGCCGCCAGCCCAAAGCCGATCGCTACGCGCTGCAGCGACATCAGCACGTTCCAGCCCACGCCCTGGTCGTTCGGGCCCTTGCGGTAGAACGGGTCGGCAAAGACCTCCAGCGCCTGCTTCCAGGTCTCCATCGGGCTCGGAATGCTTCCTTTGGTGGAAGTCGACACGATGGCCCAGAGGCCGACGAGCAGGGCCAGGCCCAGCAGCGGCGGCAACACTGCGCCCAGCCCGTCGCGGACCTTGCTGCGCCAGTCGAAAGCAGGGGAGGGGTCGGCGTTCGAGACGGTGGCCTTTATGGATTTTTCGGCCTTTCCCATCGTCAATTGGCTTTTGTCAGCTATTGATTTGGGAGTGAAAGTTGCCGGCGTCGTTGAAGACGAAGGCAATGAAGCGGAGGTGGGTGCCTCAAAGGGCCCGTGAAAGACTGCGCTGACCATGGTGAACTCCTCAGGCCTTGATCTTGAAACCGTCGGCGTACTTCTTCGGGTCCTTGCCGTCCCAGACCACGCCGTCCATCAGCTTGCTGGTGCGCATGGGGTCCTTGGGCACGCTGATCTTCATGGCGCCGGCCACCTGGGTGTAGAGGTCGATCTGGTTGATCTGTTTGGCCACGGCCAGGTAGTCGGGGTGTTCCTTCAGCAGGCCCCAGCGCTTGTGCTGCGTCAGGAACCACATGCCGTCGCTCAGGTACGGGAAGTTCACAGCGCCATCGTTGAAGAACTTCATGTGGTTGGGGTCGTCCCAGGTTTTGCCCAGGCCGTTCTGGTAGCGGCCCAGGATGCGCTGGTTGATGGCGTCCACGCTGGTGTTGATGTAGGACTTCTGCGCCACCGTGTCGGCCATCTTCATCTTGTTGGCCAGACTGGCGTCGATCCAGCGGCTGGCTTCGAGCACGGCCATCATCACGGCGCGGGTGGTGTTGGGGTTCTTCTTGACAAATTCGGCGGTGCAGCCCAGCACTTTTTCGGGGTGGTCTTTCCAGATGTCCTGGCTGGTGTTGGCGGTGATGCCGATGCCGTCCATGATGGCGCGCTGGTTCCACGGCTCGCCCACGCAAAAGCCGTCCATCGCGCCGACGCGCATGTTGGCGACCATTTGCGGCGGCGGCACGGTGATGAGCTTGGCGCCCGACAGCGGGTTAATGCCGGCGGCAGCCAGCCAGTAGTGCATCCACATCGCATGGGTGCCCGTGGGGAAGGTGCCGGCAAAGGTGTATTCGCGCTTTTCCTTGGCCATCAGTTTCGCCAGCGACGGACCGTCGACAGCCCCTTTTTCGGCCAGTGCCTTGGAAAGCGAAATGGCCTGGCCGTTGTTGTTGATGCTCATCAGCACGGCCATGTCCTTTTTCGGACCGGCCGTTCCCAGATGCACGCCGTACACCAGTCCGTACAGCACATGGGCCATGTCCAGTTCACCGCTGACCAGCTTGTCGCGCACGCCCGCCCAGGACGCCTCCTTGGTGGGAATGATCGTGACGCCGTACTTCTGGTCGAAGCCCAGCACCGAGGCCATCACCACGCTGGCGCAGTCCGTCAGCGGAATGAAGCCGATCTTCACCTCCTTTTTCTCCGGCGCGTCGGAACCTGCAGCGTAGACAACGGCGCGCAGTGCCGGGCTGATGCCGACGGCACCAACGGCGGCGGATTGCAGCACGGTTCGGCGGCTGAGGCTGGTCTTCAGAAAATCGGTCATGGCAAAACTCCTGGCTTGAAAAAAAAAAAGGCGTCCTCGCCGCGCGAAGGGCCTGGTTGCAGGCCGCTCGCGGGCGGGGACGCCTTTGTCCGGTTTCCGGAAGAACCACAACCGCCGTTGGCTGTTGTCCTTCACTCGACCCTTTCGGGTTCGGTCAGGTCAAGCAGTTTGCGTGCCAGGTCATTTCGACGGGTTGGGAGCGGGTTTTGTACGCTGCCGGTGACCGCGGCCCGGAATCTGCACCGGCTCGGGCGCCTTTCCGCCTGGCGTGAGCACGGTTTTTGTGCGGTGCACCAACAAAGGTCTTTGACGTCCGGGGCAGCGGCTCAGCCGCTCAGGCCCACAGATCGGCCACGTCCAGCATGCGTTGTGCGACTTCAACCAGCTTGAGGTTGCGGTCCATCGCCGTTTTGCGCAGGCGGGCGTAGGCAGCGGCCTCGTCCAGTCCCTGGCGCTGCATCAGCAGACCTTTGGCGCGGTCGATCACCTTGCGCTCCTGTAACTCGTTGCGGGCCTCGGCCAGTTCATTGCGCAACGACTGTTCGTGTTCGAAGCGGGCGATCGCAACGTCCAGAATCGGGCGGATGCGTTCGGGCGAAAGCCCGGCGACGATGTAGGCCGATACGCCAGCCGCCACCGCTTCGCGCACGTGCGAGGTGTCACTGTCATTCGTGAACATGACGATGGGCCGGCGCGCATCGCGGGTGGCTACGACCACGTGTTCCAGCGCATCGCGGGCCTCGCTTTCGGCGTCGACGATGATCAGGTCGGGCTGCAGCTGCGACAGGCGCTGTTCCAGAAAGCTGTCGGCCGGCAGCACGGCCACGAGATTGAATCCGCTCTCCAGCAGGCCGATGCGCAGGCTGCGCGATCGTTCGGCAACCGCCAGCGCGGCCTCGTCGTCGGGGTCGGTCACGTCCATATCCGGCGCGATGACGACGATTCTCAGATTCGAATTCATGGGCAGGTCCGGCGCAAGAATCGCGCCACAGACCTTTCGGCGGTTCAGGTCGGCGGTTCAGGTCGGCGGTGGGGTAGCGCCGCCGCCGAGCACCTTGTAGAGCGTGACCTGGTTCTGCCAGTAGGCAAGGCGGACCTGGGCCAGCGTTGCCTGCAGGATGAACAGCGAGCGTTGGGCGTCCAGTACTTCCAGGTAGCTGGCGACGCCATTGCGATAGCGCAGGTCGGCGAGCCGGAAACGGTCAGCTTCGGCGTCAACCTGCGCCTGCTGGGCCGCCAGTTGCTCGGCCAGTGTGGCACGGCCCGCCAGCGCGTCCGCTACCTCACGAAAAGCCGTCTGGATCGTCTTCTCGTACTGGGCCACCGCAATATCGCGCGCAGCCTTGCTGGATGCCAGGTTGGCCTCGTTGCGGCCGGCATCAAAAATGGGCAGCAGGGCCTGTGCGCCCAGGGTGCCGCCCAGGAAGCCGTTCTGAAACAGGTTGGTGAGCCCCGAACTGGCGCTGCCGTAGGCGGCGGTCAACGAGATGCGCGGGAAAAACGCCGCGCGGGCAGCGCCGATGTTGGCGTTGGCCGCGATCAATTGCTGCTCGGCCTGGCGGATGTCGGGGCGTTGCACCAGCAGGTCGGAGGGCAAACCGGCCGGTACATCGGCAAACTGCGGGCGCGCCGTTGCGCTGGCCGCTTTCAGCAAATCGTCGGTCAGCGGCTGGCCTACCAGCAGCGTGAGGGCGTTGATATCCTGCGCGCGCTGGCGCAGGTTCTGCTGCAGGGTGGCCTGGGCACCGGCGGTCAGCGATTCGGCCTGCCGCACGTCCAGCCGGGACGCGGCGCCGTTGTCCAGGCGCAGCCGGGTCAGGCGCAACGAGTCTTCGCGCGTGATCAGCGTCTGCTTCGTCAGCGCGATGAATTCTTCGTCGGTCTGCAGGTTCAGCCAGGTGGTGGCAACAGCGGCGATCAGGCCGGCCTGCACCGCCAGCCGGGCCTGCTCGGTCGCCAGGAACTGCGCCAGCGCAGCGTCTTTCAGACTGGCGACGCGGCCGAAGAAGTCCAGTTCCCAGCCCGTGATGGACAGGCCGGCCGTGTAGGCGCTGCTGGTCCCGCCGCTGCCGTCGGCTTTGGGCTGCACGATACCGGTCGCGCCCAGGTTCAACGTGGGGAACTGGTCGGCCCGGCGGACCTGCCAGGTCGCGCGAGCCTGTTCGATGTTCAGGACGGCGATCCGGAGGTCACGGTTGTTGTCCAGTGCCAGACGAATCAGTTCCCGCAGAGAGGGGTTGAGGAAGAACTTGTTCCAGTGCAGGTCACCGGCAGCGGGCGCAGCGGGGGCCACTGCGGCAGGCAGCGGTTGGGGCCATTGCGGAGCCAGGGGAGCGGCCGGCCGTTCATAGGTGGGCGCCAGCGAGCAGCCGGCTAGTACGACAGCGGCGACCATCGCGATCTGTCGGTACAGGATTGGGGACTTATTCATTGCCATGCACCCCCGCTTTGCCGGCCTGCTCGGCACGCAAGGCCTGCTGGCGCGGACTGTCCTTGAAAAGTCCCCGGATCACCACGAAGAACACCGGCACGAACAGAACCGCCAGAGCAGTTCCGCTGAGGATGCCGCCGATCACGCCCGTGCCGATGGCGCGCTGGCTGGCCGACCCGGCTCCGGCAGCGATAGCCAGCGGCAGCACGCCCAGCGTGAAAGCGAGCGAGGTCATGACGATGGGCCGGAACCGCAGGTGCGCGGCTGTCAGCGCCGATTCGATCACGCCTTTGCCCTGGGCCTGTAGCTCTTTCGCAAATTCGACGATCAGGATGGCGTTCTTCGCCGAAAGGCCAATGATGGTGATCAGCCCGACCTGGAAATAGATGTCGTTGGCATAGCCGCGCGACAAGGTGGCCAGCAGCACACCGAGCACACCCAGCGGCACGACCAGAATCACCGTCAGCGGAATGCTCCAGCTTTCGTACAGCGCGGCCAGGCACAGGAACACCGCCAGGATGGCAAAGGCATACAGCACCACGGCCTGCGAGCCGGCCAGTTTTTCCTCGCGGGACAGGCCGGTCCATTCAAAGCCGAAACCCTGCGGCAACTGCGCGGCCAGCTGCTCCATCTCCATCATGGCTGCGCCCGTGCTCTGGCCGGGTGCAGCGCTGCCGCTGATGCGCATCGAGGGGTAGCCGTTGTAGCGCACGGTCTGCATCGGACCGGTGACCCAGCGTGTGCTGGCAAACGCCGACAGCGGCACAGTCTGCCCCTTGTTGTTCGTCACGCTCAGGCGCAACAGGTCTTCAGGCTGCATGCGTGCAGGAGCGTCGGCCTGTACAACCACCCGCTGCAGCCGTCCGGCGTTGGGGAAATCGTTCACGTAGCTGGAACCCAACGCCGTGGAGATCGCGTTGTTGATGGCGTCGTAGCCCACGCCCAGAGCGTTGGCCTTGTCGCGGTCGATGTCCAGTTGCAACTGGGGCGCGTCTTCCAGCCCGTCGGGGCGCACCTGCGTGATGACGGTACTTTTCGAGGCGAGGCCGAGCAACTGGTTGCGGGCGGCGAGAAGTGCTTCACGGCCCAGCCCGGCGCGGTCCTGCAGCCGGAAGCTGAAGCCCGAGGAGGTGCCCAGTTCGGGAATCGGCGGCGGACTGAGCGGGAAGATGAATGCATCCCGAATGCCCGCCAGGGCGCCGAACGCACGGCCGGCCACATCCTGCGCTGCGCTGCCCGCGCCGCGCTCCTTCCAGTCCTTCAGCGTCACAAAAGCCAGCGCGGCGTTCTGGCCCTGACCTGAAAAGCTGAATCCCAGCACGCTGACGATGCTTTGCACCTCCGGCTGTTTGAGCATGAAAGCCTCGACCTGCTCCATGACGGCCGTCGCCCGCTCCCGGGTCGCACCGGGCGGCAGCTGCACGTTCACCAGCATCGTGCCCTGGTCCTCGTTCGGCAGGAACGAGGTGGGCAGTCGCAGATAGACCACGGTGGCCGCGGCCACGATGGCGGCGTAGATCACCAGATAACGCGCCGCTTTCGGCAACATGCGCGCGACGATGCCCTCGTAGCCCTTCGCGGTGCGCCCAAAGCCCCGGTTGAACCAGCCGAAAAACCCGGTCTTGGCGTGCTGGTGGCCAGCCTCCACCGGACGAAGCAGGGTTGCGCAGAGCGCCGGCGTCAGTGACAAGGCCATGAAGGCAGAAAAGGCAATCGATACGCCCATCACCGCCGCGAACTGGCGATAGATGTTGCCCACCGAACCGGTGAAGAAGGCGAGTGGCACGAACACTGAAATCAGCACCACTGTGACGCCGATGATGGCGCCCGAGATCTGGCCCATTGCGTTGCGCGTGGCCTGCAGCGGCGGTAGACCCTCTTCGCTCATGATGCGCTCGACGTTCTCGACCACCACGATGGCGTCGTCCACCACAATGCCGATCACCAGCACCATGCCGAACATGGTCAGCACGTTGATCGAAAAGCCCATGGCCAGAAGTGTGGCAAACGTGCCCAGCAGCGCCACCGGTACCACCAGCGTCGGTATGACGGTGTAGCGCCAGTCCTGCAGGAACAGGAACATCACCAGGAACACCAGCGCCACGGCCTCCAGCAGGGTCTCAGCGACCTGGCGGATCGAGATGTCGACGAAGCGCGAACTGTCATAGGGGATCGACCAGGTCATGCCACGCGGGAAAAAGCGCTGGAGCTCCTGCATCTTGGTCCGCACGGCCTTGGCGGTGGCCAACGCATTGCCGGTGGGCGCCAGCTGCACGCCAATACCGGTGGAGGGCTTGCCGTTCAGGCGCGCTGACGTGGCATAGGTCTGTGCGCCCAGTTCGATGCGGGCCACGTCCTTGAGCCGCACGGTTGAGCCATCCGGATTGGCCCGCAGCACGATCTTGCCGAATTCGTCGACGTTGGTGAGCTGGCCGTTGACAACCACGGTGGCGGCAATGCCTTGGCCGGCGACGTTGGGCAGACTGCCGATTTCGCCAGCGGACACCTGGGCATTCTGGGCGCGGATCGCAGCGGTCACCTCTGCGGCCGTCAGGTTCAGCCCCAGCAGCTTGGCCGGATCGATCCAGATGCGCATGGCCCGCTCTGTGCCGAACAGCTGGGCCTGTCCGACACCAGGCAGGCGTTGGATTTCGGGCAGCACGCTGCGCGAGGCGTAGTCGCCCAGTGCCACCGGGTTCCAGGCGGGGTCGTCCGACGACAGAATCGCAAACAGCAGGAAGTTGCTGCGCGCCTTGTCCACCCGCACCCCCTGTTGCGTCACGGCCGACGGCAGGCGCGGCGCGGCGCGCGACAGGCGGTTCTGCACATCGACCTGGGCCAGATCGGCGTTGCTGCCGGGTTCGAAGCTCAGCGTGATCTGACCGGTGCCGTTGGCCTGAGCCACGGCTTCCATGTAGATCAGCCCGGGCGAACCGTTCATTTCCTGCTCGATCACTGATAGCACGCTGTCTTCCAGCGTCTGTGCCGATGCGCCGGGGTAGCTGGCCGAAATCACGATGGAAGGTGGCGCCACCGGCGGATACTGGGAAACGGGCAGCTGCGTGATGGACACCGCACCCATCACCATGATGAACAGCGCGATCACCCAAGCGAAGATGGGCCGGTCAATGAAAAATTTCGCCATGACGCGCTGTCCTCAGCGTGCGGTGCCGGATGCGGCACTGGCCGGTGCTGAAGCCGGCGCTGTTGCGGGCCCGGCGGCGGCAGAGGCTGCTGACGGTGGTTGGCCTGCGCTGGCGGCGGGCTGGCTGCCAGGCGCCGACCAGGGCACGGGTTTAACGGGCGCATCACCACGCAGCTTCTGAAAGCCGTCGACCATGACCTGCTCGCCCGCCGTCAATCCGTCCAGAATCACCCATTGGCCGTCCTGCTGGCCGCCGACTTTGACGGGGCGTGGTTTGACCTTGCCATCTGCACCCACCACCATCACCGAATCACCCTGTGACGAGCGCGTCACCGCCTGTTGCGGGAGCGTGATCGCGTTGCTGGCGATGGCCTGCTCCAGCCGCACCCGCACGTACAGTCCCGGCAGCAGCATGCCGGCAGGGTTGGGCAGTTCGGCGCGCAGCATGATCTGACCGGTGGTGGCATCGACGCTCAGATCGGAAAACAGCAGCTTGCCGGCGATCGGATACGCGCTGCCATCTTCCAGATAGACCCGCACGCTTGCCGCCTGTTCGCCGGCCCGCTTGAGCTTGCCGCTGTCCATGGCCCGTCGCAGGGCCATGACCTCGCCGGCCGATTGAGTGAAGTTCACGTACAGCGGGTTGATCTGCTGAATCGCGGCCAGTGGTGTGGCTTCCCCTTGACCCACCAGCGCACCCTCGGTCACCAGCGAGCGGCCGATTCGACCCGCGATGGGCGCGGTGACGCGGGTATAGGCCAGATTGATGCGCGCGCTTTGAACGGCAGCCCTGGCCGATGCGACGTCGGCCTGCGCCTGCTTCTGTGCGGCCTGGGCGTTGATGTATTCCTGCTGGCTCACGGCCTGTTCGGCGGCGAGTGGTTTGTAACGCTGTGCCTGTTCGGTGGTCTGCATCAGGTTGGCCTCGGCCCGCGTGAGATTGGCCTGGGCGCTGGCAAAGCTCGCCTCATAGGGGCTGGCGTCGATCTCGAACAGGACCTGGCCGGCCTTCACGTCGCTGCCTTCACGAAACAGGCGCTTTTGCACGATGCCGGCGGCGCGCGCCCGCACCTGTGCGGTACGGGAGGCCTCCAGCCGGCCCGGCAGTTCGGTGAACAGGCCGACATCGCCCAATTTCACGGTGACCACACCGACTTGCGCGGGGGGCATGCCCCCGGGCGGGCCCGCAGGTGGCTTGTTGCCCGGTCCGCAGGCGACGAGCAATGCGCTCAGCCCCAGCGCCAGTAACAGTGGCGTGGCCGGCCGGTTGCGGGCCGGGATGGTGTGAGGGGTGGCGAAAGCGGCGGCTGACCGGGTGTTCGGTGCGGGCATGAGGGAGTCCCTTGGAGTGACTGGCGGCGGACGTGAAGCATTCCGTCGCGGAAACGGCGAAAGGCGTCAGTATGCATAGAGTTGGCGATTCGTGGCGAGACCCTGTCGGCGGGGCAGGTTCTGCGCGTCCGGGCACACGGCTCGGATGGGTCGCTCCCCTACACTCGGCGGCATATGCTGATCCTGGGTATCGAGTCATCCTGCGACGAAACCGGCGTCGCGCTGGTCGAGTGCGCCGACGCACGCGTGCCGCAACTGCGCGCGCATGCACTGCACAGCCAGATCCAGATGCACCAGGCCTACGGCGGTGTGGTGCCTGAGCTGGCCAGCCGCGACCATATTCGCCGGGTGCTGCCGCTGACGCGGCAGGTGATGTCGGACGCGGGCAGGGCGCTGGCCGACGTAGATGTGGTTGCGTTCACCCGGGGGCCGGGGCTGGCCGGGGCGTTGCTGGTGGGTGCTGGCGTGGCCTGCGCGCTGGGCGCGGCGCTGGAGCGGCCGGTTCTGGGCATTCACCATCTGGAAGGGCACCTGCTGTCGCCTTTTCTGAGCGCCGACCCGCCCGAATTTCCGTTTGTTGCGCTTCTGGTCTCGGGCGGGCACACGCAGCTGATGCGGGTGGACGCCGTCGGTCGCTATGAAATGTTGGGCGAGACCATCGATGACGCTGCCGGCGAAGCCTTCGACAAGTCGGCCAAGCTGATGGGGTTGGGCTATCCCGGCGGGCCGGCGCTCGCGCGGCTGGCTGAGCAGGGCGACCCCGCAGCTTTCAGGCTGCCCCGGCCGCTGTTGCACAGTGGCAACCTGGATTTTTCTTTCGCCGGCCTGAAGACGGCGGTGCTGACCCAGGCCCGCAAGCTCGAAGGCCGCCTGGACGACCCGGCATCCACGGCAAAGGCCGACCTTGCGGCATCGACGCAGGCTGCCATTGTCGAGGTGCTGGTGAAAAAGTCGCTGGCGGCGCTGGCGCAGACCGGACTCAGGCGCATCGTCGTGGCCGGTGGCGTCGGCGCCAACCGAGAACTGCGACGGCAGCTTGACGCCGCCTGCGCGCAGCGGGGTGTGCGGATGCACTACCCGGAACTGCACCTGTGCACCGATAACGGTGCCATGATCGCGATGGCCGCTGCCATGCGGTTGCAGGCAGGCGTGGCAACCGCAAATCGCGATTACGCTTTCGATGTGCGACCCCGCTGGCCCCTGGATGCCGCTTTTTCATAGAAAATCGGGTCAATCCAGCGTCAAAGCGTCGGTTTTAGCTACGTTGTTTGAAGCAATCAGAGTCGCGCCGCTGGCGTCGGCTGCAGCAGCCGGGCACCGAATTTGCAACGCGGGTAGGTGATCGATGTCGCATTGGTGACATCCAGATCGAGCGTGTCGATATACTTCGGCCGCATTCATCTTTGCCCCGCCTGACCTCCCGCCTGACGGCTTCGTCTCCGAAGTCCCAGCGCTTCCCGAGACATCCCATGCCAAGTTCCCGCCGCCTTTTCGTCCAACGCCTGCTGTCGCTCGCCGCTTTGCCGGCCGTCGCGACGGCGCAGACCACCACCGGCGCGCCGATCCGCATTGCAATGATCGAAGGCCTGAGCGGGCCCTTCGCCAACACGGGCGAAGCGGTTTTCCGCAACCTGTTGTGGGCGGTGGAGCGGGTCAACGGGCGCGGCGGCGTGCGCTTGCCAGGCGGGGCGCGCCCGCTGGCGCTGGAGCGCTACGACAGCAAGGGCCAAGCCGACGAGGCGCTGTCGGCCCTGCGTTCGGCCATCGACGATGGCGCGCAAGTGGTGGCGCAGGGCAACTCGTCGGCGGTAGCGGCGGCGCTGATCGATGCAATCGGCAAGCACAATGAGCGCGATCCGGGCAGGCGCGTGCTGTTCCTGAACTATTCGGCAGTGGATCCGATACTGACCAACGAAAAGTGCAGTTTCTGGCACTTCCGTTTCGACGCTCACGCCGACATGCGCATGGCCGCGCTGATGGAAGTGATCCGCGACGACGCTGACGTCCGGCGCGTCTACCTGATCGGACAGGACTACAGCTTTGGCCAGGCGGTGCTGCGCGAGGCCAGGCGTCAGCTGGCGGCGCAGCGCGCCGACGTACAGATCGTTGGCGACGAGTTGCACCCGGTCGGACGTGTGAAGGACTTCGCGCCCTACGCGGCCAAGATCAAGGCCAGCGGGGCGCAGGCCGTGATCACCGGCAACTGGGGCAACGACCTGACCCTGCTGGTCAAGGCGGCGAAAGACGCCGGCTACGACGGCAAGTTCTACACCTTCTACGGCAACGCCCTCGGTGCACCGGCCGCCATTGGCGACGCGGGCGTCGGCAAGGTGATCGCGGTGGCCGACTGGCTGCCCAATGTGCCGGGCGCCCAGAGCGAGGCGTTCTACCAGGCATTCCGCAATCGCTACCCGAAGCCGGCCGACGACTACGTTCACATGCGCATGCAACTGATGGTTGAGGCGCTGGTGCAGGCGATGGAAAAGGCCGGTTCAGCCACCAACATGGTGACCGTCGCGCAGCAACTGGAAAGTGCAGCCGTCAACCTGAATGGCCAAAGTGGGCGCATGCGGGCTGGTGACCACCAGTTCCAGCAGGCGCTGGTGGTGGGCGTGATGGACCGCCAGGGAGCGCCGGGCGTGAAGTATGACGTCGAGGGTTCGGGCTACGGCTTTCGGGTGGTTCGACAGATCAGCGCGTCTCAGGCGCAGCTGCCCTCCAGCTGCCGCATGGTACGGCCGGCCTGAACTGCCCCTTACTGGTTCGCGTAGCCCAGGCAGGCGCCGGCGTTGGGTCGCCCCTTGCATTCACGCATGAGGCGGCGATCCCGTTCGGCGGTGGTTTCGCCCGAGCCTTTGGCGTAGGTCACTTTCACCGGTTTTTTCTTCGGTTCCGCTTCCTTGGCCTTTTTGGCCGTTTTCTTCGGCGTGGCCGCCGGGTCGGCGCTTGTCCCGCTGGCGGCGGAGGCGGGCATGGCCGTCAGCATGAAAGCGCTGGCGAGCAGACAGGCGCCGGTGAATGGAATCAGTTGGCGGGGCATTTTCATGGTGTCCTCCGTGGAACGACAGGGTGAATTCGATCGCATCATAGGCAGTGCAGCGGTCTTTGTGGCGGGGTGGCATAGTCACTGTTTCTTCCCTGCCACAAAACGAATTTGCAACATGCGCCAAGCCATCCTTGATCTTGAAGAATCCCGTATCCGCGAAGTGGCCAACGCCGGCATCGGGCGCGACGATGTGCTGGCCTTCTGGTTCGGCGAGAGTGACGAGGTCACACCCGAATTCATCCGCGCGGCCGCCGTCGAGTCGATGCTGCGCGGCGAGACCTTCTATTCGCACAACCTGGGCCTGCCGCAGTTGCGCCAGGCTGTGGCCGACTACACCAGCGCGCGCCATCCGCCCGTCGGCACCGACCGAATCGCCATCACATCGGGCGGGGTGAACGCGCTGATGATCGCGGTGCAGGCGCTGGTCGATCCCGGTGACGAGGTGGTGGCGGTCACGCCGGTCTGGCCGAACCTGACCGCGCAGCCGCTGATCATGAGTGCCAGATTGCGCTGCGTGTCGCTGAAGCCGATGGACGGCGAATGGAAGCTGGACCTGCCGGCGCTGCTGGCCGCGGTGACGCCGGCAACGCGGCTGCTGATCGTCAATTCCCCCAACAACCCGACCGGCTGGACCTTGACCCGCGGCGAGCAGCAGGCCATCCTGGATCATTGCCGCCAGACCGGTACCTGGATTCTGGCCGACGAGGTCTATGAACGCCTGTACTACGCCGGCGACACCCACAACGCCTGCGCGTCCAGCTTTCTCGACCTGGCCGCGCCGGATGACCGGCTGGTGGTGGTGCACAGCTTTTCCAAGAGCTTTCTGATGACTGGCTGGCGCCTGGGCTGGCTGGTGATGCCGGCGGCCATGACGCAACAGGTCGGCAAGCTGATCGAGTTCAACACGTCCTGCGCCAGCGTGTTCACCCAGCGCGCGGGCACGGTGGCGCTGGAGCGCACCGACGAGGTCACGCCGCGGGTGGTGGCGCACCTGAGGGCCTGCCGCGACACACTGATTCCGCTGTTGCAGGCCGTGCCCGGTGTGCAAGTCAGATCGCCCAGCGGCGGCATGTACGCCTTCTTCCGGCTCGAAGGCCACAGCGATTCGCTGGCCACCGCCAAACGACTGGTGCTGGAGGCGGGGCTGGGCCTGGCGCCCGGCGATGCCTTTGCCCCGGAGGCACGGGGCTGGCTGCGCTGGTGCTTTGCCTCCAACGATCCGCAGCGGCTGGTGCAGGGCGTGCAGCGACTGCGGCAATGGCTGGCGGCGCAGGCCGGCGGGTGAACCCGGCAAGCCCGAAAGAGCGCTGCCGGTTATAATTCCGAGGCTTTGCATGTCGCAAGGCGCACGCAGCAGGCAGTTCCAGCCCGCTGCGCAAGTCCAACCGCCGGCTCCCGCGCCGGTCATTACACACAGGAAATCAAGATGATTGCATCCTCCATCAAGGCCGAGGTCGTCAAAGACAACGCCCGCAGCGCTGGTGATACCGGCAGCCCCGAAGTTCAGGTCGCTTTGCTGACCGCCCGTATCAACGAACTCACCCCGCACTTCAAGACCCATGCCAAGGATCACCATGGCCGCCGTGGTCTGCTTCGCATGGTCAGCCGCCGCCGCAAGCTGCTGGACTATCTCAAGTCCAAGGACGCCGATCGTTACCTCGCGCTGATCGCCAAGCTTGGCCTGCGCAAATAAGCACGGTTTCTGAATTGCAGGGCGCCTGAGTTACTCGCTGGCTCAGGCGCCCTGCGTTTTGCATTTTTCAATCGGAGTTTGTCGGTACGAATACGCGCTGTGTCATTCCATGAACGTTCAACGAGCTTTCATGGAATGGCATCGTGTTCTGCCAGCCAGATTCCGGGCAACCGGCGCAGCCTCATGTGCCGCTGAACCCAGGAGATACCATGTCCATTTTCAATAAAGTCAGCAAGAGCTTCCAGTGGGGCGACAAGACCGTCGTCATGGAAACCGGCGAAATCGCCCGTCAGGCCTCCGGCGCCGTGCTGGTCAACATCGATGACACCGTCGTGCTCGCCACGGTGGTTGCCTCCAAGACGTCCAAGCCCGGTCAGGATTTCTTTCCGCTGACCGTCGACTACGTCGAAAAGACCTACGCCGCTGGCAAGATTCCCGGCAGCTTCTTCAAGCGCGAAGGTCGTCCGAGCGAACTGGAAACGCTGACCAGCCGCCTGATCGACCGTCCGATCCGCCCGTTGTTCCCCGAGGGTTTCTACAACGAAGTGCACGTGGTCATCCACACGCTTTCGCTGAACCCCGAAGTTGATGCCGACATCGCTGCGCTGATTGCATCTTCGGCCGCGCTGGCCATTTCAGGCATTCCTTTTGCGGGCCCGATTGGCGCTGCGCGCGTGGGCTACGTCAATGGCGAGTACGTGCTGAACCCGGGCCAGACGCTGCGCAAGAGCAGCCAGCTCGACTTGGTGGTTGCCGGCACCGAAGCGGCCGTGCTGATGGTCGAATCGGAGGCCCAGCAACTGTCCGAGGAAATCATGCTCGGCGCCGTGGTCTTCGGCCACGAGCAGGGCAACGTGGCCATCAATGCCATCCATGAACTGGTGCGCGAGGCCGGCAAACCGGTCTGGGACTGGAAAGCCCCGGCCAAGGACGAAGCCCTGATTGCCAAAGTGACACAACTGGCCGAAGAAAAGCTGCGCGCCGCCTACCAGATCCGCAACAAGCAAAGCCGCACCCATGCCTGCCGCGAGGCCTATGCCGTGGTGATGGCCGACCTGAAAGAAGTCGGTGTCGAGTTCGACGCGGTCAAGGTCGAAAGCATGCTGTTCGACATCGAAGCGCGCATTGTGCGCAGCCAGATCCTGTCCGGCGAACCGCGCATTGACGGCCGTGACACCCGCACCGTGCGCCCGATCGAGATTCGCAACGGCGTGCTGCCGCGCACGCACGGCTCGGCCCTGTTCACCCGTGGCGAGACGCAGGCACTGGTGGTGGCCACGCTGGGTACCGAGCGCGACGCGCAGCGTATCGATGCGCTGGCCGGCGAGTTCGAAGACCGCTTCATGATGCACTACAACATGCCTCCCTTTGCCACTGGCGAAGTCGGCCGCATGGGTTCGACCAAGCGCCGCGAAATCGGCCACGGTCGCCTGGCCAAGCGCGCGCTCGTCGCTTGCCTGCCGGAGAAGGAAGACTTCCCCTACACCATGCGTCTGGTGTCCGAAATCACCGAATCCAACGGTTCCTCGTCGATGGCTTCGGTCTGCGGCGGCTGCCTGGCGTTGATGGACGCCGGCGTGCCGATGCGCGCCCACGTCGCCGGCATCGCGATGGGCCTGATCAAGGAAGACAACCGTTTTGCCGTGCTGACAGACATCCTGGGTGACGAAGATCATCTGGGCGACATGGACTTCAAGGTGGCCGGCACGACCAACGGCATTACCGCGCTGCAGATGGACATCAAGATCCAGGGCATCACCAAGGAAATCATGCAGGTGGCGCTGGCGCAGGCCAAGGAAGCACGTCTTCACATCCTGGACAAGATGCAACAGGCCATGGGCGAAGCCAAGGCCGAGGTCAGCAACTTTGCACCCAAGCTGTTCACGATGAAGATCAACCCCGAGAAGATCCGTGACGTGATCGGCAAGGGCGGTGCGGTCATCCGCGCGCTGACCGAAGAGACCGGCACGCAGATCAACATCGACGAAGACGGCACCATCACCATTGCCTCGACCGACAGCGCCAAGGCTGACGAAGCCAAGCGCCGCATCGAGCAGCTCACCGCTGAAGTCGAGATCGGCAAGGTTTATGAAGGCCCCATCACCAAGATTCTTGACTTCGGCGCCCTGGTCAATCTGCTACCGGGCAAGGACGGTCTGCTGCACATCAGCCAGATCGCTCACGAGCGCGTGGAAAAAGTCTCCGATTACCTCAAGGAAGGCCAGATCATCAAGGTCAAGGTTCTCGAGACCGACGAAAAGGGCCGCGTCAAGCTGTCCATGAAGGCGCTGCTGGACCGTCCTTCGCATGGCGGCGGTGAAGGCTCCAACGGCTGATGCTTCTCTTTAAGTAGCAAAAGAAGACCATTTGACGCTGGATTGAGGCAAAAATCGTCATGAAAGTCATCCAGATCGACGGTTGGGGTCCCCCATCTGTACTGGTGCCGGGCGAGCGTCCGGACCCTGTTGCGAGTGGGGGCGAACTGCTGATCCGGGTGACGGCCAGCGGCGTGAATCGTCCTGATGTGCTGCAGCGAACCGGCAATTACCCGGTGCCACCGGGGGCATCGGACATTCCGGGACTCGAAGTGGCGGGCGTGATCGTTTCCGGTGACGCTGCCGCAATGGCTGAAGCCGGCCTGAAGACGGGCGACCGAGTCTGTGCGCTGGTTGCAGGCGGCGGTTACGCCGAAATGTGCGTGGCACCGGTTGGCCAGTGCCTGCCTGTCCCTGCGGGCTGGAGCGATGTCGAGGCAGCCTCGCTGCCCGAAACCTTCTTCACGGTCTGGAGCAATGTCTTTGACCGGGCGCGACTTTCACCGGGCGAGACCCTGCTGGTGCAGGGCGGCGCCAGCGGCATTGGCGTGACCGCCATCCAGATGGCCCGGGCCCTGGGGGCGAAGGTCATCGTGACGGCCGGCAGCGATGACAAATGCCAGAGCTGTCTGGCATTGGGCGCCGATCACGCAATCAATTACCGCGCGCAGGACTTCGTCGCCGAGGTGAAGACGCTGACCGCGGGCAAAGGCGTCAATGTGGTGCTGGACATGGTCGCCGGCGACTACGTGGCACGCGAGATCGACTGCCTGGCCGAGGACGGCCGCCTCGTCATCATCGCCGTTCAGGGCGGTGTCAAGAGTGAAATCAATGCGGGTCTGGTGCTGCGCAAGCGGCTGACCGTCACCGGTTCGACGCTGCGGCCACGGCCGGTGGCTTTCAAGCAGGCAATCGCGAAGTCCCTGAAATCGCACGTCTGGCCGCTGATCGAGGCAGGTGCGATCAGGCCGGTGATCCATCGGGTCTTCCCGGCGCTGCAGGCGGGCGACGATCTGCCCAGCGGCGCTGCGCGTGCGCATGCGCTGATGGAATCGGGGCAGCACATCGGAAAGATCATGCTTTCATGGAGCGAGTCATGAAAAAGAAGCTGATTGCGGGCAACTGGAAAATGAATGGCAGCCTGGCTGCCAATCAGGCGCTGATGCAGGAACTGCTCGCGGGCCTGGGCGCGCCAGGTTGCGAAGTCGCGGTCTGCGCACCGGCCGTCTATCTGGCCCAGTTGCAGGAACTTCTCAAGGGTAGCGCGCTGCTGGCGGGCGCACAGGACGTGTCTGCGCATGCAGCTGGCGCCTTCACCGGCGAAATCTCGGCGCCAATGTTGCGAGACTTCGATGTCCGCTTTGCCATCGTCGGCCATTCGGAGCGGCGTCAGTACCACAACGAAACCGACGCCACCGTCGCTGCCAAGGCCCAGCAGGCGCTGGCGGCAGGCATCACGCCCATCGTCTGTGTGGGTGAAACGCTGCAGGAGCGCGAAGACGACAAGACCGAAGAGGTGGTCAAGCGCCAGCTGGCAGCAGTGATTCATGCCAACGGGCATTGCATCAGTGAAATTGTCGTGGCCTACGAACCGGTCTGGGCCATCGGCACCGGCAAGACAGCGTCACCGGAGCAGGCGCAACAAGTCCACGCGGTGCTGCGCAAACAGCTGAAGGCTGCCAGCGCAAGCGCCGACCGGATCCGCATTCTTTACGGTGGCAGCATGAACGCCGCCAACGCGGCGACGCTGCTGGCACAGCCGGATATCGACGGTGGCCTGATCGGCGGCGCGTCGCTGAAAGCGCCCGACTTTCTCACCATCATCGCCGCCGCGGCCTGAGCCGCGTCGGTCTATCGAGTTATTGGAGTGAAGCAATGAATGTGATGTTGACCATTATCCTGGCGGTGCAGATTCTGACCGCACTGGGCATGATCGGCCTGATCCTGATCCAGCATGGCAAGGGTGCCGACATGGGTGCTGCTTTTGGCAGTGGGGGGTCCGGCAGCCTGTTTGGCGCCAGCGGCAGTGCCAACTTCCTCTCGCATGCAACGGCCGTGCTGGCAGCGGTATTTTTCGTCTGCACCCTGGCGCTGGCCTATTTCGGCAACCTGCGCCCGGTGTCCAGCGGCAGTGTGCTGGAAAAGGCTGCCGTGTCAGCCCCGGCTCTGCCCGCTTCCGCACCCGCTGCCGCCGTGCCGCCAGTTGCGCCGGCATCGGGCGCAGCGCAGATTCCTGGCAAGTAAGCGCGGCGTCAGTCGTGCAATTGATCGGATTTCGGGGCGGAAACCGGTCTTTTTCCGGGTAAACTCTTAGTTGCCCGGAACGCGTCCCGCCTCATTCAGGTTCCTCAGGTGAACCGGGTTCAATCAACAGCCGTCGTGGTGAAATTGGTAGACACGCTATCTTGAGGGGGTAGTGGCGAAAGCTGTGCGAGTTCGA
>JACSRS010000034.1 GCA_014879655.1 Burkholderiaceae bacterium
GGGCTTCCTCGCCCGCATCGCCGAGCGGGTCGGGCTGCCTGCGGGACGCAAACCCGATGCGGTGCGCGCCGGCCTGATTCCCTGCGGCGGTCCGGTGTCGCCGCTGTCACGCCAGGGCGCGATGCTCACCGGCGATGCGGCCGGAATCGTCTCGCCGGTCACCGCCGGCGGCATCCATTCGGCCTGGGCCCATGGCTGGGCGATCGGTGCGGCCGCCGCCGCGCATGCGCGTGGCCAGGGACCTTCACCCGAACAGGTCGCCGAAACCGCGGCCCCGCGCTTCCGCGCCAAGCGCATGCTGCGCTGGGCCTTCGACCACCTGCAGATGGACTGGCCGTTCGACCTGCTGCTGCACTCGGCGCCGCTGCGCTGGGCCGCCGAACAGGTCTACTTCCACCGCCGCGGCGTACGCTGAAGCCGCAGGCCTGGGCCTCGCTTCAGCGCAGCTCGAACGCGTCGGCGTCCAGCATCGCCGGGAAGCGCTCGCGGTGTTGCGCCAGCGCCGCAGCCGACAACGTGGTGGTCAGCACCTGCTCGCGGCCGTGCGCCTCCACCTGCGGCTGGCCGAGGAAGTCGATCGCCGCGCTGTCGCCGTCGTAGGCCAGGCCATTGCCATCCACGCCAACCCGGTTGACCGCCGCCACCCAGCACAGGTTCTCGATCGCCCGCGCCCGCAGCAGGGTTTTCCAGGCATGCGCACGCGGCGCCGGCCAGTTGGCCACGAACAGTTGCAGGTCGAAATCCGGTTGCCCCGGCCGCTCCACGTCGAAGCGGTTGCGGCAAAACACCGGGAAGCGCAGGTCGTAGCAGACCTGCGGATTGATCCGCCAGCCCTTCCACTCCACGCACAGGCGTTCGCTGCCAGCGCTGTAGCGCTTGTGCTCGCCGGCAAAACGGAACAGGTGACGCTTGTCGTAATGGGCCAGTTGGCCGTCGGGCGTGGCCCAGAGCAGACGGTTGCAGACCCGGGTGGCGCCGTCGCCATCCTCCACGCGCAGCTGCACGCTGCCGGTCACCGCCGCCCCCAGCGTCCGCGCCTGGGCGAGCATCCAGGCCACCGTCGGCCCGTCCATGCCTTCGGCCTGGTCGATGGCGTCGTTGGAAAAGCCGCTGGTGAAGGTCTCCGGCAGGATCACCAGGTCGGTGGCCCCGGCCAGCGGCGCGATCAGCGCGGCGTAATGGTCGCGGTTGCCGGCCGGATCGTGCCAGCGGGTATCGCCTTGCACCAGGGAAACACGAAGATCGTTCATCGGCGGTTTTCTACAGGAGGCGGAGGCGGTCGATGGCGGCGTCCAGGGTGGCGTCGTTCTTGGCGAAGCACAGCCGAGCCAGGCGCTGGCCGGCCGGAGGGCTTTCATAGAACGGCGACAGCGGAATCGCGGTCACGCCCTTTTCCACGGTCAGCCAGCGGGTGAACTCCAGATCCGGCAGGTCGCTGATCGCCGAATAGTCCACCAGCTGGAAATAGCCGCCCGGCACCGGCAGCGGCCGCAGCCGGGTGCCCAGCAACTGTTCGCGGAAACGGTCGCGCTTGGCCTGGTAGAAGGCACCGAGCTGCTGGTCGTGTTCGGGCTCGTCGACGATCATCGCCGCGAAGGCGTGCTGGGCCGGGGCGAAGGTGCAGAACACGTTGTACTGGTGGACCTTGCGGAACTCGGCGCTCAGCGCCGGCGGCGCGATCGCGTAGCCGACCTTCCAGCCGGTGCAGTGATAGGTCTTGCCGAAGCTGGAGATGACGAAGGCGCGCTCGCGCAGCTGCGGCCAGTACAGCGCTGATTCGTGGCGGTGGCCGTCGAACACGATGTGCTCGTAGACCTCGTCGGAAATCAGGTAGATGCCGGTATCGTGCAGCAGCTCGGCCAGGGCGCGCATGTCCTCGGCACCGAACATCGCCCCGGACGGGTTGTGCGGACTGTTGACCATGATCATCCGGGTCCTGGACGTGACCGCCGCCCGTACCTGGTCCCAGTCCACGGCGAAGCTCACCGGATCCAGCGGCACGTGCACCGCGCGCGCACCGGCCAGGTCGATGGCCGGTTCGTAGCAGTCGTACGCCGGATCGAGCACGATCACTTCCTCGCCCGGACGCACCACCGCGTGGATCGCGTTGAAGATCGCCTCGGTGGCACCGCTGGTCACGGTGATCTCGGTGTCCGGGTCGACCGTGGCGCCGTAGCAGCGCAGCGCCTTGGCGGCGATGGCCTGGCGCAATGCCGGCACCCCGGTCATCGGCGCGTACTGGTTGTGGCCGGCGCGCATCGCCGCGTCCAGTGCATCCACCAGCCGCGCCGGCACCGGGAAGTCGGGGAAGCCCTGGCCCAGGTTGACCGCGCCGTGCTCGGCGGCCAGCTGCGACATCACGGTGAAGATGGTGGTGCCCACCTTGGGCAGCTTGGTCTGCGGGGTCAACGGCATCGCGGGGGTGGCCTGGGCGTTGCGGGAACGCCGAGTTTACGCAAAGGCGGTCACCGGCAGCGTACCGCGGCCGCTACAATGCGCCCCGATGAGCAATGCCTCCCACACCCCGCTGCTGGCCGTCCGCGGCCTGGCCTTCGCCCGCAACGACACCCCGGTGTTCGGCCCGCTGGACTTTGCCGTCGATGCCGGCGAGGCGCTGCTGGTGCAGGGTGGCAACGGCTCGGGCAAGACCACCCTGCTTCGGGTCCTGGCTGGGCTGCTGCGCGCCGACGCCGGCCGCATCGACATCGACGGCCGCCCCACCGTCGCGGCCCTGCGCGCCCACGCCATCGCCTACCTGGGCCACCTGCCAGCGCTCAAGGGCGACCTGTCGGTGCTGGAGAACCTGGAATTCCTGTGCGGCCTGCATGGCCGCCGCAAGCGCCAGCTGCCCGGGGACGCGCTGGCCATCGTCGGCATGGCCGGCTACGAGGACGCCCCGGCGCGGCAACTGTCGGCCGGGCAGAAGAAGCGGGTGACGCTGGCGCGGATGTGGCTGGCCCCGGCACCGCTGTGGCTGCTGGACGAGCCCTACGCCAACCTGGACCTGGACGGCATCAACCTGGTCAACCGGATGATCTCGGCGCACCTGCGCGACGGCGGCGCGACCCTGGTCACCACCCACGGCGCCTACGCCGCGCCGCCAGTGCGCACGCGGATGCTGGCACTGGGCGCGCAGCCGCCGCAGGACGCGGCAGCATGAGCACCGAACCGGGCCTGGTCTCTTCAGCACGCGCTCTGGTGCTGCGCGACCTGCGCCTGCTGTGGCGGCGCCGCGGCGATTCGCTGCAGCCGGCGCTGTTCGCGGTGCTGGTGGTGGTGCTGTTCGCGCTGGGCGTGGGTGGTGGACCGCAGGCGCTGTCGAAAGTGGCCGCGGCGGTGCTGTGGGTGGCGGTACTGCTGGCCGGCCTGCTGTCGCTGGACACCCTGTTCCGCGGCGATGCCGAGGACGGCTCGCTGGAACAGTGGCTGCTGGCGCCGGTGCCGCTGGCCTGGCTGGTGGCCGTGCGCGTGTTCACCCACTGGACCACCACCGCCGTGCCGCTGATCGTGGCGGTGCCGGTGCTGGGCGAACTGCTGCACCTGCCGCGGGAGCAGTTGCCGGTGCTGCTGGTCTCCCTGGCGCTGGGCACGCCGCTGCTGAGCCTGCTCGGCGCGGTGGTCGCCGCACTGACCGTGGGCATGCGCCGCTCCGGCATCCTGGTAGCGCTGCTGGCCCTGCCGCTGTACGTGCCGGTGCTGGTATTTGGCGCCGGCAGCGTGGCCGCCAGCGCGCAGGGGCTCGATGCCAGCGGTGCGCTGCTGTTGCTTGCCGCCGGCCTGGTGGTGGCGCTGGTCCTGGCGCCACTGACCATCGCCACGGCCATCCGCATCGCGATGAGCTGAGCATGCCGGGCAAGCGGCCAGCCAAGGTGTCGGCCAAGGTGTCGGCACAACGCGAGCATGATCGGGCAAGCACCCTCCCCGTGCCGGCGACCGCGCCCGATCCGGACAGCCGGGTCGAGAAGTTCCTGCAGGCGGCGATCGAGCTGTTCCTGGAAAAGGGCTACCGCAACGCCCGCCTGAGCGACATCGTGGCCCGCTCGGGCGGCTCGCTGGCCACGCTGTACCAGGCCTACGGCAGCAAGAAGGGCCTTGCCCACGCGATCATGGAACGTTGCATCGGTGGCTTCACGCAAAGCCTGCAGAAGCTGCAGGATTCACCGTTGCCACCCGAGCAGGCCCTGCCCATCGCCGCCGAGGACATGCTGGAGGAGATCCTCAGCTCCCGCCACATCGTCACCCATCGCATCGTCGTGGGCGAAGGGATGAACTTCCCGGACCTGCGCGACTGGTACTTCGAGCATGGCGTGGCCCCGGCGAACCGGCGCCTGGCCGAGTATTTCGCCCGCGAACAGCGTGCCGGCCGGCTGCTGCTGGGTTCGCCGGCCATCATCTCCAACCACTTCTACATGATGGTGTTCGGCAGCGCGATCATCCGCTCCACCGCCGGCACGGTCGATGCCGACGACCTGGCCTGGATCAAGGCCGACACCCGCAAGGCGGTGGCCATCTTCGTGCGCGGCATGCAACCAGCCGCGACAGGCGCAACGCCGGCCGCCGCAGCACTGGCCTGAAGGGCAATCCATTGCCGCACAGCAGCTTGACATTTTCGGCTCCGAGCAATCGTCGACGGCACATGCGGGCCTGGGCGCGCCAGGGTTTGCCCATGCCTCGATCCCGGCCAACCCGCTCAGCCCGCACAGGCCAAGCCGGTGCGGGTGCAGTCTGTGGCGACTTGAGGCCAGCTTTGCAGGGCCGACGACTTATACTGCCAACTTGGCTATTGATGGACCCGTTGCCCGTAGGGGCCCGCTCGCTGGAAATCGACGAGGGATCCTTTCATGCGGTTGTTGATCGTCGAGGACTCGCAGGCACTGGCGCAGGCGCTGGACAAATCCCTTACCCGTGAAGGCTATGTCTGCGACCACGCGCTGGACGGGGAGCAGGCCCTGGCCTTCCTGCAGGCTTTCGATTACGACCTGGTGATACTCGACTGGATGCTGCCCAAGCGCGATGGCATTTCCGTGCTCGGCGAAATGCGCCAGCGTGGTTTGCGCTGCGGAGTGCTGATGCTGTCGGCACGCGGCCAGGTGGATGATCGGGTCACGGCGCTGGATGCCGGTGCTGATGATTACCTGGTCAAACCGTTCTCCACCGACGAACTGCTGGCACGCCTGCGTGCGCTGGCACGGCGGCCGCTGGACGCACCCCCCGTACCGATGCTGCAGGCAGGCGAGCTGAGGCTGGACCCGCGCTCGCGCCGGGCGTTCTGGCGGCAAGGCGACCTGGAACTGACGCCCAAGGAATACGCCCTGCTGGAACTGCTGATGCGCCAGCCGCAGCAGGTGTTCTCGCGTGGCCAGATTTTTTCCCAACTTTATGACAGTGCCAGCGAAGTGTCGGACAAGGCGGTGGAGGTCATCATGAGCACATTGCGCACCAAGCTGCTCAAGGCCGGTACGGGCGAACAGATCAAGACGCGTCGGGGCTTTGGCTATGTCTTCGAGTGAGGTGCATGGCGACTGGTCGATACGGCGGCGCCTGGCCTGGCAGTTGACGTTGGCGATGGGCCTCATCCTGACCCTGGTGTTCCTGGTGCTGGATTACGCGATCGACCGCGAAATGTACGCGCGCCTGGACCACTTCCTCAACGTCCGCGCCAGCGCCCTGGCCTTGCAGTTGCAGGTGCGCACGCCGGAGCAGGCGGCGAAGCTGCTGCCCGAATACGACCTGAGCGGGCACACCGATTTCTTCACCGTGTATGACGCGCGCAAGCGTCCGATCCTGCGTTCGGTCAACAGCCGTGGGCAGGCGCTGCCGGTGCCGAAGGGTCCGCTGGGGCAATCACGCCATTACGATCTGTTCCTGCCCGATGGTCATCCGGGCCGCGCCATCGTGTTGCGTGTCCCACGCCCGGAAGCCGCCACATCGGACTGGCTGGTAGTCGCCACCGAGCGCGGCGCCTGGGATCTGGCCGAGCGGCGCATCCACCTGGCCCTGATCGCGATCATCGCCGCTGCGGTGGCGGTGGCGGTGGTGCTGTGCCTGTTGCTGGTGCGGCGTGCCTTCCTGCCATTGGTGGAACAAAGCGAACGGCTGCGGACGCTGCAGCCGGGCCAGCCACCACCACCGCCCTCCAGCGCCCTGCCGCGCGAACTGGCACCCTTCATCAGCACACTGCACCAGGCCTTGCAGCGGCTGTACACCGCCGCCGAACGCGAACGGCGTTTTTCGCGTGATATGGCCCACGAGTTGCGCACGCCGCTGGCTGAAATCCGGGCCAGTGCAGAAAACGCGCTTCGTGGCGATGATCCATCCGCTACCACCGAGGCGTTGGGGATCGCACTGTCGGCAACCGGTCGGATGGATCGCGGCATCGCCACCCTGCTGGCGATGGCGCGCTACGAATCGGGTCAGGAGCGCCCGGCGCTTGATCCGGTCGACCTGGTGCCGCTGCTGCGCCAGCAGGTGGAGGCCTTGTGGCGGATTCCCGGGGCGGGCGAGCACTTGAGCCTGTCCGCCGACCTGCCGGCGCAGGCCTGGGTGCATAGCGACACCGGCATGCTGGAACGCATCTTCGCCAATCTGTTGCAGAACGCGGCCGAATATTCTCCCGAGGCCAGCGGCGCGCAATGCGGCATCGACACGGCTGACGGACAGTACTGGGTCTGGGTGCGCAATGAAGCGCCGGGCCTGCAAGCCGAAGACCTGGAGTACCTGGGTGCGCGTTACTGGCGCAAGACCGCCCAGGGCGCCACCGCGCAACATGCTGGCCTGGGTCTGGCGCTGACCAAGGCCATCGCCGGTGCGCTGGAGGTGGAGTTGGGTTTCATCCTGGAGAACGGGCACCTGACCAGCCGGCTGGGCCCTTTCCCGATGCTGTGAACCTGGCTCTGTTCCCGATCCTTCCTGCGTAAGCGGAGGAAGGGGCTGGTTGCGTGGTCGGTTGGGGCTGGGCAAGTCCAGCCCATTACACCGACACAAGCTTACCCAAAGCTTGGCCCAGCACAATCGTCGTACTTTCCCGATGCGAGCGCTTGCAAATGCCCTCTCCCTTCCTTGCCAAAGCCTGGATGCCGCTGTGAAATCGCAGCCGCGCCGGATTTCCCGTGCCACTGTGTTGATCATCAGCATCGCCGGCCTTGTGCTGGCGGCGGTGCTGTGGGGTTGGTGGTCATATTCCAGGCCGGCAGTGCCATTGGCTGCCACCACGCAAGTACCATCAGAAGACGGTGTGCGGCTGGAGGCGCTGCAGATCAGCAGCCTGGGCATCAAGGCCGAACCTGCCGTCAGTACCGACGAAGTGGCGCTGACCGGGCTACCGGCAGAGGCAATGCCACCGCTGGAGGCCAGCACCCAGGTGACAGTGCCCTATGCCGGCATCGTGATCCGGCTGCTGGTCGATGAAGGCGAGCGTGTCCGCCGTGGACAGCCACTGTTGCGTCTGCAAAGCCGCGAACTGCTGGCAGCGCAGGCCGACGTGCAGCGCGCACGCAGCCAGGCGGCGCTGGCCGGCCAGCAGGCGCGACGGGATGCACAGCTTGCCGAAGAAGGCATCATCCCGGCCGCGCGCAGGGAACAGAGTTCAGCCAGCGCCGCCATCGCACAGGCTAGTCGCCTGCAGGCCGAAGGCATGCTGTCGCAATTACGGGTGGTCAGCGGCGGATCGCCTGGTGAATACGAAGTGCTTGCCCCGCAGGACGGGCGGATCCTGCGACGCAGCGCGGCCCCAGGACAGGCTATGGAGGCGATGGCACCGGTCTTCGTGATCGCCGATGCCACCCGCATGGACGTTATGTTCAGCGCGCCCGTGGACCTGCGTGAGCAACTGCTGCCGGGGCTGGAGGTGGCGCTTCCCGGCGGTGGTCGCGCGCAGATCGTGTCGGTGAGCGGCGATACCGACCGCAGCAGCCAGAGCCTGCGCGTACGTGCGCGCGCCGATGCTGCCGGAAGCCTGTTGGCTGGGCAGCAGTTCGCAGTAGTGCTCAAGCTGCCGGCGCCCGCAGGCGCCTTGCGGGTACCGCGCAGTGCCTTGTTGCCGCACCGCGATCAGCAGCTTCTCTATGTGCAGCAAGGTGATCTATTCCATGGCGTGGTCGTGAATCAACTTGGCCATGACGATACCCACGCCGTGGTGTTGTCGCCGTCGCTGCAGCCGGGCATGCAGGTGGTGAGTCGCGGTGCCAGTGTCCTCAAGTCAATGGCGCCGGTGGAGTAGGATCATGCTCGCATGGCTCATTGAATTCTCGCTGCGACAGCGCATGTTGGTCATGCTCGGCGCACTGGCGTTGGCAGGTGCAGGAGTGTTTGCTTTCCTGAACCTGCCCATCGACGCTTATCCAGACATTTCGCCCACCCAGGTCAAGCTGATCCTGAAAGCACCGGGCATGACCCCGGAAGAAGTGGAAACACGGGTCATCGCTCCTCTGGAAATGGAATTGCTGGGCGTGCCCAAGGGCGCGATGCTGCGCTCGGTGGCCAAGTACGCCATTGCCGACATCACTCTGGATTTTGCCGAAGGCACCGAGATCTTCTGGGCGCGGCAACAGGTGGCCGAACGCTTCGCCGGGGTCGCCGCCGATCTTCCCGCCGGGGTGAGCGGAGGACTGGCACCGATCTCCACGCCGCTGTCCGATATCTACATGTTCACCATCGAGGGCGGCGGACTGAGCCTGGAGGAGCGCCGCAGCCTGCTCGACTGGACCTTGCGCCCGGCCTTGCGCACCTTGCCCGGCGTGGCCGATGTCAACGTACTGGGTGGGGAGGCAAAGAGCTTCGTGGTCATTCCCGACCGCAGCCTGCTGATTGCCAACGGCTTGCACCAGCGCGATCTGGTCGATGCGATCGAACGCAACAACCGCAATGACGGCGCCGGCCGGTTGCAAGCCGGTGAAGAGACCTTGATCGTGCGCGCCGAGGGCGCCATCCAGACGCTGGAGGACCTGGGCAGCATCGTGGTTCGTAGCGGTGATGTACCAGTACGCATCGGCGATATCGCCCAGGTGCGCGTGCAGTCGCTGACCCGCTACGGTGCGGTGACCCGCGATGGCGAGGGCGAAGCCGTCCAGGGCATCGTGGTCGCGCTGCGTGGTGCCGACGCTTCGACCCTGGTCGAAGCGATCGAAACGCGCCTGGCTTCGCTGTCGACCAGCCTGCCGGTGGGCGTGAAGATCGTGCCGTTCTACGACCGCAGCCACCTGGTAAAGCGTGCAGTGGGCACCGTGCAGAACGCGTTGCTGGAAGCCACGGTGCTGGTGGTGCTGCTGCTGTTTCTGTTCCTGGGCGAACTGCGCGCCGCCATCGTGGTGGCGCTGATCCTGCCGCTGGCTGCGCTGTGCACCTTCCTGCTGATGCGCTGGACCGGGCAGAGTGCCAACCTGATGAGCCTGGGCGGGCTGGCCATCGCCATCGGCATGCTGGTTGATGCGGCGGTGGTCGTGGTGGAGAACACGGTCAGCCGGCTGTCACCCGATGCGCCGGGTGCGCACCTTCCACGCCTGCACCGTGTGTTCGCCGCCACCCATGAAGTCGCCAAACCGGTCACCGCCGGCATGCTGATCATCTGCCTGACCTTCCTGCCATTGCTTACCCTGGAAGGACTGGAAGGCAAGATGTTTGCACCCGTGGCGCTGACCATGGTGTTTGCGCTGGGCGCTTCGCTGCTGCTGTCGCTTACCTTCGTGCCGGTGCTGGCCTCGCTGCTGTTGAAGGAGCGCGAGCACCATGAGCCCTGGCTGATGCGCAAGGTGAGTGCGGTATACCGTCCACTGCTGGAAAAGGTTCTCACCTACCCAGCCCGCGCATTCGGGATTGCGGTGCTGGTCTTGCTGGTCGGCATTGGCGCGTACTTCGGCACCGGCAAGAGTTTCATGCCGACCATGGACGAAGGCGACATCCTGGTGCAGCTGCAGAAGTCACCGTCGATCTCGCTGGAGCGTTCGCTGGAACTGGATCTGGCGGTGCAGCAGACGCTGCTGGCGGCGGTACCGGAAGTGGAGAACATCGTGTCGCGGGTGGGATCGGACGAACTGGGCCTGGATCCGATGGGCCTGAATGAAAGCGACATGTTCCTCAAGCTCAAGCCGAAGCGTGAATGGCGCAAGTCCGACAAGGAATGGCTCAGCGGGGAACTGCGCACGGTGCTGCAGAACTTCCCCGGCATCGAATTCGGCTTCACCCAGCCGATCGAGATGCGGGTTTCGGAAATGCTGACCGGCAGCCGCGGCGATCTGGCGGTGAAGCTGTTCGGCCCCGACCTGGACACACTCAACGCACTGGCGCAGCAGGTGGCCGCCACCATCGAACGGGTGCCCGGTGCCGAAGACGTGCTGACCCAGGCCGCTGAAGGCGTGGCCTACCTGCGCGTGGCCATGGATACACAGGCCATCGGGCGCGCCGGACTGGCCACCGTGGAGGTACAGGACGAACTGCGCACACAACTGGAAGGGATGCCGGCCGGCCAGGTCATCGAACCTAACCGACGCACCCCGATCCTGGTGCGCGGTGATGCGGACGTCCGTGCTTCGGCTGCACACTTCAGTGAAATGCGGATCGCACGCGGTGATGGCGGCGAGGTGCCACTGAGTTCACTGGCACGCATGGAAGTGGTCAATGGCCCGGTCACCGTGCACCGCGAAAACGGCTCGCGATTCTCCCTGGTGCAGGCCAATGTGAGCGGACGCGACCTGGTCGGCTTCGTGGAAGAGGCGCGTGCGGCGGTCACCGCCCAGGTACCGCTGCCCGCCGGCTATCATCTGGCCTGGGGCGGGCAGTTCGAGAATCAGCAGCGTGCGGCAGCAAGGCTGGGACTGGTAGTACCGGTGGCGCTTGGGCTGATCTTCGTGGTGCTGTTCACCACCTTCGGCTCGGCCCGCCAGTCGGTGCTGATCCTGTGCAACATTCCGTTCGCGCTGGTGGGCGGCATCATCGCCCTGTGGCTGTCCGGGCAATACCTGTCGGTGCCGGCCTCGGTCGGGTTCATCGCGCTGCTGGGCATCGCCGTACTCAACGGACTGGTGCTGGTGAGCTGTTTCAACCAGCTGCACGAGCAAGGACTGCCGCTGGAGCAAGTAGTGCGCGAAGGTGCGATGCGCCGCGTGCGTCCGGTGCTGATGACCGCCAGCATCACGGCGCTGGGTCTGGTACCGCTGCTGCTGGCCAGCGGGCCGGGTTCGGAGATACAGCAACCACTGGCCATCGTGGTGATCGGCGGTCTGCTGACCTCGACCGCGCTGACCTTGCTGCTGATGCCGCCGCTGTATCGCCGGTTCGGCCTGTCCCCCCTTTCCGACAATGCAGGTGCCGCATGACGACCCTGGTGCGCCTCAGCCTGGCGTTTCCCCCCTCGCTGGAAGCAGCGATCACCGAAGTCCTGATCGCGGCCCCTGAATTGCCTGGATTTACCCTGTTCAATGCCGAAGGCCATAGCAGCGATTTTTCCAGTGCCAGTACCGCCGAACGCATTCGCGGACGCATAGACCAGCGGGTGCTGTGGATGATTGTGGAGCAAGGCAGCTATCAGCAGGTGCTGGCGTTGCTGCGCGCCACGATTGGCGCGACCCATGTGCGCTGGTGGCTGGAGCCGGTCCTGGACATGGGGCACTTGGCATGAGCACCCGTCCCGCACTGCTCCTGCTGGCGAGCCTGCTGGCCGCGCCCTGCGCCCTGGCTGCGGACTACCTGCCCGATCCGGAACTGGTGGGCCGGAGCATCGCCCAGCAACCGGAAGTACGCGCGGCCGCGGCGCGGGTGCAGGCCGCGCGCGCGCAGGCGCGCATGCAGGCGCTGGGCAGCCATGAGTTCGAAGTGAGTGGTGTCCAGCAACAGCGCAAGGTGGAGGACATGCCTGGCATCGACAATTTCCGGGAGTGGGAACTGCAGGTGTCGCGCCGCCTGCGCCCGCCGGGCAAGGCCAGGCTGGACAATGCGATAGGCCAGTACGGTCTGGAGGCGGCTGACCTGCGCCAGCAAGATGCGCAGCACCAGGCGGCACGGCACCTGGCGCAACGCTGGATGGGTTGGCTGCGCGCCGCCGCGGTGGCCGAAGAAGCCGAGCGCCAGTACGCCTCACTCTTGCGCGAGCGCGATGCGCTGCGGCGGCGGGTCGAACTGGGCGACGCCGCACACAAGGACCTGGACCTGATGGAGGTGGAGCTCGCGCAAGCTGAAGCGCAACGACTTGCGGCTGATTCAACGCAGCACAGCGCACGCCGGGCGATGGCAATCGACTTCCCGCTGTTGCCGCTGCCCGAGCATCCGCCCGCGCTGCCGGAACCGGACGCCCTGCCGGAAAGCGATGCAGTCTGGATCGGGCGCATCGTCGACAGGAGCCACGAGATCGGCGCGCTGGCCAAGGTCGCCGAGCAACAGGAGGCCGTGGCCGCGCGCGCGCGCGCCGACCGCTTCCCCGATCCCAGCCTGGGCCTGCGCGTCCTCAACGACCGCGGTGGTGCGGAGAGCGTCATCGGCGTGGTGCTTTCCGTGCCCATCGGTGGGCGCTACCGGCGCGCGGTGGGCGCAGCCGAGGCCGCCGAGGCCAGCGCACGGCACGACGACACTGCCATCATGGCGCGCGAGATCGCGCGCGAGGCCGAACTGGCAGTGCGCGAAGCGGGCAGCACGGTGATGCAATGGCGCGCGATGCTGGCCGCGCGCACGGCCAGCACCGCAGCCAGCACGCGCCAGCGCCGCGGTTGGGAACTGGGCGAGCTGGGTCTGTCGGAATGGTTGCTGGCCGAACGCAATAGCCGGCAGATTTCCCTGGCGGAAATCATGGCCCGCGCCGACGCGGTGGAAGCTCGCCTGCGCGTGCTGGTGGACAGCCATGAACTGTGGCACACGGTGGACTGACGCCGGGTTCTACCCGGTTCTCACGGGCGGTTTGATCAAGGCTTGGCTCCTGGTTCGGCGCTTCCACCCTCGTCGCCCAAGTCTTCGTGCAGCACGGTGCATCGAGGACGCCCTTGCTGTCCTCATTGGCGCCCCGGATGCGTACCAGCAAGCGTGCATTGTCCTGCGGTCGCGAGCCCGGCGTGCACCCCGACCAAGTGTAGGAACCACTCGTCGTCGCATCGTCGAACGCCGTGGCGGCACATGCAGCCAGCTGCGACAGGCGCAACGCCGGCCGCCGCAGCGCTGGCCTGAAGGGCAATCCCCTTGCCGCACAGCAGCTTGACATTGCTTTACCTCCGATTCAGAGTTTGCCCCATGTAACGGCTGTTACATGACGCCACGAGCAACTTCCGGTGAGCCTGAGGGGCGGAGACGATGAAGAGGCTGATGGGTGGAGCGGTCGTACTGGCCGTGTGCGGGCTGGCAGTGGCCCAGTGGGTCTGGCCGGTATCGGCGCAACGGGCCGAGCCTGAGGTCCTCACCCCGCCGGCCGCCTTCGACGCGAGCAAGCTGCCCGCCACCCACTTCGGTTCCGAACAGCCTTCTGCGGCGCACGCGGCACTGGGCGTCCCCGGGTTTGCCCATGCCTCGATCCCGGCCAACCCGCTCAGCCCGGACGCCAATCCGGTCGGCCAGGCGGTGTGCACCGCCTGCCACGCCAGGGAAAGCGAGAACTTCGCCCACACCATCCACGCCCTGGGCATGGACGTGGCGCTGGCCGCCAACCCCGCCGCACCCACCTGCGAGGCCTGCCACGGCGCCGGTTCGCGGCATGCGCAGGAGCCCGCGGAAAAGGGCGCGATCATCGCCTTCACCCACGACGGCGGCACCCCGGTCCAGGTCCAGGCCGCCGGCTGTCTGGGCTGCCACTCCGGCGGCCCGCGCGACCATTGGCTGGGCTCTGTGCACCAGCGCAATGAAGTGTCCTGCAGCGACTGCCACAACCCGATGGGCAAGTTCTCGACCGAGGGCCTGATGGCCAAGCAGTCAATCAACGAGACCTGCGCCACCTGCCACAAGGATATCCGCAACCAGTTCAACCGCCGCTCGCACATGCCGCTGCCGGAAGGGCAGATGTCCTGCGTGGACTGCCACAATCCGCATGGCACGCTCAACGCCGTGCTGCTCAAGACCGACACGGTCAACGAGACCTGCTACCAGTGCCATGCGGAAAAGCGCGGCCCGTTCCTGTTCGAACATGCGCCGGTTCGCGACAACTGCGCCAACTGCCACACGCCGCACGGTTCCAACCAGCACGCCCTGCTGGTGGCCCCGATCCCGATGCTGTGCCAGCAATGCCATTCGCACGTGCGCCACCCGAACGACCTGTTCACATCGACGTCTCTGAGAAGTGGAAGCGCGCCTGACGAACGAATAATGGCTCGTGGCTGCATCACTTGTCATGCCCAGGTGCACGGCTCCAACCACCCATCGGGCCCAAGGCTGCACAAGTAGCACGCAAGGAGGTCTGGCATGCATCATCGCAACAGGAACGCATGTGCCGTGTTGAGCCTGGCTGTGCTCGCAGTGCTCGCACCGTCGTTGGCCACCGCACAGGACAGCGGGAGCGGCGTCGACCTCCATTTCGGCAATGCGCTGTCACCCAGCGGAACGCAAGCCAGCTGCGATCCGGTTGGCATGAGCTGGCTCACTGCCGAACGCAAGCGCACGCCTGGCGGCCACCTGTATCTTTGCGCTCCCGAAAGCCACCCTTGGCGCAACCTCCCGTCCAGCCCATGGCTGTATCGCGGGACATTGGGCCTCGGTTACCTGGACAGCGGCGACGAGCACAACACCAACTGGCTGCGCTTCAACAACTGGGACAAAGGCGTCATTGGCCGACTCGACCTGTCGATGGTGCGCCCCGTGGATGGTGCCTATTTCGACCTGCGCGCCAGCCGCATCAACGGCGACAATCAATACTACAAATTGAATGCAGGGCGCGCCGGGCACTACCGCATCCAGGCATTCGCGCGCAGCCAGGTCAACGTGACCAGTGGCAGCGCCCGGTCGATCTGGGACGGCGTGGGCAGTGACCACCTGTCGCTGCAGCCTGGCCTGACCCCTGGGGGCAGCAGCATCCCGCAGGTCGCGGCAATTTCGGCTTCTTCGCCGGAACAGATACTGAAGGTCGTCCGCGACAAAATCGGTGTCAGTATCGACTATCGCTTCGACAAGAATTTCACCGCATACGCAGCTGCAAGTCATGAACAGCGCGATGGGGCACGACCATTCGGTGGACCCTTCTTTTTCGCCTTTATCTTCCCCGGCACGGGTGGCGTCTACGAGACGCCGCGGCCGATTGACGACAGCACCTTGAATTTCAGCGGCGGCTTGCGCTATGTCGGCAATGCCTGGAACTGGGACGCGGGCTACAACGGCTCCATGTTCCGCAATGGAAGCGGGCGATTCAGCTACGAGATTCCCTTTGCATTTGCGGCCCTCGTGCCCGGCTTCGGCAACTTTCCGCTCACCCGCGGCGAGTTTGCCTATGAGCCCGAGAACGACTACCACAATATCCGTGGTAGCTTGACCCGCAAGATAGCGGGCACGGGGCAGTTCACCATGACCGCCTCGCTGTCGAGCTCACGACAGGACGACAACCTGTTAGCACCAATGAACTGCGCCAGCGGGCAACAGTTCGGGCTCAATGTCCCGCCATTCGCGTTCCAGTGCTCAGACTGGAACAACACTGCAGCGTTGTCGCGCACGACAGCCGACCTGCGCATTGACAGCACACTGGTCAATGCAAAGCTGGTGATGCGCCCTACCGAAACAGTCACTGCCCAGGGGACGCTGAAATTCCACCGCCAGGACTACAAGGGCACCTATTTCGCGCGCAATCCACTGACGGGACAGTACGGTTACATCGCCGAGAACGGCGCCCAAGGCAGCTCCGTGCCAATGGAAATGGGCGTCTGGGATCCAATCCTGTTCCCGGGTGTGCTCACGCGCATTCGCAATCTTCCCTTGGACAAGGAGATCCACGAGGCAGATTTCGGCTTGGATTGGCGTATGAGCCCGAAAAACACACTGAGCACCTCACTCACAGTGACCCGCACGGAGCGCACGCACCGCGAGGTGGAGCGCCAGGACGACCTCCTGCTCAAATTCGGCTGGACCAGCCGCAGCATCAAGGACCTGACGCTGCGCGCCAACTATTCCTACCTTGATCGCAAGGGTCGGGACTACAACTACGACCCATATCACTTCCTGTATTCGCTCGATCTCCCAGGCTTCATCGACCAGGGTGGCATTCCACCACATACTCTGGAGGCTCTGCGCAAGTACGACGTTGCGGGCCGCAAGCAGCACAAGGCCACGCTGATCGCTACCTACGCGCTACCCGGTAATTCGACGCTATCGGGCAACCTTCGCGGCGACTTGAACGACTACGACGCGGAATATGGTCGTCAAGGCTACGACACGTGGGGAGGCAGCCTGCAGTGGGACTGGCAGCCCTCTGATCGCAGGACCGCCAACTTGTTTGTTGGCTACGACCGCTCCACCCTCGATCAGTCCAACATCAACGAACTGGCCGGCTTCGGCAACGAGTCCTGGATCGGCGGCGATACTTACCGCGAAGAAAATCGCTGGTGGGTCAAGGACAGACAGCGCAATTACTACGCTGGCGCCAACTTCATGCAGCGATTGGCAAGAGGAGAGCTCGAACTGGGATGGGGCCTCAGCGACTCGCGCGGATTGACCAACTACCGCTTCAACTCCCCTGGAGCGCTGGCCTATCCGGCACTGGCTGCTGCTGCCGGCAGCGGTTTCGCGCCTATGGTGCACAAAATCAACACCTTCACCCTTTCCTGGCAAATCCCCCTGAACCAACGCGTCGGCCTGCGCCTGTTCAATACCTACGAGACCGGCAAACTCGCAGACTGGCACTACTTCGGGCTCGAAGAAAGCCTGGTCACCAGTAACCGCGTCTACCTTGATGCCGGCCCATCGAACTATTCGGTGAACATGGTCGGCCTGATGATGGAAATCAAGCTATGAAGCCGCAGCCAGGTGACCCCAGGAAGCTACTCTGCGCTGTTCTGGCCGTGGCCACGGCCACGGTCGCCAGCACCATCGCTTTTGCCCGGCCCGCCGACGGCGTCGCCGCCGAACCAACGTCGCCGCCGATGATCGACCTGCGCCACCAGGCCGCCGTACGCGGCGACCCGGTCGCCGGCCAGCAGAAGTCCGAGCTGTGCAGCGCCTGCCACGGCACCCATGGCATCGCCGTGGTGTCGTTCTTCCCCAACCTGCCCGGCCAGCACATCGACTATCTGTACTGGCGGCTGGTGGCGTTCCGCGACGGCCATTACCCGGAATCGCCGATGACCCCACCGGCGCTTTCGCTCAGCGATGCGGACATGCGTGACCTGTCGGCGTTCTATGCCCAGCTGGACCCGGTCGAGGCGCAACGGGCGATGGACAACGATCCGGATGCCGAGCCGGTGGTGTCCGAACCGGCCGCCGCCGAGGTGCTGCAACTGGGTGAACAGCTCTACCGCGACGGCGATCCAGCCAAGGGCATCCCGGCCTGCCAGGGCTGCCACGGCGCCGATGCGCGCGGCTACGCCGCGGCCACCCGCCGCGACGGCAGCGGGCGCATGCCATTCGCCGCGTTCCCGTCCTTGCGCCACCAGCACCGTGACTATCTGGTCGCACGACTGGAGCATTTCCACGAGGCGGAGGGGCCCCACTCCACCAGCAACGACCTGGTGATGGACCTGGTCGCCTCCCACGCCGGCTCGCCCCTGCTGGACGATGCGTCCATCCAGGCGCTGGCGGCCTGGCTGGCGGCACTCCCGCCCGGCTGAGCGGGCGGCTGAACGGGGGCTTTCTACCGGCCATCGGCGCAATCGGCCGTTTGACTTCCATCAAGGAAACCGGGGTGCCGGAGGCCTACAATTGCCCCAAGATCCTTTCACCCCATGGCACTCCAAAGGAGTTTCACATGATCCGCAAGCTGATGATCACCGCCGCCCTGATGATGGCCGCCCCGCTGGCCGCCCAGGCTGCCGAATGCTCGGTCGACCTGGAAGGCAACGACGCGATGAAGTTCAACAAGACCAGCATCGAAGTGCCCAAGGCCTGCAAGGACTTCACCATCAACCTCAAGCACACCGGCAAGATGGCCAAGAACGTGATGGGCCACAACGTGGTGGTGTCCTCCACCGCCGACATGGCCGCAGTCAACTCCGATGGCGTCAAGGCCGGCCTGGCCGCCGACTACGTCAAGGCCGGCGACACCCGCGTCATCGCCCACAGCAAGATCATCGGCGGTGGCGAAACCACCTCGGTGAAGATCCCGGTGGCCAAGCTCGGTGCCGGCCCGAACTCGTTCTTCTGCTCCTTCCCGGGCCACGCCGCGCTGATGAAGGGCACCATCGCGGTCAAGTAAGGCCGTCGTCCCCGTTCCACCGGAATGGGATGGAAACCGCCAGGGAAGGATGGCCACGGCCGTTTTCCCGGCGGTTTCCTGTTTCTGGCGGGGTGCGGCAAGTCCCGGTTTCCGCTAGGATACGGGGCTTGCCAGGGCATCGATCCGGAACTACGCCAGTGCCGGCGCCGGCATGCACCCCGCCGAACGATCTGATCCGCCTATGAACCCGGTGATTCGCTGGTTCCACCAACTCGGTTCACCCCCGTATTTCGACCGCTTCGCCGCGCGCTGGGCGCCGTGGTGCTGGCTGGCGGCGTTGCTGCTGATGGGCGTGGGCAGCTGGCAGGCGCTGTTCTCGGTGCCGGCCGACTACCAGCAGGGCGACAGTTTCCGCATCCTCTACATCCACGTGCCGGCGGCCTGGATGAGCATGTTCGTGTTCGCGCTGATGGCCCTGTACGCGGCCATCGCCCTGGTCTGGCGGATCAAGCTGTGCGAGATCCTGGCCATGGCCTGCGCGCCGATCGGCGCGGCCTTCACCGTGATCACCCTGGCCACCGGCTCGATCTGGGGCAAGCCGATGTGGGGCACCTGGTGGGACTGGGACCCGCGCCTGACCACCGAGCTGATCCTGCTGTTCCTGTACCTG
>JACSRS010000184.1 GCA_014879655.1 Burkholderiaceae bacterium
GCCGGTGTGGGCAAGACCGTGAACATGATGGAACTCATCAACAACATCGCCAAGGCGCACTCGGGCCTGTCCGTGTTTGCCGGTGTGGGTGAGCGTACCCGTGAGGGCAACGACTTCTATCACGAGATGGCCGACTCGGGCGTGGTGAACCTGGAGAACCTGCCGGAGTCCAAAGTTGCGATGGTGTACGGTCAGATGAACGAGCCGCCGGGCAACCGTCTGCGCGTCGCGCTGACCGGTCTGACCATTGCGGAATCCTTCCGTGACGAAGGCCGCGACGTGCTGTTCTTCGTCGACAACATCTACCGCTACACGCTGGCCGGAACCGAAGTGTCCGCGCTGCTGGGTCGCATGCCTTCTGCCGTGGGTTACCAGCCGACGCTGGCCGAAGAAATGGGCCGTCTGCAAGAGCGGATCACGTCGACCAAGGTCGGCTCGATCACCTCGATTCAGGCTGTGTACGTGCCGGCCGACGACTTGACCGACCCGTCACCCGCCACCACCTTTGCCCACCTGGATTCCACCGTGGTGCTCTCGCGTGACATCGCCGCGCTGGGTATCTACCCCGCCGTGGACCCGCTGGACTCCACCAGCCGCCAGCTCGATCCGCTGGTTGTCGGTGCCGACCACTACGAAACTGCCCGCGCGGTGCAGGGCACGCTGCAGCGCTACCGCGAACTGCGCGACATCATTGCCATCATGGGCATGGACGACCTGGCACCCGAAGACAAGCTGGCCGTGGCCCGTGCGCGCAAGATCCAGCGTTTCCTGAGCCAGCCTTTCCATGTGGCTGAGGTGTTCACGGGCAGCCCCGGCAAATACGTGCCGCTGTCCGAGACCATTCGTGGTTTCAAGATGATCGTGGCCGGCGAGTGTGACCACCTGCCCGAGCAAGCTTTCTACATGGTTGGCACCATCGACGAAGTCTTCGAGAAGGCCAAGAAAGTCTGAGAACCCTTGCGGGACTGACGCTGGCCGGGCAACGGACAGCGCGGTTCCCAACCGAAGAGGATATCCATGAACACCATCCGCGTTGACGTCGTCAGTGCCGAGTCTTCCATCTTCTCCGGCGATGCGCGATTCGTCGCGTTGCCGGGTGAGGCGGGCGAGCTTGGGATTTACCCGCGGCACACCCCGCTGATCACCCGAATCCGACCCGGTTCGGTCCGCATTGAACTGGCTGACGGGGGCGAAGAGTTCGTTTTCGTCGCTGGTGGCATTCTGGAAGTGCAACCCAACCACGTCACCGTCCTGTCCGACACCGCCATTCGCGGCAAGGATCTGGATGATGAAAAGGCGAACCAGGCACGTGCTGTGGCGGAAGAGGCTCTCAAGAACGCCAATAGTGAACTGGATCTGGCGCGTGCGCAATCGGAGCTGGCTGTGCTGGCCGCGCAGGTTGCTGCGCTGAGAAGGTTCCGGAAGAACAATCGCTGAGACTCGTATCCGTCAGACAGCAAAGCCCCGATCCCGGGGCTTTGCTGTTTCTGGCCAGCTTGCACATCATTTGCCGCCGCTGGCAGGGTCTGCGTATCCGGTAAAAGCATCCGGAGCCTGCCCTGAATCCGAGCAGCCTGGCGACGGTTCACTACCCGAGCAACGGTCGCCATGGCCGGGCCGGACCCGGACTCCTCAAGGATTGGTGAAACTGCCCGATTTGCCACCGTGCTTTTCACGAACGCGCACGCCGGTGATGGTCATGCCACGGTCCACGGCCTTGCACATGTCGTAGACGGTCAGCAACGCCACCTGCACGGCCGTCAAGGCTTCCATCTCGACGCCGGTCGGGCCGACGGTTTCCACGGTGGCCGTGCAGCCGACAGACGCAGTTTCGCCGGTGGGCGCGTCGGGCACCTCAAAATCGATCGCCACGCGCGTCAGTGCCAGCGGGTGGCACAGCGGAATCAGCTCGCTGGTCTTTTTGGCGGCCATGATGCCGGCAATGCGCGCGATGCCAATCACGTCGCCCTTCCTGGCGCTGCCGGCGCGGACCAGCGCCAGCGTGGCTGGCAGCATCTCGATGCAACCGCTGGCCACGGCGATCCGGTGGGTGGCCGGTTTGGCAGCCACATCGACCATGTGGGCCTGGCCGGTTGCGTCAAAATGGGTGAGATTGCCGGTGGGGGTCATGTGATTTTTCGGGGCCATGGCGGCCGGTGGGTCGGTTTTACAGAACGTTCACGTGTTTCAAGCATCATACGGTCATGAATGACTGGAAAAGTCGCGCCCGGGCGGCGACGATTCACCTGGGCCTGAGTGTCCTGATCGCTAGTGCGGCAGCCTTGCTGGTGTTTGCCGTCTGGTACCCCTACCCTTACCGCGAGATTTCCGGCGGCCGCGAACTGTTCACGCTGGTGGTGGCGGTGGATGTGGTGCTGGGTCCGCTGATCACCTTCGTCGTCTTCGATCGCCGCAAACCGGTGCGCGAACTGGTGCGCGACCTGTCTGTCGTCGCGCTGCTGCAGTTGGCGGCCTTGAGTTACGGCCTGTGGGCGGTGTACCTGGGGCGACCGGCGCATCTGGTGTTCGAGTTCGACCGCTTCCGGGCCGTGCATGCGGTTGAGGTGCCCGAAGAACTGCTGCCGCGTGCACCAGAGCGTTTGCAGAGCCTGCCGCTGAACGGGCCGACGCTGCTGGCGGTGCGGCCATTCAGGGACGCCAACGAAAAGGCCGCTGCGACGATGGCGGCCATCGCCGGTCTGCCGTTGGCGATGCGCCCCGACCTTTGGCAGGACTACCCGGCGGCGCAGGCGCGGGTGTTGCAGGTGGCCCTGCCGCTGGCGCAGCTGCGTCAGCGGCATCCGGACCAGAAGGCGCTGATTGACGGCGCGGTGCGCGACACCGGTCTGCCGGAGGGGCAACTGTTGTACCTGCCGATACTCTCGCGCAAGGCGTCCTGGACGGTGCTGCTCGATGCCGGAACGGCACGGCCCGTGGGATACCTACCCCTCGATGCCTTCTGAGCAGAAAAATCAGTAAAAAATGGCAAAACCCAGCGTCAAACGGTCGGTTATAGCTACTCTATTGATATCGGCGATGCTGCTGCCCGTGCAGGTTTCCCAGGCGCAGCTGCCGTCGTTGGGCGATGGGGTCGATCTCTCGCCCGGTGCCGAGCGGCGCCTGGGCGACCGTATCATCCGCGAGTTGTATCGCGACCCCGACTACCTGGACGATCCGGTTGTCATCGAGTACGTGGTGGGCATCTGGCAGCCGCTGCTGCAGGCAGCGCGCAAGCGCGGCGACCTGCCGCCCGAGCTGGATGACCGATTCTCGTGGGAGATCCTGCTCGGGCGCGACCGCTCGGTCAACGCTTTTGCGCTGCCCGGCGGTTACCTCGGCCTGCATCTGGGGCTGGTGGCGGTGGTCACCAGCCGCGATGAACTGGCCTCGGTGCTGGCGCACGAACTCTCGCACGTCACCCAGCGCCACATTTCCCGGCTGATGAGCAAGCAGGACAGCCTGTCGCCCTGGGTGCTGGCCTCGATGGTGCTGGCGTCGGTGGCGGCCAGCAAGAATCCCGAACTGGCCAAGGCGGTGATCGTCGGCAGCCAGGCGGCGGCGTCGCAGAGCCAGATCAACTTCACCCGCGACATGGAGATGGAGGCCGACCGGGTCGGCTTTGGCGTGATGGGTCAGGCGGGTTTTGATCAGCATGGATTTGTCTCGATGTTCGAGAAGCTCGACCAGGCCAACCGGCTCACCGACAACGGCTCGTATCCCTACCTGCGCAGCCATCCGCTGACCAGTGCGCGCATTTCCGACATGCGCGCACGCATGCCGATTGACAGCCACGGCGCCACCGCTGCCCCGCCACAGCTGGCCCATTCGATGGTGGCCGCCCGTGCCCGTTCACTGGCCTACCCGACGGCGGACCAGTTGCGGGCATGGGCAGCCGAGCCCGGCGCCGGCGGATTTGCCGGCAGGCCGCCCGCCCAGCGGGCTGCCGCGCTGTATGCCGCGGCTGCCGCACAGGCGCGGCTGAGGGACTTCGCGCGGGCCACGGCAACCGCCGCCCAGTTGCGAGCCCTGGCCGGCTCCGACGCGGCGGCTGCACGCCAGGCACGCATCCTGTCAGCCGAAATCGCCATGGCGGCGGGTGACCTGCCGGGTGCGCAAGAGTTGCTGGAGGCTTCGGCAAGGCCCTTGCCGCGGCCCGAACGCCTGCTGCTGACGCAGGTTCACCTGCGCGCCGGACGGGCGTCACAGGCGGTCGACCTGATGCAGCCCTGGGTGGCCGATGCGCCCCACGACGCAACCGCCTGGACGCTGCTGTCCAGCGCCTACGAGGCACAAGGGCAAACCTTGCGGGCGATTCGCGCCTCGGGTGAAGCGCAGATGGCGCATCTCGACTACGCCGGCGCGGTCGACCGTTTCAAGGCGGCAAGGGCGCTGGCCAGCAAGGGATCGCTGGCGGCTTCTGACCACGTGGAGGCGTCGATCATCGACACCCGGCTGCGGCAGGCCGAGCAGTTGTTACGGGAACAGGCGCTGGAGCGCTGAGTCGATCACGATACTGATCAGCGAATACAGCAGCGAGCCGAGCAGTGCGGCGCCAAAACCGGCGACATGAAAGCCAGACAGCAGGCCGCCGGCGGCCCAGAACATCAGCGCGTTGATGACGAACAGGAACAGGCCCAGCGTGACGATGGTCACCGGTAGCGTCAGCACCACCAGCACCGGGCGCAGCAGCGTGTTGAGCAGTCCGATCACCAGCGCTGCGATCAGCGCCGACGAGAAGCTGGCCACCTGTACGCCGCTGTAGAGATGAGCCACCGCGAGCAGGGCGGCAGCGCTGAGCAGCCATTTGAAGATCAGTTTCATGGGGAAAGCATAGCACCGACCCGTGAACCGGCGGCTGAAGGCCATACACCTGTGCGCCGCAGGGAAAAGCCGGCAGCCTGCACAATCGGCATTCCGAAGGGGGAGTAGCGAGTCACGGACAGCCAGCGGCACCGTGACGCAGATGGCCCGTCAGTACGTCACGTTGATCGAAAGCGTGTCCGGGCCCTGCAGAGTCAGTTTCAATTCCCTCCCGCAAGACCTTTCGGCGTTTTCAACCCCTGATTGAAGGATCTTGCGTGGACACACTTTTCCAGACCGCAGCGCCTGGCTGGCTTTGGGGCACCTTTGTCGCCATTGTCATCGCGGCACTTTTCATCGATTTTGTCGTTCTCAAGAAGCAGGGCGCCCATGAAGTGGGCGTGCGCGAGGCAGCCTGGTGGTCGTTGATCTGGGTCGCGGTCAGCCTGGCGTTCAACGCGCTGTTCTGGTGGGCGCTGAAGGACAGTACCGGTTCGGCCGAAATCGCCAACACGCGCGCGCTGGAGTTTCTGACCGGCTACCTGATCGAAAAGAGCCTGGCGGTCGACAACATCTTCGTCTTCCTGATGATCTTCACGTACTTCGCGGTGCCGCCTGCGTTCCAGAAGCGGGTGCTGATGATCGGCATCATCGGCGCCATCGTGCTGCGAACGATCATGATCCTGCTCGGCGGATGGCTGCTGGCGCAGTTCCACTGGATCCTGTACGTCTTCGGCGCCTTCCTGATCCTCACCGGCGTGAAGATGTGGCTGGCAGCCGGCAAGGAGCAGACGCTGGACGACAACCCCGCGCTGAAGCTGCTGCGCAAGGTGCTGCCGGTGAGCCGCAACTACGACGGCGAGAAATTCTGGACTGTGGAGAACGGCCGGCGCATTGCTACGCCACTGTTCATGGTGATCTGCCTGGTTGCGCTGACCGACATCATCTTTGCGGTCGACTCGATTCCGGCCATTTTTGCCATTACCACCGACCCGTTCATCGTGCTGACCAGCAACGTGTTTGCGATCCTGGGGCTGCGCGCCATGTATTTCCTGCTGGCGGCGGTGGCGGGCAAGTTTCACCTGCTGAGCTACGGGCTGGCCGTGGTGCTGGTGTTCATCGGCGGCAAGATGATGCTGATCGACGTATTCAAGATCCCGGTGCTGGTGTCGCTGGGCGTGGTGGTGGCCATCCTGGCTGCGACCATGCTGCTGAGCCTGCGCAGCGCGCCGGCGGTGGCCTCGTCCCGCAAGAACTGAGCATTGGGGCCGGCGCCGGTCACTATGATGGCCGATTCGTGACCGAAACGCTCAAGACCGACGCCCGGCCCGCCCCGCCGGCACCCTGACATGGCCCGCCTGCACATCACCGACATCGAAGCCGCCATCAACCACTGGCGCGAGCGTTCGCCGTCGCCCGACGGTGTGGCGCTGGCGCCGCCGGTGCAGGCGCTGGCCGAGGTCTACGCGCGCATGGCGGTGCGCCGGCAAGGCAGCATCGACGAGGAGGTGCTGACACCGGCGGCACGCACGGCCTGGCTGCAGTGGTACGCCACCACGCCCGACACGCCGTGCATCGCCATCTGCTCGACGAGTCAGGGGGATGCCGTCTGCAAGGGCTGCGGGCGCACCTTTGAAGAGGTGCAATGCTGGCTGGAGCTGAGCCCGGTGCAAAAACGCGAGGTCTGGCACCGCATTGCCGGCGAAGGCCTGGCCTGGCGGTTCAATCGCTATGCGGAGCGGGCAGCGGAGCGCACCGGCCGGTTGTGATCCCCTTCAGGAAAATCCTGATTCAATAGCTGAAACTGACGGTTTGACGCTGGGGTAGGGCGAAAAATGCGTGAAAACCGGTGAAAAAAGGGCTGGCCCCCCTCACTTCCAGCGAACGCACTCGATGTCCAGGTGCTGCTGGCTGTCCGACAGGCTCAGCACCCCCTCCTGCACCGAGGCCTGCAACTGCATGTTGCGCTGCGCCAGCCTGGCCAGTGCCTGCGAGGCCTCGGTTGGCACGCGCCAGACCTGCAGCTTGTCCAGCCGCGTGAGCTTGTTCTGGATGCCGCGCCACCAGACCTCGGCCGCGTGGTTGAAGCAGTACACCCGCACCTCATCGGCCTTCTGACAGGCCTTGGTCAGCGGTTTGTCTTCCGGCTGACCCACCTCGATCCACAGTCGCTTGCGACCGGTGAAGTCGGTCAGTGACACATCGGGGTCGTCCGGGTCGGACAGGCCGGCGCCAAAGGCCAGCGTGCCGTCGCCGTTGCACACGTCCTGCAACTGGTGGGCGTTGAGCGCCAGCGCCAGCAGGCGGATCATCATGCGTTCGTCGGTCTCGCTCGGGTGGCGCGCCAGCGTCAGTGCGTGGTCGGCGTAGTAGGCGTGGTCGATGTCGGCAACCGACAGGCTGGCCTTGAAGATGGTCGATTTGAGTGCCATGGTGCTCGATTGAAATCCTGTTTATGGAGCATCAAAGCACGATTTGACGCTGGCTGGTGCTGTTTTTATCAAAAATCCGAGTAAAGAAAGGTCAGGGGGTTAGCGCTGCGCTCAGAGGCGCCGCGCCAGTTCGGCTGCCATGCCGGTGTAGCTTGCGGGCGTCATCGCCAGCAGGCGGTCTTTCTCGGCTTGCGGAATCTCCAGCGAGCGGATCAGCGCGTGCAGCGCTTCGGCGGTCACGGTCTGGCCGCGGGTCACGTCCTTGAGCTTCTCATAGGCGCCGGCCACGCCGTAGCGGCGCATCACGGTCTGGATCGGTTCGGCCAGCACTTCCCAGGCGGCGTCCAGGTCGGCATCGATCGCGCTGCGGTTCAGTTCCAGCTTGCCCAGGCCGGCGGACAGCGAACCATAGGCCAGCGTCGCGTAACCCAGCGCCACGCCCATGTTGCGCAGCACGGTGGAGTCGGTCAGGTCGCGCTGCCAGCGGCTGATGGGGAGCTTCTCGCTCAGGTGGCGCAGCAAGGCGTTGGCCAGACCCAGATTGCCCTCGGCGTTTTCGAAGTCGATCGGGTTGACTTTGTGCGGCATCGTCGACGAGCCGATCTCGCCCGCTTTCAGGCGCTGCTTGAAATAGCCCAGACTGACGTAACCCCAGACATCACGCGCAAAGTCGATCAGGATGGTGTTGGCGCGCGCAACGGCATCAAACAGCTCGGCCATGTAGTCGTGCGGCTCGATCTGGATGCTGTAGGGCTGGAAAGTCAGTCCCAGGCCCAGCGGTTCAGGTGTCTCGATCACCTTCTTGCTGAAGGCTTCCCAGTCGTGATCGGGCCAGGCGGCCAGGTGTGCGTTGTAGTTGCCCACCGCGCCGTTCATCTTGCCCATGATCTTCACGGCGGCAATGCGGTCGCAGGCGGTCTGCAGGCGCGCCACCACGTTGGCGATCTCCTTGCCCACCGTGGTGGGGCTGGCAGTCTGGCCGTGCGTGCGGCTGAGCATGGGCACGTCGGCGTAGGCGTGGGCCATTTCGCGCAGCTTCAAAAGGATGCGGTCCAGTGCCGGCAGCACCACCAGATTGCGCGCGGCGCGCAGCTGCAGCGCATGGCTGGTGTTGTTGATGTCCTCGCTGGTGCAGGCGAAGTGGACAAATTCGCTGGCATTTTCCAGCTCCGGACGGGCTTCGAATTTGCTCTTGATCCAGTATTCGACCGCCTTCACGTCGTGGTTGGTGGTCTTCTCGATCTCCTTGATGGCCAGCGCGTCGTCTTCGTCAAAATGCTTGACCAGGCCCAGCAAGTAAGTGCGTGCTCCGGCGGAGAGCGGCTTGAATTCGGCAAAACCTGCGTCCGACAGGGCGATCAGCCAGGCCACTTCGACCTGCACACGCCGGTGCATGTAGCCCTGTTCGCTCATCAAAGGGCGCAGGGGAGCGAGCTTGGCGGCGTAGCGGCCATCGAGCGGGGAAAGGGCGGAAGTGGGCGACAGACTCATGCCGCCGATTGTAGAAGTCTGTCTCGCTGCGACCACGGCGCCGTCGGCGCACGTCAGCAGGGGGCAATTTCGGTCGATAGAATAGCCCGACAACAAGGGAAGCAAACGCTAACACGCCATGAAACTCATCGGAGCCGTCACCAGCCCCTACGTGCGCAAAGTGCGCATCGTCATGGCCGAAAAAAAGCTGGACTACCAGTTCCTGCCTGAAGACGTCTGGTCTGCCGAAACGCAGATCATGCAATCGAACCCGCTGGGCAAGGTGCCCTGCCTGGTGATGGAGGGCGGTGAGGCGGTTTTTGACTCGCGCGTCATCGTCGAATACCTGGACACCCTCTCGCCTGTGGGCAAGTTGCTGCCGCCGCCCGGTCGCGAGCGCGCCGAGGTCAAGACCTGGGAAGCACTGGCCGATGGCCTGCTCGACGCCGCCATCCTGGCGCGCCTTGAAGCCACCTGGCCCGGGCGCACAGCCGGCGAGCGCAGCCAGGCCTGGATCGACCGGCAACTGGGCAAGATCGACGCCAGCCTCAAGGCCATGAGCAAGGGGCTGGCCGAGCGGCCGTTTTGCAGCGGCATCCACCTGAGCCTGTCGGACGTGGCCGTGGGCTGCGCGCTGGGGTATCTGGATTTCCGCTTCCCGCTGATCGACTGGCGCAGCGCACATCCCAACCTGCACAAGCTGCAGGACAAGCTGATGCAGCGTCAGAGCTTCATCGACACGCAGCCGGCCTGAAGCCGGTGCGACGCTTTCCCCTCAGAGGATGATGGAATGGCGCAGCCTTGCGCCGGTTCAGTTGTTTGCGCGGCGCCTGAGCCAGCGCATCAGGCTGCCGAGCACCGGCAGCTTTTCATAGAGTTCCTCGGCCACATCCCAGTAGTCGCGGTGCATCGTGATGCGTCCGGACGCATCGAGCCGCAGGTGCGAACTGCCGCGCACCGTCTGCAGGGTGCCGGTGTCAAAGCGGCGCAGGAAGAAGCGGAATTCCCAGGTCAGGAACAGCTGCGGACCATCGACCACCCGCTCCAGCACCACAAAGTGCGGGCGGTCCAGCGCCACGAACATATGGCGGTAGATGGCACTGATCGCGGCCAGCCCCTGCACCTCGTTGAACGGGTCCTTGAAGGTCGCGTTGCCCGCGTAGATGGCGTCGATTTGTGTGAGGCTGTCCGGCGTCAGCGCTTCAAAAAAAGCCGCGATGCGGGTGGCCGCAGCGCGCGCGTCGGTGGTGGTGAGGTCGGTCACAGGCCCGTGAAGCGGCGCACCGCCGCAAAGTAAAGCCGGTAGGGTAGCAGTCGCAGCAGTTTCAGCCAGCGGGTGAAACGCCGGGGAAAGTGGATGTCGAACGTGCCGCGTGACCAGCCGCGCAGGATTTCCTGTGCCGCCTGCGCCGGCGAAATCAGCGCCGGCATCGTGAACGGGTTCTGGGCGGTCAGCGGCGTTTCGACAAAGCCGGGGTTGATCAGGCTGACGCCGATGCCGGCTGCCCGCAGATCCAGATACAGCGTTTCGGCCAGGTTGATCAGTGCGGCCTTGGTCGGCCCGTAGGCCAGGCCGTTGGGCAGGCCGCGAAAACCCGCCACGCTGCTGACCAGGCTGACGTGGCCGCTGTGGCGCGCCAGCATGTGCGGCAGCACCGCATCGAGCAACCGCAGCGCGCCGGTGTAGTTGACGGCCTCGTGGCGCAGCATGTCGGCCAGATCAAAAGCGGTGGCGCGCTGCGGCTGATAGTGGCCGGCGCAGTACATCATCAGGTCCACCGGGCCACCCGCCAGCACCTGCCGCGCTGCGGCGGTGACGGCGTCACCGTCGGTCACGTCCAGCGGCACGGCTTCCACGCGCGGCGCGCTCGGCGCTGCCGGGTTGTGGGCGGCAGCAAAGGCCGTCAGGGCCGACTTGCTGCGCGCGGATATCACTACGCTGGCACCGGCGTTCAGCAGGGCTTCGGCCGTCGCCAGCCCGATGCCGCTGGACGCGCCGACCAGCCATATGCGCTGGCCGCGCCAGTTTGCCAGCGGCGGGTTGAGCGGCTGCCACAGGCCGGGAAGCTGCGCCCGGTCAGCGGGCGCGGCGCGCTCGGCCGCGACGTCGGCAGCAGGGCTGAAGTTCGATCTCATGGGCGCTTCACGAACGTCAGTGTGACCTCGCCCAGTCGCACGCCCCACTTGCTCATCACGGCCTTGTTGAGCATCACGCGCTGGTCCATCAGGTACATCCAGTCGTCAAATTCCACGTGCCAGACGCGACCATCCACCGGCAGCGCCAGCGTGTAGGTCCAGCGCAGCGCATTTCCGCTGGCCTGCCCGTCGGCCTGGCCCACCACATCTTCGGCGGTGCCGGTGTAACGGCCGTCCGCCAGGCGCTTGAGACGCCAGACGCGCTTTTGCGTGGTGCCGTCGGAGTAGGTGAAGTCTTCGTCCAGCACGCCGTCGTCGCCCTGCCAGGTGCAGCGCATGACAACCAGAAAGCGCTTGATCACCTTGCCGCTGCGGTCGGTGAAGACGCCGTAGGCATCGAGCGTGCCGTTGAAATAGCTGCGCAGGTCCAGCAGCGGTCGCTCGGCGGCGTAGTCAGAGGCCTGCGGGCCGGCGCAACCGGCCAGGGTCAGGGTGGCGGCGCCGATGGCGCCCGTGAGCAGGAAGCGTCTTTTCATGGCGTACTCCGCAAGGATGGATTGAGGGGTTGGTGCTGGCGGGCCGGCCGGATAACGAGCCACTGCAGGGCGCTCGCCGCCAGCAGCTTGAGCACGCAGGGGAGCACGCAATACGCCAGCGTGAGGGCCTGCAGGGCCTGGGCGTCGCGCGCGCCGGGCGTGTAGCCGGCCAGCGCCAGCAGGGGCAGCGCCAGACCGGCGGCGAGCGCCAGATTGAGCTTGACCGCGAAATTCCACCAGCCGAAATAGCCGCCTTCGCTGTGGCCGCGCTGGCCGCTGCGGTCGATCAGCCCGGCCAGCAAGGCGCCGGGCAGCGCCAGATCGGTGCCCAGCGCGATGCCCGATGCGGCGCAGACCAGCAGGAACAGCGCTGCATCGCCGGGGCCGAGCAGCGTGGCGCCGGCAAAGGCGGCAACAGCTAGCAGCATGCCGGCCAGCCAGACCCGCGCCAGTCCGAAACGCGGCACGGCGCGCAGCCACAACGGCAGCGACAGCGCCGCGCTGAGGAAGTAGGCGGCCAGGAATGCCGGCTCCAGATGCGTCGGCGCCTGCAGCTGGTCCTGCACGAAGAACAGCACCAGCGTGGCCGGAATCGCGCTGGCGATGCCGTTGAGCAGGAACACCGCCAGCAAGCGGAGAAAGGCCGGATTCGCCAGCGGTTGCCAGAGGCTGGCGGTTGGCAAAGGCCGGTCGGGGCCCGGCTGGGCCGGCGGGCGGATGTCGGGCCGTGGCGCATGGCGCCAGGCCAGCCAGCCCGCTGCCAGCGCCAGCGTAAAGACCGCCGAAGTGACGCCAAGCCCCAGCAATGTCGGCAGCAGTGAAGCCAGCACCACGCCGACCAGGCCCATGCCTTCGCGCCACGCCACCACCTGGCTGCGATAAGCTTCGCTGCCGCCAAGCATGGCGCCCCAGGACTGGTGGGCGATCGCCACCAGGCTGAATGCGGTGTAGCTCAGCACCAGCAGCAGCGCGGCCCAGATCAACAGGTCCGACGGAGCGCGGCTGGGCGGAAAAAACAGCCCGGCAAACCCGGCGGCCAGCACCAGCGAGGCCAGCGCGGCGATGGCCAGAACGGCCCGCAGTGAACGGGCGTAGAGCCGGTCGACCAGTCGCCCGAGCAGCGGATCGACCACCGCGTCGAGCAACCGCACGGCCAGCAGCAACGCGCCCAGCGTGGCCAGCGGCATGCCGAATTCGCGGGCGTAGTGATTGGGCAGGATCACGTACAGGGGCAGCGCGACGAAAGCCAGCGGCAGGCCCAGCGCGCCATAGCGCAGGCCCTGGGCAGAGGACAGGCGGTCGGCGCGTGCGGGCGGGTTCATCGTGAGGGATTTTCAGTGGGGCGATCAGCGACCCGACTGCGCCAGCAACGCCTCGCGAAGCTGGGGCTCGGAGGTGGCCGGTGACAACCAGATGCCGAAGAACAGCCGCGCGAACTCCGCGTCGGCAATCTCACCGGCCGGCCGACCGTTGACGACAAACCGCGCGCCCACGCCAGGCAGGTGGATGCCGACGATGCGGTCGCCGCTGCGCACATCGGGCAGCACGTCCTGCAAAGCTTCCTGCCAACGGGTGGCGCGTTCGTCGCTGAAGGCGGCCAGCTTGCGCATCTCCTGCAGCGAACGCCGGGCGATATCGTTGCTGCGGAAGTCGCGCAGGTACGCCAGCTCCAGCGCAATAGCGCTGCGCTCCCAGGAGCCAGCCTCAAAACCCGCCGGCGCCCAGAGGCTGGCGCGGTAGATGTCGAAACCCAGGAATCGCAGTTTGTGGCTGCCCGTCAGGCGCAGGCCTTCGCGCCAGGTCGGCTGGGCGTTGGACGTGGCAGTGGATACCGGGTGAGCGGCTTTGCCGGTCCCGGCGGCCAGGACCCCCCGGGGTGTCCAGAAGGTAAAAAATACAAAAAAAGCGGCAAAAGCCAGCGTCAAATGGTGATATTTAGCTATCATTTGTTCATTCATGTCAGCTGCAACGTGTACTGCACCACGTCGATGTTGGCTTCGTCGAATGCGGCCTCGCAGTACGCGAGATAGAACTCCCAGGTGCGCTGGAAGCGCTCGTCGAAGCCCTGCTGCAGCACCTGCGCGCGACGTGCATGGAACTGCTCGCGCCAGCGGCGCAGCGTTTCGGCATAGTCGGGGCCGAAGGCCATCGTGTCGACCAGTTGCAAACCGGCGGCCTCGGCTTCGCGGCGGAATTCGCGCGGGCAAGGCAGGCAGCCGCCCGGAAAGATGTACTGCTGAATGAAGTCGGTGGAGCGGATGTAGCGGTCGAACAGCGCGTCGTCGATGACAATGGTCTGGATGCAAGCGCGCCCGCCAGGCTTGAGCAGCCGCCGGACCGCCTGGAAATAGGTCGGCCACCACTCTCGGCCCACAGCTTCCACCATTTCGATGGAGCAGATCGCGTCGTAGGGGCCGTCGGCAATGTCGCGGTAGTCCTGCAGCCGCAGATCGGTGCGGCCGGCGCTGCCGATGCGCTGCATGCGTGTCCTGGCGAAAGCCAGTTGCTCGGTCGACAGCGTGACACCGGTGACCGAGGCGCCGAACTCGGTGCTGGCCATCTCCGCCAGCGCACCCCAGCCGCAGCCGATCTCCAGCACCCGGTCCCCCGGCTGCACGCTGGCCATCTGCAGCGCGCGGCGCACCTTGGCGTGCTGGGCCAGCTGCATCGGCTGGTCGAAATTCCCATCGAACCAGGCCGACGAATAGTTCATCGTGTCGTCCAGCCACAGCTCATAGAACGCATTGCCCAGGTCGTAGTGGGCATGGATGTTCTTGCGGCTGTTGGACTTGGTGTTGCGCTGCAGCAGGTGGCGCATGCGGTACAGCAGCCGCCCGGCCCAGTGGCCGTAGACCACGTCCTCAACTTCACGGCGGTTGCGGATCAGCACGCGCAGCAGGTCGGTCAGGTTGGGCGTGGTCCATTCGCCGGCGATGTAGCTTTCGGCAAATCCGATGTCGCCCGACTTGAGCGCTGCGGAGCAGACGTTCCAGTTGCGAAAAGTCATGGCCGCATGGGGCCCGCCACCGTTGCCGAAGCAGCGGGTTTCGCCGTCGGGCAGCTGCAGGGTCAGCGTGCCGTGGCGCAGGCGCTGCAGCAGCTTCAGCACGTTTCGGGCTGCGGCAGGTGCATCTTGCGGAAGGTCGTTGAAGGTCGGGGCCGCGGTCGTGTTCATGGCTGGGCTGCTCCCTGTTGCGGTGGCGTGAAGGGTTTGGGCGAAGGGGAAAGTCGGGTATCGGTGATCTGACGGGTGACCGCTTGCGCGGGCGCCTGCGGTTTGCGCCAGAACGGCACGCGCTTGAGCCACAGACGCAGCGCGTGCCAGTGAATGCGGGCGACAACACCGAGCGTCAGCGCCGGGTAGGCCCACAAGGCACGGCGCAGGCTGGCCCTGGTGGCGGGCTCCAACTCGCCGCTCAGGCTGGTCTGGATCAGCGGCCCGTCGTCATCGTCGTGATCGACCCGGGCCACCATGCGGTCGGTTGACCGCGAGCGCAGGAAGTGGAAACGGTAGCGCCCTGCCACGTTGCAAAAGGGCGAGACGTGGAAAACCTTCTCCGCCACCAGTTCAGTGCCGTAGCGCGGCGCATCCAGCAGGTAGCAATGGCGCTCGCCAAAGGTGTTGTTGACCTCCGCGACGATGGCGCGCAAGCGGCCGTCGGGTTTTTCGCAGTACCAGAAGCTCACCGGTTTGAAGGTGTGACCCAGCACGCGCGGGTAGGTCTGCAGCCAGACCTCGCCGGTGGCGTCGGTGATGCCTTCACGTGCCAGCAACTCGTCCAGCCAGGCCAGTGCACCGCCGCGTTCCGGTCCCCGGCCGTCACCGTGGTCGCGATCCTGAAAGCTGATCGCGCCCGCACGGTTGATGGTCAGCGGCGTGTGAGCGGATGGATTGCTCTGCATCGAACGCATCGGCAGCATCAGGAAGAAGGTGCGATAGGCAAAGGCATGCCGCGCCGGGCGCAACCGCGTGTGGCGCACTTGGCCGAAGCCGATGAGCGGGGTGGGCGGGTTCACGCGGCTTCCAGTTCGGTTGCGGCGCGGACGGCGCTGGCGACCGAGTGTGGCGTCAGGCGCGGTCGGTCTTCAACCAGCTTGCCGGCCGCAGCCAGGCCGGCCTTTAGCCCGTCTTCATGGAAGCCGTAGCCCATCCACGCGCCGGCAAAGTAGGTGTGCTGGCGTCCCTGCAGTTGCGGCAGGTTCTTCTGCGCCCGGATTGCGGCCAGATCGAACACCGGGTGGGCATAGTCGTAGCTGCCCAGGATGTGGCCGGGCGCGATGTCGCGCAGCGGGTTGAGCGAGACGACGACGGCCTGGGAGAAGGGCAGGGGCTGCAACTGGTTCAGCCAGTAGTGCAGGCAGACCCGGGACGATTGCTTGTCTGTTTGCACCGCGCGTTCGTAATTCCACGCCGCCCAGGCCTTGCGGGAGGCGGGCAGGACCGAGGTGTCGGTGTGCAGAACGGCACAGTTGTGCTGGTAGCGGATCGCGGCGAGCGTTGCGCGCTCTTCGGCGCTGGGCTGAGCCAGCAGCGCCAGCGACTGGTCGGAATGCGTGGCGAGTATCACCTTGTCGAACTGCTCGGTGCCAGCGTCGGTCACGATGCGGACGCCGCCGCGTGGGCTTGCTGCGTCTCGCTCGATGCGGCGCACCGGCGTGTTCAGCCGTTTGTCGGCGATACCGGCAACGATTCTGTCAACGTAGTTGCGCGCGCCGCCGGTGACCGTCCACCACTGCGGCCGGTCGCTGACCTGCAGCAGACCGTGGTTGTGGCAAAAGCGGATCATGGTCGCTACGGGGAACTGGAGCATCTGGTCGGTCGGGCAACTCCAGATGCAGCCGAGCATCGGCAGGAAGTACCAGTCGCGAAACTCGTCGCTGAAACGGTGCGTGGTCAGGAAACCGGACAGCGGCTCCATCAGCTCGGACTCGCGGTTGGCCGCGGCAATCCGGGTGCACAAGGCATTGAAGCGCAGCAGGTCGCGCAGCATGCGCAGGAAGCGGGGGTTCACGAGGTTGCCGCGCTGGGCAAATACCGTGTCCAGGCTGGAGCCGCTCCACTCCAGCTTGCGTCCGTTCAACGCGCCCGGCGCCTGCACCGAGAAGGACATGTCTGACCGGCTGGTCGGCACGCCCAGTTCGTCCAGCAGGGCAATCAGGTTCGGGTAGGTCCGCTCGTTGAAGACCAGAAAGCCGGTATCGACGCCGTGGGTGACGGGGCCGGACGGCGTTTCGAGGGTGACGTCCACCGTGTGGGTGTGTCCGCCAAAGTAGTCGCCGGCTTCAAATAGCGTGACGTCGGCCTTCCCTCGCAGGGCGTGGGCCGCACCAAGGCCGGCGATGCCGGAACCGATGATAGCGACCCTCATGGCCGCGTTCCGGCGACGGCGGTTAAAGACAAGAATGCTGCGAAGCGCCCCGGGGTGAAATGAGGAGGGAGGGACAAGAAGCGCCACCCCGGGATTGCCACCCGGACCGGGCCGGGCGGGCTTCGCAGCAAAAAACCGGCGGCAGCGCTGCCGCTGCCTGAGAAGAATCTGATTGATGGATGTCGCATGGAGTTCCCGCCTTGTCAGTTTTTGGTCTACTTCGACGCCGTCCAAAAAAGAACTGATCGTTTTATAAATTACTAATTGGTTTTATTTTGACGAAATAGTATCAACAAGCCAGCACAGTGACCGATTGACCCTGAGGGTCACGCGGTTTTCTGACGCCTTGAATGCATGGGAAGACGTTGACGCTGCTGATGCGGCAACGGCCCGGAGGGGTCTTGGCCGCCTGTGCTGGCGGGCGATGAACCTGCATTCATCGGTGGTTGGGAAAGATTCACCCGCCAGGGTTGCGGCTGCTCCCTGCAATCGCGGGGAGAGCGACCCGGATCGGGCGCAAGGGGCTCCACGGTTCCATCAGCCTTGACCGGTTGCTGTGAGATGGGCGCCACAAGATGTGTGATTTTGTACACAACCGTGGTCTGCGCGTGTCGAATTTCGTCTGATTTGAAGCACTTGCGGGGCACATCTCCCCTAAACTCGCGCCGTCGTTCTGATATTCGGGCCGCTGGCCTGTTCTTGTGCGCCCCGAAATACGTCCCATTTTGCTGCATGCTCTGACGTCGGTTGTCCGGACCGGTGGGGTGCTGGCGCGGGCGATGGTCTTGCTCACCCTGTTGTGGATGTCGGGGATCGCGCTGGCTCAGACCGGTGTGACCAACACGGTCTCCATCACGCCGCCGGTTGGTGTCACCAACACCAACCCGTCGGCTTCTTGTACCGGCGGGGTGTGTTCGGCTGCTGACGCTGACACGGTGTTAGCGTCGGCCGACCTGTCGGTCACCAAGGTAGCCAGCGTCGCCAGCGGCACGGTGGGCTCGACCTTCAGCTACGTCATCACATATGCGAACGCGGGCCCCAGCAGTGCAGCGGCCGTGACGCTGACCGACAGCCTGAGCGCGGCAGGGCTGACGCTGCTGAGCGCGCAGGCCAGCAGTGGCAGCCTGAGCACCAGCACTGGCAACGTCACACTGACATTGGCCAGCCTGAGCAGCGGCGCAGGCGGCACCCTGACACTGACCGTGCAGGTCAGCAGCGGCGCGGGCTCGATCACGAACACGGTGGGCATCACCAGCACCACGGCGGACCCTACGCCCAGCAACAACACGGCCACCAGCACCATCAGCCGCCCGGCCAGCGCGGACCTGGTGCTCACCAAAGTCGCCAGCGTAGCTGGGGGCACGCAGGGCCAGACCATCAGCTACACGGTGACACTGGGCAACCTGGGACCGAGCGCGGCGCAGGACGTGACGCTCACGGACGTGCTGAGCGCAGGCCTGGTGCTGCAAAGTGCCAACTCCAATCTGGGCGTGCTCACCAGCAACGCCAGCGGCGCCACCGTCACGCTGGGCACCCTGAACGCCAACCAGACCATCACGCTGACCATCACGGCGCTGGTGACGGCCAGCACGGGCGTGGTGACCAACACGGCGGCGGGCACCAGCACGACGCCGGACCCGACACCGCCCACGCCGGTGCCGGTGCCGGTGCCGGTGAGCAGCGTGGTCACACCCAGCCTTAGCAAGACCGTGGGCTCCAGCACGGTTGCTGCGGGCGGCACGACCGGCTTCACCATCGTGATCGGCAACGCCGGCCCCAGCACGCTGACCACGGCCTCCATCGTTGACACGGTGCCATCGAGCCTGAGCGTGACCAGCGCCAGCATCGGTTTCGTTCCTCAAGGAGGAGCCAGCGTACCCACACTGTTTGGCGTCAGTGGAAGCACCGTCAGTGGCTCGGTGACGATTCCGCCCGGGGGCACGGTGACGCTGTTCTTCAACGTCACGGCGTTGAGCGCGGGCGGCTACACCAACACCGTCACACTCACGCCGCTGGCCGGGGTGATCAATCTGGGCGCGAGCACGGCCACCGCTCCGGGCACGGTCACCAGCGTGGCCGACCTGTCCATCGTCAAGACGGCCAGCACGCCCAACGGGACGGGCGCGGGGGCCACGATGAGCTTTGCG
>JACSRS010000203.1 GCA_014879655.1 Burkholderiaceae bacterium
GTTCGACGTGCTGGCCAATTCGCACGACATCCAGCTGCGCATGTTTCACGGGCGCGGTGGCACCGTCGGTCGCGGCGGCGGCCCGAGCTACCAGGCCATCCTGGCCCAGCCCCCCGGCACCGTGCGCGGACAGATCCGCCTGACCGAGCAGGGCGAAGTCATCGGCTCCAAGTACGCCAACCCCGAGATCGGGCGGCGCAACCTCGAAACGCTGGTGGCCGCCACGCTGGAGGCCACGTTGCTGCAGCCGACCAAACCCGCAACACCCAACTTTCTCGACGCCGCCGCCATTCTGTCAACCGACAGCATGGCGGCCTACCGGGCGCTGGTCTACGAAACCCCGGGATTCACCAGCTACTTCTTCAGCGCCACGCCGATCCGCGAGATTGCACAGCTGAATATCGGCTCGCGCCCCGCTTCGCGCAAGGCGACCCAGAAAATCGAAGACCTGCGCGCCATCCCCTGGGGGTTCAGCTGGGGTCAGTGCCGGCTCACCCTGCCGGGCTGGTACGGCTTTGGCAGCGCGGTCGAGCAGTTCCTGGCCCGGCCGGTGGCCGGCGGTCGCAAGGAGCAACTCGCTCTGCTGCAGAAGATGTACCGCCAGTGGCCGTTCTTCCACGCGCTGCTGTCCAACATGGACATGGTGATCGCCAAGAGCGACCTGGCGTTGGCCCATCGCTACAGCGAACTGGTCACCGACGCCCGCTTGCGCAAGAAGGTCTTTTCAGCCATCGAAGCCGAATGGCACCGCACGGCTGACGCACTCTCGCAGATCACCGGCGAGAAGCAGCGCCTGAAGCACAACGCCTCACTGGCGCGTTCGATCCGCCACCGCTTCCCCTACATCGACCCGCTGCACCACCTGCAGGTGGAACTGGTGCGCCGCTACCGCCAGGGGCTGGCCGACGACCGGGTTCAGCGCGGCATCCACATCTCGATCAACGGCATCGCGGCGGGCTTGCGCAACACCGGCTGAAGGGGTCGCTGCTGGCGGTATGCTCCGGTGTCATGAACACCGCGCAAAAAATCAACACCGCCGTTTTCCCCGTCGCCGGCCTGGGCACCCGGTTCCTCCCCGCGACCAAGGCCGCGCCCAAGGAAATGCTGCCGGTGGTGGACAAACCGCTGATCCAGTACGCCGTGGAAGAAGCCTACGCCGCCGGCATTCGTCACATGGTTTTCGTCACCGGCCGCAGCAAGCGCGCCATCGAAGACCATTTCGATACCGCCTACGAACTGGAAAGCGAACTGGCTGCCGCCCACAAGAGCGAACTGCTGGCGTTGGTGCAGTCGGTGCAGCCGGCCGACATGATCTGCAGCTACGTGCGCCAGCACCGCTCGCTGGGGCTTGGACACGCTGTGCTGTGCGCCGAGCGCCTGGTGGGTGCCGAGCCGTTTGCGGTGCTGCTCGCCGACGATCTGATGACCGGCCTACCCGGCGGCCCCGGGGTGCTCAGCCAGATGGTCGATGCTTTCGAAAAAATGGGCCGCTCGATGCTGGCCGTGCAGGAAGTTCCGCTTGACCAGGTGAGCCGCTACGGCATCGTCGCCGGCGAGCCGGCCGGCAAACGACTGATCCGGCTGGAAAAAATGGTGGAAAAGCCGGCGCCGGAAGTTGCCCCTTCACGAATGGCGGTTGCCGGCCGCTACATCCTGACGCCGCGCGTCTTCCAGGAAATTCGCAACCAGCCAACCGGCGTGGGCGGTGAAATCCAGCTGACCGATGCCATCAGCCGGCTGCTGGCGCACGAGGCGGTCTACGCCTTCGAGTACGAAGGCAAACGCTACGACTGCGGCAGCAAGGAAGGTTTTCTGCAGGCGACCGTTGAACTGGCACTGGTGCACCCGCAGATCGGCGATGGTTTTCGCGACTACCTGCGCACGCTCCAGCTCTGAGCCCGTTCGGACTCGCGTCGCCGGATCAGCGGCGGCGCAGGACGTGGATGTAGTCGCCGGCGACGGTTTTCTGCTCCAGCAACTCGTTGCCGGTCTGCTTGGCAAAAGCCTGGAAATCCCGCACCGAGCCGCCATCGGTGGCGACGATGCGCAGCACCTGGCCGCTGGTCATGTCGGTCAGCGCCTTCTTGGCCTTGAGGATGGGCAGCGGGCAGTTCAGGCCGCGGGTGTCCAGTTCTTTGTCGATCTTCATGGGATTTCCTGTGTGGTCGCCATTCTATGCAGTTACGCGCCGAACGGGTCGATGAACTGCGGCTCGTGACCGCGCGAGCGCAGCCAGTCGGCCATTGCATAGCCGGTTCCGGCCGGCCAACACTTGACCTTTTCGGGCGCGAACAACCGGTATTCGGCCAGTTCCGGCGACAGACGGATCTCGCCGCTGGCCACCGCGTGATAGGCAATGATCAGCTGGTTCATGCGCTGGAAATCGTAGACGCCGATCAGCGATAGGGCGTGGGTGGACAGGCTGGTTTCTTCGGCGATTTCCCGCGCAATGCCGGCCTCGGGCGTTTCGCCTGCCTCCATGAAGCCGGTGATCAACGCGAACATTCGGCCCGGCCAGGCGGCGTTGCGGGCCAGCAGCACCTGGCCTTCATATTCGATCACCGCCGCCAGCACCGGCACCGGATTGTTCCAGTGCGTGAAGTTGCAGGCCGGACAGCGCAGCCGGGCTTTCTCGCCGCCGTCCTCCAGCTGACTGATCAAGGCCAGTTCGGTCGCACAACTGGGGCAAAAGCGGAACACTTGGGTCATGGGCGCGTCTGTATATTCAAAGTTGATAGCTGAAACTCACCGTTCGACGCTGGATATAGGCCAAAAGGTATCAAAATCAGCCCTTCAGGCGGGGAACACCCCCGTCGACAGATAACGGTCACCGCGGTCGCATACGACAAAGACGATGGTGGCGTGTTCCACCGTGCGCGACAGTTCGAGCGCCACCTGGCAGGCACCTGCGGCCGAGATGCCGGCAAATATGCCCTCTTCGCGCGCCAACCGGCGGCACATGTCTTCGGCATCGGCCTGGCTCACCAGCACCAGCTCGTCGACTGCGCGGGCGTCATAGATTTTTGGCATGTAGGCCGCCGGCCATTTGCGGATGCCCGGAATGCGCGAGCCTTCCTGCGGCTGCGCGCCGATGATGCGGATCGCCTTGTTCTGCTCTTTCAGAAAGCGCGACACGCCAGTGATGGTGCCGGTGGTGCCCATCGCAGAGACAAAGTGAGTGATGCGCCCGCCGGTCTGCTCCCACAGCTCCGGACCGGTGGTCTCGTAGTGGATGCGCGGGTTGTCGGCGTTGGCAAACTGGTCCAGCACCCGCCCCTTGCCGCCTTTTTGCATGTGGTCTGCCAGATCACGAGCGGCTTCCATGCCGCCGCTCTTGGGCGTCAGCACCAGTTCGGCACCAAAGGCTTTCATGGTCTGGGCACGCTCGATCGACAGATCTTCGGGCATCACCAGCACCATGCGGTAGCCCTTGATGGCTGCGGCCATCGCCAGCGCGATGCCGGTGTTGCCCGAAGTCGCCTCGATCAGCGTATCGCCGGGCCTGATGTCGCCACGCTCCTCGGCGCGCCGGATCATCGACAGCGCGGGCCGGTCCTTCACCGAGCCTGCCGGGTTGTTGCCCTCGAGCTTGCCGAGGATGACATTGCCCCGCGCGCCATTGTCCGCTGAGCCGATGCGCTGCAATGCAACCAGCGGCGTTTTGCCGATGGCGTCTTCGATCGTCGGGTAGTTCATGGGGGCCACTGTGCCATAATTTCCGACTTCGCTCCCAACCTGCCCGGGTGGTGAAATTGGTAGACGCAGGGGACTCAAAATCCCCCGCCGCAAGGCGTGCCGGTTCGA
>JACSRS010000031.1 GCA_014879655.1 Burkholderiaceae bacterium
TTTGAGCGGGCGCACCATCACCTTGAAGCGGGTGATCTGACCGGCGCCGTCCCAGCTGATCATGTCCACGCCGTTGATGAGAATGCCCTCGCAGGTCGATTCGAACTCCAGCACCGACGAAGTGGCGCCGTGCCATTCGTTCAGGTAGCGAAAGCTGTCGTTGCCCAGCAGCTGCAGCGCGGCGGCCAGGTAGGCGAAGGTGACGGGCTTGCCGACCTGCGGCGTGTGCACCACGGGTGACTCGAACACCACGTCGTCGGCGAGCAGGCGCCTGAGTGCGGCCAGATCGCGAGACTGGGCAACCTGGTGCCAAGCGGCAATGGTGGGCGGTACGGGGCTGGGGTTGGTCATGGAGGTTCTCCGCGAGGTTGAAAATCCGGTGATCATGCGTCCGCTGCGGCGGCCCCGGCGTGCCAATCGCGCAACTCGCGCTTGAGGACCTTGCCGATCGCGCTGCGCGGCAGCTCGGCCACGAAGCGGACGGCCGCCAGCCGCTGGGTCTTGCCGACCCGGTTGTTGAGCCAGTCGCGCAGGGCGGCATCATCCGGTGATTCGGCGCCGGGGCGCGGGACGACAAAGGCTACAGGCGTCTCGCCCCAATCGGCCGACGGCACGCCGACCACCGCCGCCTCGGCCACCGCCGGGTGCTCGCGCAGCAGCGCTTCGAGGTCGCTGGGGTAGATGTTGAAACCGCCGGAGATGATCATGTCCTTCTTGCGGTCAAACAGCGTCAGAAAGCCGTCGGCGTCAAAGCGGCCCACGTCGCCGGTGCGGATGAAGCGCTTGCCGTCGGGTGCAAACCATTCAGCCTCGCGTGTCTTCTCGGGCTGGCCGTGGTAGCCGGTCATCATGCCGCCGGAGTGGCCCACCACCTCGCCGGCCTCGCCGGGCGCGACTTCGCGGCCGTCGTCATCGATCAGGCGGATGTCATGGCCTTCGGCCGGGCGGCCCACGGTGTGCAGCTTGGCCGGGTGCAGGTGTGCCTCCAGGATGCAGGTGCCGCCGCCCTCGGTCATGCCGTAGAACTCGACCAGCCCGCCGGGCCAGCGCGCCAGTACGTCGGCCTTGAGTGCGGCATGAAACGGCGCGCTGGTGCTGAACTTCATGCGGAATGCAGACAGGTCATGCTGGTCAAAATCGGGCCGCGCCATCAGGCGCTGGTACTGCACCGGCACCAGCATGGTGTGCGTGACGCGGTGGTCCTGCGCCAGTTTCAGGTAGCCGGCAGCATCAAAGCGGGGCATCAGCAACACCGTGCCGCCGAACGCCAGCGTGGGGAAGAACACCACCAGCGTGGTATTGGAATACAGCGGCGTGGACAGCAGCGTGACCGTCTCCGGCCCGTAGCCGTAGGTGGCGCCGCGCGTGACGTGCGCCCAGCGCATGCCGTGCGACTGCACGATGCCCTTGGGCGCGCCGGTGGTGCCGGAGGAGTAAATGATGTTGAAGGGCCAGCCGGGTTCGATGGCCACCGGCTCGGGGCGGGCGTCTTCAGCGGCCAGCCAGTTGGATAAAGGTGTGCCGCCCCCGCTGCCGTCGAGTGTGATGCGCGCGATCTGCCCGGCGCCGGCGGTGCCCACGGTGTCGCTGGCGGCAGCGTCGGTGAACAGCAGCCGGGCCCCGGCGTCTGACAGCATGCGCGCGAAGCTGTCGGGCGTGCTGCCGGGTGCCAGCGGCGCAACGACGACACCGGCTCGCAGCGCGCCCAGAAAGACGGCGGCGTAGTGGACGGACATCGTTGCGCAGATGGCAATCGCGTCGCCGGGCCGCAGGCTGCTGTGCTGCAGCGCGGCGGCGACACGGTCCATCAGCCGGTCAAGTGCCGCGTAGGTCAGGCTGTGCCCGGTCGCTGCCTTGCCGCCGGCGGTTGCGCTGCCCGTTTCAACCAGCGCCAGCCGGTCTGGCGCCAGTTGCGCGTGGGCGCGGATCAGCGCGGGCAGGGTGTTGAAGGCGGGCAGGGTGGCAGCAGGGGTGGTCATGGCTCGGTGTGGCGACAGCGCAAGGGGCATCATAAGAAACCGGGACTCCTGAACGGGTTTTTGCCGGTTTTCATGTCTTTTTGCCATTTTCCAGCGTCAAATCGCCAGTTACTGCTATTGAAAGAGGATTTCACTGACGCCGCCATGACAGTCGATGAGCGATGGCGCGCTCAGTCCAGCGTGCGCCGGAAGGTTTTCAGGCCCAGCGCCAGCACGACGCTCATGAACAGCAGGATCGGCCAGACGTGCGGCCACAGCGTCGCGACGCCGTTGCCCTTGAGCAGGATGCCGCGCACCAGTACGAGGAAATGGGTGAGCGGCAGCACGTTGCCCACCGCCTGCGCCCAGCCGGGCATGCCCAGGAACGGAAACATGAAGCCGGACAGCAGGATCGAGGGCAGAAAGAAGAAGAACGTCATCTGCATGGCCTGCAGCTGGTTGCGCGCGATCGAGCTGAAGGTGATGCCCAGCGTCAGGTTGGCGCAGATGAACAGCAGCACCACCGCATACAGCAGCAACAGGCTGCCGTGCATGGGCACGTTGAAGATCCAGCGCGCGGCCAGCAGGATCAGCGTGACCTGGATCAGCCCGATCAATATGTAAGGCACGATCTTGCCGGTCATCACCTCCAGCGGTGTGGCGGGGGTCGACAGCAGGTTTTCGAAGGTGCCGCGCTCGCGCTCGCGCGTCATCGCCAGGCCGGTCATCAGCACCAGCGTCATCGTGAGGATCACACCCAGCAGGCCGGGCACGATGTTGTAGCTGGTCAGGCCCTCGGGGTTGTAGCGGCGGTGAACGCGCAGGTCCACCGGTGGCTGGGCCGGGCGCTGGAGCCCCGGCAGGTCGGGCGCGAAAACGCTGGCGCCCAGCCTGTTCAGCACCGCAATGGCGCCGCCAGCGGCCATCGGGTCGGTGGCGTCGGCCTCCACCAGCAAAGTCGGCGCCAGACCGCGGACCAGGTCGCGGTTGAAACCCGGCGGGAACGTGACGACGAACTGCACCCGCCCCTCGTCGAGCAGGCGGTCGGCGTCGCGCTCGTCCACCGTGCCGACAATCTTGAAGTAGTCGCTGTTGGCCATCGCCGCCACGTAGGCGCGAGCGAACGGGCCGGGGTCGGCCATGACCACCGCAGTGGGCAGCTGGCGCGGGTCGGCGTTGATGGCAAAGCCGAACAGCAGCAGTTGCAGGATGGGGATGCCGACGATCATGCCGAAGGTCAAACGGTCGCGCCGCAGCTGGGTGAACTCCTTGATCAGGATGCCCAGCCAGCGCGCGAAGGAAAACGGGGTGCCGCGCATCAGTCGTTGGCCGGCTGGCCGCTGCTTTGCATCAGGTGGATGAAGGCGTCTTCCAGCGACGGCGCGATGGGTTTCATGGTCAGCTGCGTGCTGGCCAACCGGCTGGCCAGCCCAGCCTCCAGCGCGGCGCGGTTGCGCCCGCTGACATGCAGGGTGGCGCCGAAGCTGGCCACCAGTTCGGCGCCGGGTGTCTTGCGCAGTGATGCGGTCACGGCCTGCAGGCCGGGCCCGCTGATTTCCCAGGTGTGCAGGCGCTGGCTGGCCACCACTTCATCAGCCGTGCCGCTGGCCAGCAGGCTGCCGCCGGAGAGGTAGGCCAGCCGGTGGCATCGCTCCGCCTCGTCCATGTAGTGGGTGGAGACCAGCACGGTGATGCCGTCGGCAGACAGGCGGTGTATTTCTTCCCAGAAGTCGCGCCGCGCCTTCGGGTCCACACCAGCGGTCGGCTCATCCAGCAGCAACAGTCGCGGCTGGTGCAGCAGGCAGCAGGCCAGCGCCAGGCGCTGTTTCCAGCCGCCGGACAGCGTGCCGGCGAGCTGGTGGCGGCGCGCGGTCAGGTCCAGCCCGGCCAGGGCCTCGTCGACCACACGGCCTCTGTCCGCCATGCCGAACATGCGAGCGATGAAAGCCAGGTTCTCGGCAATCGTCAGGTCTTCCCAGAGCGAGAAGCGCTGCGTCATGTAGCCCACCTGGCGCTTGATGGCCGGGCTTTCGGTCAGCACGTCCAGGCCCAGGCAGGTGCCGCTGCCGCTGTCGGGGGTGAGCAGGCCGCACAACATGCGGATCGAGGTCGTCTTGCCGCTGCCGTTGGGGCCGAGAAAGCCGAAGATTTCGCCCTCGCGCACCTGCAGAGACAGGTCGCGCACCACGTGCTTGTCACCGAAGTGTTTGTTGATGCCGGTGACGTCGATCACCAGCGGCGCGCTGGCGGTCATGTCAGTCGCCGGCCAGACGCACGTCCACTGGCAGGCCGGGGTGCAGTTGCCCGGCCTGCGCCGGGTCGGGCGCCGCCTCGACACGGAACACCAGTTTTTCGCGGCTTCCGCGGCTGTAGATCACCGGCGGCGTGTATTCGGCCTGCGGCGAGATGAAGTCGATGGTGGCTCGGATCGGCCCGGTGCAGCCATCGCAGCTCACTTTCAGGGCCTGTCCCGTCTTGAGTGTGGCAATCGCGGTTTCCGGGACGAAGAAGCGCACACGCCGACGGTCGTCGGGCAGCAGGCTGACCACCGGTGCACCGGCCGGTACCCATTCGCCGGCGCGGTAATACGTTTCGGCCACCGCGCCAGCAGCAGGGGCCGTCACCGATTTCCGCTCCAGCTGCCAGCGGCGCTGCGCCGCCTGCGCGTCGGCGGCCATGGCGTCGGCCTGGGCGCTGCGCACTTCGGCGGGGCGGCCGATCGCCGCGCGCACGGTGGCGAGCTGGTCGCGTGCGGCGTCCGCCAGCGCCTTGTCGCGCGCATTGGCGGCGCGCACCTCATCGAGCCGCGCCGCCGAGACGAAACCCCTGGCGGCCAATGCCTTCTGCTGTTCGAGTTGCTGGCTGGACAGTTGCAGCGCGGCCTCGGCCGCCCGCAGCTGGGCCTCGGCGGCAGACACTTCGCTGGCCCGCCGGGGCTCGCTCAAGTTGCGGGCGCGGGCGCTGGCAGCGGCCTGCTGTGCCTCGGCCTGTCGCAGGCCCTGCTGTTCGGGCTCGGCCGCAACCACAAAAAGGGGGGCACCGGCCGCGACGCGGCTGCCGCGCACCGCCTGCAGCGTGTCCAGGTAACCGCCTGAGGGTGCGGCCAGGTACAGGTATTCGCCTTCGGCATAGCCGGCAAAACTGCTGTCCGGCACGGGGCTGCAGGCGCCCAGCAGCGCCAGCGCAGCCAGCGTTGGCCATTGCCAACTTCTCCATCCAGGTGTTTTCATCGCAGTTCCCGGCAGGGGTTCAGGATCTGACCGGATTCTGTCACGCGGCCCTCCCGCCTTTCCTGCAACGAGGGAGGGGCAGCGCGTTTCAGCAGCCATTTTCAAGTGTTTTTCGGCAAATCCCAGCGTCGGATGGACGAGTTTTGCTATCAAAAAAGGTGTAAAACGTTCGCGCAAGGCTCTGCAGGTCAGGCGTCGCTCGGACGGGGTGTCCGATGCGTGAGAGGGCTGAACACATGATGCGCCTTTGCGGGCACTTGCCGGTTGCCTGTACACGGCGATACAATTACGATTAGGATAATCAATTTACCAATAGTAAACTCAATGAGACCCTCGCAACGGCCGCCCGTCGGGCGGCAGAGGCAGGCGGATTCACCAGGAGACACAGCGCATGGGGACTTACCAATACCCGAAATTTCCGTACAAGCCGCCTGCGGATCTGATGGCCGGCGCGCCGCAGCGCCGCCCGCTGATCATCGTCGGCGCCGGGCCCGTCGGGCTGGCCGCCGCGGTGGATGCGCGGCTCAAGGGGCTGGAGGTGCTGCTGTTTGACGAAGACGATTCGGTCTCGGTCGGTTCGCGCGCCGTCTGCTACGCCAAGCGCGCGCTGGAGGTGCTGGATCGGCTGGGCGTGGGTGACCCGATCTGCGACCGAGGCGTCAGCTGGAACGTGGGCCGCACCTTCCTGCGCGAGAAAGAGGTGTACCGGTTCGATCTGGTTCCCGATGCCGGCCACAAGCGCCCCGGCATGATCAACCTGCAGCAGTACCACCTCGAAGAAGCGCTGGTGGCGCGCGCCGTCGAACTGGGCGCCGACCTTCGCTGGCGCCACAAGGTTACCGGGGTGGTCAATGCGCCCGACCACGTGCGGCTGACGGTCGAAACGCCGGATGGCAATTTCGACATCGAGGCGGACTGGCTGGTGGTGGCCGACGGCGCCCGCAGCCCGATCCGTCGCGCGCTGGGGCTGGACATCGAAGGGCGCGTGTTCAAGGACCGCTTCCTGATTGCCGATGTGGTGATGAAGGCCGATTTCCCGGCCGAGCGCTGGTTCTGGTTCGACCCGCCGTTTCACCCGGGTCAGAGCGTGCTCTTGCACAAGCAGAGCGACAACGTCTGGCGCATCGACTTCCAGCTTGGCTGGGACGCCGACCCGGAGAAGGAGACGCAGCCCGAAAACGTCATTCCGCGGCTGAAAGCCATGCTCGGCGACGAGCGCCCCTTCGAGCTGGAGTGGGTCAGCATCTACACCTTCCAGTGCCGGCGGATGAAAGACTTCCGTGCCGGGCGAGCGCTGTTCGTCGGTGACGCAGCGCACCAGGTATCGCCGTTTGGCGCGCGCGGCGCCAACTCGGGTTTTCAGGACACCGACGACCTGATGTGGAAGCTGGCGCTGGTGCTGCAGGGCAAAGCGCCCGAGGCGCTGCTCGACACCTACAGCGAAGACCGCACTTTCGCCGCCGACGAGAACCTGATGAACTCGACACGCTCCACCGACTTCATCACACCCAAGAGCCGCGTCAGCAAGACGTTCCGCAACGCGGTGCTGGATCTGGCGCAGGACCACGCCTTTGCCCGCCGGCTGGTCAATTCGGGCCGGCTGTCGGTCCCGTCGTTCCTGACCAGCTCGCACCTGAACACGCCCGATGCCGACGATTTCGACGGCGACATGGTGCCCGGCGCACCGATGGACGACGCGCCGGTGCAGATCAACGGCGCCGCTGGCTGGCTGCTCGATCAGGTGGGCAAGGGCTTCCAGCTGATGTTGTTTGCCAGTGCCACCGGTGCGGTGGATGCGCAGACGCAGGCACTGCTGAAACGACTTGCCGGCGATACGCTGCCGGTGACGCCACTCTTGGTGACACCCGCAGGTGGCCAACTCGATGGCATCGCCGTGCTGGCAGACCGGGAGGGGCATATCGCCCGGCGCTACGACGCCCGGCCCGGCACGGCCTACCTGCTGCGGCCCGACCAGCACGTGGCCGCCCGCTGGCGCGCGCTGGATGCATCGAAGGTGCGCGCCGCTGTGGCCCGTGCAACCTGCAACGCCTGAACCCGAAGAGGAACCCGCCATGCCCCTGACCCTGCAACCCAACCTGAAAGAGCCCGGCCGACGCTACTTTCGCGATTTCTCGCCGGGCGATGACTTCTACGAGGCGCTGATCGATGCGCACCGCGACCTCAGCGACGAACAGAGCGAGGCGCTGAACGCCCGCCTGATCCTGCTGCTGGCCAACCAGGTCGGCGACATCGCCGTGCTGCGCGAAGCGCTGACACTGGCGCGCAAGGGCGTCTGAGCGCAAACTTTTTTTCTCTCCCCCTTCACTCCCAGGAGACTGTCATGAAAATCAGCCGCATCCACCACGTGGCCTACCGCTGCAAGGACGCCAAGGAAACCGTGGACTGGTACGTCAAGCACCTGAACATGAAGTTCGTGCTGGCCATTGCCGAAGACCAGGTGCCGTCCACCCACGCGCCCGACCCCTACATGCACCTGTTTCTGGACGCCGGCGGCGGCAATGTGCTGGCGTTCTTCGAGATCCCGAATTCACCGCCGATGGGGCGCGACCCGAACACACCCGAGTGGGTGCAGCACATCGCGTTCGAGGTCGAAAGCCTGCAGGTGCTGGAAGAGGCCAAGACGCGGCTGGAGGCGGCGGGCATCGAGGTGATCGGCCCGACCAACCACACCATCTTCAAGTCGATCTATTTCTTCGACCCCAACGGCCACCGGCTCGAGCTGGCGGCCAATATCGGCACGCCGGAGATGTACCGCAAGCTCGATGACGTGAAGTGGGAGATGCTGGAAGAGTGGAGCAAGACCAAGCGTGCACCCAAGCATGCCGCCTGGATGCACGAGGCCGAGTTCTCCTGATGCAAGGCAGGCGCGGCGCCAGGCCGCGCAGCGCATCTACAGCTTGAACGGCACGACGGTCTGGCGCTGTTCGCCCAGACCTTCGATGCCCAGCGTCATCACATCGCCCTTTTTCAGGAAGCGCTGGGGCTTCATGCCCATGCCCACGCCGGGCGGCGTGCCGGTGGTGATGACGTCACCGGGCAGCAGCGTCATGAACTGGCTGACGTAACTCACCAGCTTGGCCACGCTGAACACCATGGTTTTGGTGTTGCCGGTCTGCATGCGCTGACCGTTCAGGTCCAGCCACATTGCCAGCTTCTGCGGATTGCCGACTTCGTCGCGCGTCACCAGCCACGGGCCGATCGGGCCGAAGGTGTCGCAGCCCTTGCCCTTGTCCCACTGCGAGCCACGCTCCAGCTGGTATTCACGCTCGCTGACGTCGTTGATCGTGCAATAGCCGGCCACGTGATTCAGGGCCTCTTTCTGCGACACATAGCGCGCACGCGTACCGATCACCACGCCGAGTTCGACTTCCCAGTCGGATTTGACCGAACCCTTGGGCAACATCACGTCGTCGTTCGGTCCCTGGATGCAGCTGGTGGCCTTGGTGAAGACGATGGGTTCGGTGGGCACCGGCAGACCGGATTCGGCGGCATGGTCGGAGTAGTTCAGCCCGATGGCGATGAACTTGCCGATGCCGCCGACCGGGCAGCCCATGCGGGGCTTGCCCTTGACCAGCGGCAGCTTGGCGGTGTCGAGCTTGCGCAGCTTTTCGAGTGCGGCGTCGCCCAGCTGGTCAGCGGTGATGTCCTTGACCACCTTGCTGAGGTCGCGCAGCTTGCCATCGGCGTCAATCAGACCGGGTTTCTCTTTGCCGGGATTGCCGTAGCGGACGAGTTTCATGGGAGTTTCCTTTCGTGGTTGAAATCAAAAGGCCCTGAAAAGGGCGAAATCCGGTTGATCAGTAGGTCGAGCGGCCGCCCGAGAGGTCGAACACCGCGCCGGTCGAGAAGGAGCAGTCTTCGGTGCAGAGCCAGCCGACCAGTGCGGCGATCTCGTCGGGCGTGCCAAAGCGCCCCATCGGTATTTTGGACAACATGAAGGCAATGTGCTCGGCGGACATCTGGTCGAAGATGGCTGTCTTGACCGCAGCGGGCGTGACGCAGTTGACGCGGACGTTGGTATCGGCCAGTTCCTTGCCCAGCGACTTGGTCAGCGCAATCACACCCGCTTTGCTCGCGCTGTAGGCGCTGGCATTCGGGTTGCCGTCCTTGCCGGCGACCGAGGCAATGTTGACGATGCGGCCGTAGCCGCGCTCGCGCATGTGCGGCACCACATGGCGGCAGCACAGGAACAGGCCGGTCAGGTTGACGTCCATTACCTCGCGCCAGCCATCAACCGGCATCTCCCACACCTTGGCCACCGGGCCGGCGATGCCGGCGCTGTTGACCAGTGCGTCGATGCGCGGCACCTGGGCCAGCGTGGTGCGCACGGCGCCGGCCACCGAGTCGGAAGACGTCACGTTCACCGTCACCGCGTGCGTCTGCGCGCCCAACGTCTGCGCGGCGCGGCGCACGCCGGCTTCATCGCGATCCCACAAGGTGACGCGGCCGCCGGAGGCAATCAGGCGCTGGGCGATGGCGTAGCCGAGACCGGTGGCACCGCCGGTGACGACGGCATGGCGACCCTTGAAGTCGAGCTGGTTCATATCGTGATGCCCCCGTCAATGGCGTAAGCCTGGCCGGTGACAAACGACGATTCGTCGCTGGCCAGAAACACCAGCAGTGGCGCAATTTCGTGCGCCTGGGCGATGCGGCCCACCGGCTGGCGCGCCACGAACGCCTTGCGCGCCTCGACCGGATCGTCAAAGGCGTTGATGCGGTCTTGCAGCGACGGGGTGTCCACCGTGCCGGGGCAGACGGCGTTGCAGCGCACGTTCTGGCCGACGAAGTCTGCCGCCACGCTCTTGGTCAGACCGATGACCGCTGCCTTGGTGGTGCCGTAGATGAATCGGTTGGGCAGGCCCTTGATGCTGCTGCAGACGCTGGCCATGTTGATGATGCTGCCGCTGCCGCTGGCCAGCATTTTTGGCAGCACGGCCTGGATCATCCAGAACTGCGAGCGCACATTGAGGTTGACGGCAAAGTCCCATTCGGCGTCACTGGCCTGCAGCACCGTGCCGCTGTGCACGAAGCCGGCGCAGTTGAACAGCGCATCGATCCGGGGCAACTGGCCGACCACGCCGTCGATGGCGGTACGGTTCAGCACGTCCAGCGGCAGCGCGGTGATACCCGCCTCGCCGTCATAGGCCTTCAGCAGTTCGGCGTTCACGTCGGTGGCCCAGACCTGGGCACCTTCGGCCGCGAAGGCGAGCGCGGCAGCGCGCCCCATGCCCTGGCCGGCGGCGGTGATCAGTGCGGTTTTTCCCTTCAGACGCATGGTGTTCCTTGGTTTTCAGTGGATGGTGATATCGGTCAGCTGGCGGCGCCGGATGGCTGGCCAGTCCCATTCGATGCCCAGACCGGGTGTGTCCGGCGGGTAGGCAAAGCCGCCTTCGACATGCAGGCGGCTGGTGGTGATGTCGTCCAGTTGCGGTATGTATTCGACCCACGCCGCGTTCGGCACGGCGGCGCAAAGGCTGACATGCAGTTCCATCAGGAAGTGCGGGCAGACCGGCACGTCAAAACCCTCGGCCAGATGCGCCACCTTGATCCACGGTGTGATACCACCGATGCGGGCCACGTCGGGCTGCACGATGCTGCAGGCGCCCTGTTCCAGGTATTCGCGGAAGTTGCTCAGGTGGTACATCGATTCGCCCACCGCCACCGGGATGGCGGTCTGGGTGCGCAACTGGCGGTGGCCGGACACGTCTTCAGCCGGCAGCGGTTCCTCCAGCCAGGCCAGGTCCAGCCCGGCAAAGGCGGCAGCGCGGCGCAGCACCTCGGGGCGGTTGAAGCCCTGGTTGGCGTCGGTCATGATGTCAAAGTCAGTGCCCACTGCGCTGCGAACTGCCGACAGGCGGGCCACATCTTCACTGACGTGTGGCCGACCGACCTTGATCTTGGCACCCCGGAAACCCTGCGACTGGGCCGCCAGCGTCTGCTCCACCAGTTCGCCGGGGCTCAGGTGCAGCCAGCCGCCTTCAGTGGTGTAGACCGGCACCCGCGCCTGCGCGCCGCCCAGCAATTGCCACAGCGGCAGGTTCAGGCTGCGGGCGCGCCAGTCCCACAGTGCCGTGTCGACGCAGGCCAGCGCCAGGCTGGTGATGGCTCCGACCGCGGTGGCGTGGGTGGCATAGAACAGGTCTTTCCAGATGGCTTCGACGTTCAAGGGGTCAAGCCCGATCAGGCGCGGTGCCAGGTGGTCCTTGAGCAGCGCGATGACGGACGAACCACCGGTGCCGATGGTGTAGGCATAGCCCGTGCCTTCGACGCCGTCGCTGCAGCGCAGGGTGAGCAGCAGGGTTTCCTGCGTCACGAACGACTGGATGGCGTCGGTGCGAACGACCTTGGGCGGAAGGTTGACCTGGCGCAGTTGGACGGACTGGATGACGGGGGCAAGCTTCATGTCAGGTTGCCAGCCGGTGAGGCGGAGCGCCGGACTTGGCTTTTTAGAAACCGGTTACAGGGTTTTGCCGGATGTTGCCGGCGACCTTTCGTGGCATTCTAGATTGGTCTTACCACTTGGCCAGTTCAGATTAACCCTTAGCGCCGATGCCCCTGCAAACCGTTGAACCGCAGCGCCTGTATCGCCAGATCGCCGAACAACTGCGTTCGCTGATCACGAGCGGGGAATTTGCTGCCGGACAGCGTTTGCCGGCAGAACGGGATCTGGCGCGCCAGTTCGGCGTGAGCCGACCCTCGGTGCGCGAGGCGCTGATCGCGCTGGAGGTTGAGGGCTGGGTCGAGGTGCGGGTCGGCTCGGGTGTTTACGTGCTCGACCGGGCCAGCCGCCTCGCCGCTGCTGCGCCGGCTGTGGCGGCAACCGAATGGGGCCCGCTGGAGCTGATCCGGGCCCGCCGGGTGATTGAAGGCGAAACCGCCGCGCTGGCGGCAAAGTCGGCCAAGCGCAAACACATCAAGGCGATGCGCGACGCCATCGCGTCGATGAAGGGCGAGGCGGCACAAGGCATTTTGCCGCTCACCGGTGACCGCGCTTTTCATACCGCGATCGCCGATGCCTGTGAAAACATCGTCTTGCTGGAGACCATCCAGACATTCTGGGACTCCCGCCGTGGTCCGCTTTTCGAGCGGCTGGGCAACCATTTTGAATCGGTGCCTTCGTGGCAGTTGGCCATCGACGAACACGAGTCCGTGCTGCGCGCCATCGAGGCGCACGATACCGACGCCGCGCGCACGGCCATGCATCAACACATGGACAAGTCCCATTCCCGTTTCAGCGCGAGCTGGCGCCGCGCAAGCGCTTCCTGAGTGCCAGCACTTTTTTCCCTCAACCCTAGGAGACAACATCATGAACAAACGATTTGCCATCAAGCTCATTGCTGCCTGCGCACTTGTGGCGGGCGCCGCCGGCACCGCCACGCTGGCGCAGGCTCAGACCAAGCTGAAATGGGCCCATGTCTACGAGACGTCCGAGCCCTATCACACCCAGGCACTCTGGGCCGCAGAAGAGTTCAAGAAGCGCACCAACGGCAAGTATGAAATCCAGGTGTTCCCGGCTTCCAGTCTGGGCAAGGAAAGCGACATCAACCAGGGCCTGCAACTGGGCACGGTGGACATCATCTACACCGGCGCGTCTTTTGCTGCACGCTCGTTCCCGCGCCTGGCCGTGAGCTATTACCCGTTCACCTTCCGCGATGCCGACCACGTCATGGCCTATGGCAAGAGCGACGTCTTCAAGGAACTGACCGAAGGCTACAAGAAGGCCACCGGCGGCAACACCGTGATCGGTTCCACCTACTACGGTGTGCGCCAGTCGACCACCAACAAGGCCTTCAGGAATTGCGACGAAATGAAGGGACTGAAGATGCGGGTGCCGGATGCGCCGGCCTACACCGCCATGCCCAAGGCTTGTGGTGCCAATCCCACGCCAATTGCTTTCGCCGAGGTCTACCTGGCGCTACAGAACGGCACGGTGGACGCGCAGGAGAACCCGCTGCCCACGATCGAAGCGAAGAAGTTCTACGAGGTGCAAAAGAACATCGTGCTGACCGGTCACATCGCCGACATGCTGCTGACCATCGCTTCGCCGTCGGCGCTGGCCAAGATGTCGCCGGCAGATCAGAAAATCCTGGCGGAAGTGACGCAGGAAGCCGGCATCCGGGCGGGCAACGAGATTCGCAAACGCGAAGGCGAATTGCTGGAAGAGTTCAAGAAGAAGGGCATCAACATCATTGTGGTTGATCGCAATGATTTCCAGCAACGCGTGTTGAAAGCCATCAGCTTTGAGTCCATGAACCTGGACAAGAAAGACTGGGACCGCGTCGTCGCGATCAAGTAAACCTTCGCATGTCGCATCACACGTCCATTGACGACATGCCCCAGGTCATGGGGGATGACGGCGAGTTCCACGCGCAGGATGAAGCGGTGGACCTCTCCGGCACCCCCTTTGAAGCCTGGGTAGCGCTGGGATTCTTCTGGATTCTCGGCGCCACGGTTTTCTACCAGTTCTTCACGCGCTATGTGCTGAACAACTCGGCCGCCTGGACCGAGGAGATCGCCCGCTACCTGCTGATCGCCACGGTGTTCACCGGCGCGACCATTGGCGTTGTCAAGAACAACCACATCCAGGTCGATTTTTTCTACAAATTCATGCCGCCCGCGATGCGCCGCGCTATGTCCACACTGGTGGATCTGATGCGAACTGCATTTTTTGCCACCGCAGTGGTGCTGACGGCCATGATGATGGTCCGTCTGGGCAGCAACTCCCGCATGACGATGGTGGATTTGCCGATGAACTGGGTTTATGGCGTATGCCTGCTGGGCTTCGCAGCCATGACGGCGCGTTCCCTGCAGGTCTCCATCAGGCACTGGCGGCGCGGTTACAGCGTGCTGGAACGTCCTGAATCCGAAATCACCGACAACTGACGGGCCGCGCATGCTCAAAATTCTTTTCCTGATGCTGATGGCGGGCGGTATCCCGGTTGCCATCGCCATGGCCGGCTCTTCGCTGCTGTACATCCTGTGGACAGGCAACCTGCCGGCCTTTGTGGTCGTGCATCGCATGGTCAGCGGCATTGACAGCTTTCCGCTGCTGGCCGTACCCTTTTTCATTCTTGCCGGCAACCTGATGAACAACGCCGGTATCACCAACCGCATCTACAACTACGCGCTGGCACTGGTCGGCTGGCTCAAGGGCGGCCTGGGCCATGTGAACATCGTGGGCTCGGTGGTGTTTGCCGGCATGAGTGGAACGGCCATTGCCGACGCTGCGGGCTTGGGCACCATCGAGATCAAGGCCATGGTGGACCACGGCTATGAAAAGGAGTTCGCGGTGGGTGTCACGGCCGCCAGCGCCACGCTGGGTCCGATCATTCCGCCCAGCCTGCCCTTCGTGATCTACGGCATGATGGCCAACGTCAGCGTCGGCGCGCTGTTCCTCGCAGGCATCCTGCCAGGACTGATGCTGGCTGTGCTGATGATGCTGACCGTGGCGTATTTCGCCCACAAGAACGGTTGGGGCGGTGACATCAAGTTCGAATGGCCGCGCGTGATCAAGGCGCTTTTCGAAACCGCCGTGGTCGTGAGCTGGCCGCTGGGGTTGTGGCTGCTGATTGTCGAAGCAGGTTTCCCGGCACAGGTCACCGTACTTGCCGGACTGGTCGCGCTGTTTGCCGCTGACAAGTACTTCCGTTTTCAGGCCGTGCTGCCCATCATGACGCCGGTGTTGCTGATCGGCGGCATGACCGCCGGTATCTTCACCCCGACCGAAGGCGCCATTGCCGCATGCATCTGGGCCATGGTGCTGGGCTTTGCCTGGTACCGGACGCTGAACTGGAAGAGCTTCGTCAAGATCTGTCTGGACACGGTTGAAACCACCAGCACGGTACTGTTCATCGTCGCGGCAGCCAGCATCTTTGGCTGGATGCTGACCGCCACGGGCGTGACGGCGGCCATCAGCGAATGGGTGCTGGGCTTTACCAAGGAGCCGTGGGTTTTCCTGCTGCTGGCCAACCTGCTGATGCTGTTTGTGGGTTGCTTTCTGGAGCCCACCGCCGCCATCACCATCCTGGTGCCGATCCTGGTGCCGATCTGCCAGCAACTGGGCATCGACCTGGTTCACTTCGGCCTGGTGATGGTGCTGAACCTGATGATCGGGCTGCTGCACCCGCCGATGGGCATGGTGCTGTTCGTGCTGGCGAGAGTGGCCAAGCTCAGCGTCGAACGCACCACCGTGGCCATCCTGCCGTGGCTGGTGCCGTTGCTGGGTTCGCTGGCCATCATCACCTACGTTCCCAAAGTGGTGCTGTGGCTCCCCAAGATGTTCTATTGATATGACACCCTTCATCCGACTCCATGCCCAAGACGATGTGGTGATCGCCCGCCAGCAGTTGCTGGGGGGCGCCCAGGTGGAGGGCATCCCGGTTCGTGGCCTGATCCCGCCGGGCCACAAGGTGGCGATCCGTGCCCTTGCGCAGGGGCAGCCGGTACGACGCTACAACCAGATCATCGGCTTTGCCAGCCAACCCATTGGCCCTGGCGAGCACGTGCACACGCACAACCTCGTGATGGGCGAATTCGCGCGCGACTATGCCTATGGCGCCGACGTCAAGCCGGCGCCGGCTTTGCGGGAAGCCAGTTTCATGGGCATCGTCCGCGCCGATGGATGGGTGGCCACGCGCAACTACATCGGCGTGCTGACCAGCGTGAACTGCTCGGCCACGGCGGCGCGAGCGATCGCTGATCATTTCTCCCGCCGAACCAACCCGAAAGCGCTGGCGGATTTCCCCAACGTCGACGGCGTGGTGGCGCTGACGCACGGCACCGGCTGCGGCATGGACACGCAGGGCACCGGCATGCAGATTCTGGCGCGCACACTGACCGGTTATGCCACCCATGCCAACTTTGCCGGCGTACTGGTCGTCGGGCTGGGCTGCGAGGCCAACCAGATCAATGCCTGGCTGGCAACGGGCAACCTGACCGAAGGCGACACGCTGCGGACTTTCAACATCCAGGACAGCGGTGGCACGCGCAGGACCGTCGAGAAAGGCGTGGCGCTGATCAACGAGATGCTGCCGCGTGCCAACGCCGTCCGGCGCGAGCCATGCAGCGCGGCGCACATCACCATCGGGCTGCAGTGCGGCGGTTCGGACGGCTACAGCGGCATCAGTGCCAACCCGGCGCTGGGGGCAGCGGTCGACCTGCTGGTGGCCCATGGCGGAACCGCCATCCTGAGCGAAACGCCCGAAATTTATGGCGCCGAACATCTGCTGACCCGTCGCGCGGTCAAAACCGAGGTGGCCGACAAGCTGATCGAGCGGATCAAGTGGTGGGAGCACTACACCGAGATCAACCAGGGCGAGATGAACAACAACCCTTCGCCCGGCAACAAGGCGGGTGGCCTGACCACCATCCTGGAAAAATCGCTGGGCGCAGTGGCCAAGGGCGGCACCACCAACCTGCAGGCGGTCTACGAATACGCCCAGCCGGTGACCGAGCGTGGCTTCGTCTATATGGACACGCCGGGCTACGACCCGGTCAGCGCCACCGGTCAGGTCGCCGGCGGCGCCAACCTGATCTGCTTCACCACCGGGCGCGGCAGTGCCTATGGCTGTGCACCTTCGCCGTCGCTGAAACTGGCCACGAACACAGCACTGTGGCAGCGGCAGGAAGAAGACATGGACATCAATTGCGGCGAAATCATCGACGGCAGCAGCACCATCGAGCAGATGGGGCAGCGCATTTTTGACCTGGTGCTGGCAACGGCCTCCGGCGCCCCCAGCAAGAGCGAACAACACGGCTACGGGCAAAGCGAGTTTGTACCCTGGCAGGTTGGCGCGGTGATGTAGTCCAACCAGCGACGGGAGTGAAACTTGCAAGCTGAAAACTCGACGGGCGAAGCCCGCACCTGGCAAGCCGGCGAGCTGCGCCTGGCCGTCGCGCGCATCCTGGTCGCAGCCGGCAGTGCGGACGCCGAAGCCGCCACCGTCGCCGCCAATCTGGTGATGGCCAATCTGAGCGGCCACGATTCGCACGGCGTGGGCATGGTGCCGCGCTACGTCGATGCGGTGCTTGAAGGCGGACTGGTGCCCAACAACGCGGTGAAGGTCGTGCTGGACGGCGGTGCGCTGCTGACGCTCGACGGCCAGCGCGGCTACGGCCAGGTCGTGGGCGAGCAGGCGATGGCCCTGGGCATGGAGAGGGCCCGACTGCACGGCAGCTGCATCGTGGCACTGGGCAATGCCCATCACCTGGGTCGCATCGGGCACTTTGCCGAGATGGCGGTGTCGCAAGGGCTGGTATCGCTGCATTTTGTGAATGTGCTGTCCCGGCCGGTGGTCGCCCCCTGGGGCGGGGCCGATGGGCGCTTTGGCACCAATCCGTGCTGCATCGGCATTCCGGTGGCCGGCCAAGGTCCGTTTGTGCTCGACTTCGCGACCAGCCGCGTTGCGCAAGGCAAGATGCGGGTCGCGCACAACGAAGGCCGCAAGGTGGAGCCGGGCTACCTGATCGACGCGCTGGGGCGGCCCACCACCGACCCGGGCGTGGTGGTGGTGCCGCAGGCCGGCGGGCCAGGGGCCGGGCTCTTCGGCGCACTGATGACCTTCGGCGAACACAAAGGCTACGGTCTGGCCGTCGCCTGCGAACTGCTCGGCGGCGCCCTCACCGGTGGCGGCGCCTGGCACCGGCCGGCCGACGCCAGCCGCGCCGTGGTCAACGGCATGCTGACCGTGCTGATCGATCCGGCCAAACTGGGCACGCAGCAGACATTCGAAGCCGAGACCCGGGCGTTTGTCGACTGGTTGCGGGAGGCGCCGGCCGCGCCCGGTGGCGAGTCCGTGATGATTGCCGGCGAGCCGGAGCGCAATGCCCGGCTCGCGCGAGAGCGCGACGGCATTGCCATCGACCCGACGACCTGGTCGGAAATGGTTCAGGCAGCGGCCAAGGTCAAGCTGGCACTCTGACGGCTGATGCTTGCCGCCGACCCGCTGGCTACATGTTGCGGCGGTACTGGCCGCCCACTTCGAACAGCGCGTTCGTGATCTGGCCCAGCGAGCAGCAGCGCACCGCATCCATCAGCACTTCGAAGACGTTTCCGTTGTCGATCACGGCCTGTTGCAGGCGCTTGAGCTGCGCCGGTGCAGCATCGCGGTGACGTTCGTGAAAGGCCTGCAGCCGCGCCAGCTGGCTCTGTTTTTCTTCTTCGGTTGAGCGTGCCAGCTCCAGCTTGTCGAGCACGGCGTCCCCGTGCGGGTTGCGGAAGGTGTTGACGCCGACG
>JACSRS010000166.1 GCA_014879655.1 Burkholderiaceae bacterium
AACTCCACGATCTTGCTCTTGAGCACCGCATCCGGGTCGAGCAGGCGCGTGAGCGCACCGCTGACGATGGCCTGGCGCAGCCCGGTCAACGGCCAAGCGCCGGACTTGAGCAGCGCCGGCGGCCAGTTGCGGTCGATGTAGCCAGCGCCGATGGACTCGTTGAGCAGCGAGTTGGATTTGAGTGCAGCGATCACGCGCCCCGTCAGGGTTTCGCCGCTGGCGGCATAGCCGCTGCCCAGGTCGATCTCGCGCACGCCACCCGGTTCGGCAGGGTCGTAGAGCGCCAGGTAGCGGTAGCTGGCGCCGACCTCGTTCTCGGCCTCTTTGCGCTCGTCGCGCACGGACTGGCGCACGTCGGCAATCTCGCTGTCCGTCAGGTCGCTGCCCAACGTTTTGTCGCTGACCTCCCGCGCCACCCGTTCCCAGGCAATCAGGTCCTGTACCTCCTGGCGCAGGCGGCCGCCGGGCTGCTTGATGCACCAGACCAGCGCACCCGGATAGAAGCGCGCCAGCGTGCCGCGCTGCCGCGTCCAGTCGGCGATTTGGGCGCGCGTCTGCGCGTTCCATTCGGTCGCCGGGTCCATCACCACCAGGGTGAGTTTGGGCGAATCGTCCACGGCGTTGGCGTCGGCCGGGAAGTAGACGACGGGCAGATTGCGCCCGCGGTCGAACATGTCTTTGACCAGCTTAGTCATGGCCGGGTAGATGTCATTCTGATAGTCCAGCGAGGAACGGCGCTCGCTGACCACCTTCTTGAGCGTCGGGCGATAGCTGATCTGGTAGCCGTCGGTGCCGACTTTACGGATGTAGAAGGAGCGGTCTTCGAGTTTGTACGCAGCGTTGTCCACCGAGGCGGTATCCACGGCCGGGCCGCCGATGGCGAAGCGCAGTTCGGGCAGGTGCGCCATGCGGTTGACCTGGCCGCCCGACGACTCGAAGAAGATGGCCGACCCCACCCGGCGGTGGATGTCGCGCAGCGCATCCTTGGTGTCGGCGTCGAGGGCGCGCGCATGCGCCTGGGCGCCGGCAATGTCGGTCTCGATGGCCAGCAGCAGCCGCGCTTCACCCAACTGGCCAAGCACCACGCCGCGGAATTCGGGCGACTGGAGCGGCGCCGAACCCAGCGAAATCAGCGGCTCATTGCGCAGGCTGGTGAAGCCGTCGCGGTAGGCCATCGAGACCCACTGGGCCAGCATGGCGAGCGTGCCGCGCGTGGCCTGAAACTGCGATACGCTGGACCACTTGCGGTGAAAGACCGAGAGCGTAGCCGGGTGGAAGGGATAGGCGCTCAGGAAGCGCTGGCGCAGGTAGTCGCGCGCCTCTTTCTCGCTGGAGGCCACATCCACCGCCGTCCACTCCGGCGGCAGTTGCGCCCGGTTCTGGAAGCACCAGTCAGCATATTCGGTGGCCACGTTGCGCCGCACCTGCTCCGAACCCAGGTCGTCGAAGAGCCGCCGGCGCACGACATCGGCGATCTCCGCCTCATCGTTGGCGATCAGGTTGCTGGCGACGCGGCGCACCACCTTGGTGATGCGCTCCTGCCACTGGGCGTCGAAGTCGGTCATCTCCACCTGGCTGCGCGGCAAGCTGATCACCAACGCGCCTTCGGTGGTGCCGGTCATAGCCACGGTCAGGTTCTGGATGAAGGCATAGAAGGGGTCGGCCATGCTGCGGTGGCGGCCCATGAAGTTGAGCACTTCGTCGAAGAGGAGCAGCACCGGTGCATTGGCCGCGGCAAAGATGCGCAGCAGCGTTTCGGTGCCGGGCGGTGAAGTGGTGGCTGCCGTGCCCAGCAGAGCCACACCCTCGTCGCCGGCCAGTTGCCGCGCCAGGTCGATCCAGGGCGTCTCTTTGCCGACCTGCGGGTCCCAGGCGTTGCCGACAAAGACGCCGACTCGCGCCCGCGGGATGGCAGGCAGCAGCACACTGGCCATCAGCCCGTTGATCCCCGGCCAGCCGCGCGCATCGTCGCCGTGGCTGCCCAGATGATAGAGCGTCGTCAGCGTGTGCGTCTTGCCGCCGCCGAACTGGGTAAGCAGGGTGAGTACCGGCGCGGTGTTGGCCGTCTGACCGGCGAGCCGGCGCAGCACCAACCCCACGTTCTCGGTCAAGGCGCGGGTGAACGACGTGCGCGCAAAGAACTTGGCCGGGTCGGTGTAGTCCTCCGGCGCGATGCCGGACACGACCTGCTCCAGCGCAATCGCAAATTCGTCCGGGTGAAAGGAGCGTCCCGCAGCGACTTCGGGCCGGGGCGTGACTGTGCGATACCAAGGGGTGGACATGAGATTTCCTTTCCGATCAAACGTTCATGGGCTATAATGGCGCCACGTGACTGTTGATTTCTGAGGAGCTACACAATGAGCGCAGCGCCGGTTGGTTTGACCTATGAACATATCCAACTTACCCAGGGCGGCGTGCCGATCATAGCTGGCACCACCATGAAGGTGGTTGAACTGGTGATGGCGCAGATGGCGTATGGCTGGAGTCCCGAAGAACTGCACTTCCAGCATCCCTATCTCTCCCTGGGCCAAATCCACGCTGCCCTTGCCTATTACTGGGACCACAAGGGTGCGCTGGACGCCGACATCGCCCGCCGCAGCCAGATAGTCGATGATCTGCGCCGGACGGCCGCACCTGCCCGGTTTGTCCACCCTGTGCCCCAACCTGCCAACCAGCCATGACCGTTGCTCTCTACATGGATGAGCACGTACACCGCGCCATTACGGTGGGTCTGCGCCTGCGTGGCGTCGATGTGCTTACCGTGCAGGAAGACGGGCGGCGCAACACGCCGGACCCGATCCTCATCGACCGCGCCGCGGAACTGGGTCGCGTTCTCTTTTCGCAAGACGACGATATGCTGGTCGAAGCGACACGCCGGCAGCGGGCAGGCGTGCCGTTTGCCGGCGTCGTCTACGCGCATCAACTGCAAACCACCATCGGTGCGTGTGTGCGCGATCTGGAATTGATTGCCCGGGTTGCCGATCCCGTGGACATGGCCGATCACGTTGAGTATCTACCTTTCTGAATTCCGCCGCATCCGCTCAAACAGCCCAAGCTGCGATTCCTTCAACCGCTCCAAATTCGCATACGCCACCGGTGCATACTCCTGATCCGCCGCATAGAGCCGGTAGCGCAGGCCATCCGTGACTACCACATCCCGTGCGACGCCCTGGGTGCGTAAGTAGTCGCACGCCTGCTGCAAATGGCTCTCCACGCCTCGGTGCGGCCGTTTAGCCTCGACGATGAAGGCCAGGTGTTCCGGCGTGCGCGGCAGCCGGTGAAAAAGCGCCACGTCGATGCGCCGCCACTCCAGCGCGATCTGCTCCGGCTGCCAGCCCAGCGTCCGCAGCAGCGGCACGACGTAGTGCGCCACCATCTCGTGCTCTGCGGGCGGGTCGCCAAAGTGCGCCGGCGCGGCATAGAGCGGGGCCAGGTCGAGCGCCTGCCCGACCAACTCGGCTATGTAGGGCGAGACGCCATTTCGCCCAATGTCCAGCATAGCCTCTTCCGGCGGGAGGGGCGGCAGCGGCGCCTGCTTCCAGCCCTCCAGCGCCGAGTTCATGCAGCGCTGCGCGTAATCAATCAACTCCGGCTGCGTTACCTGACCCAGCGCTGGCGATGCCGGGCCGAAGAGCGGCGTCGCAAAGGTGTAGGGTGACTGTGGTCCCCAGCGCACACGGCGGCCATGCTGCAAGTCCCAGCCGTTCACGTCGTCGAACTG
>JACSRS010000056.1 GCA_014879655.1 Burkholderiaceae bacterium
TTCAGTTGGTTAGAATACCGGCCTGTCACGCCGGGGGTCGCGGGTTCGAGTCCCGTCCACTCCGCCAAAAAAGCAGAACGCCTGTGGTCGAAAGTCCACAGGCGTTTTTGTTTGATGCGGCCGCCAAATTCGGCCAGTGGCCCTGCTTTCCCGCATTCACCTGCGCCGCAGGATTCCTGTCGACAGCGCGGTGCCCAGCAGGATCACCGCGCCACAGCCCACCATCCACCAGGTGATGGTTTCGCCCAGAAACACCACGCCGTACCCCATTGCAAACACCGGAATGACGAAGGTCACGGTCAGTGCACGGGCGGGACCGGTGGATTCGATCAGCCGGAAATACAGCACATAGGCCAGACCGGTGCAAAGCACTCCGGCTGCGATCAATGCCAGCCAGGCACTGGTGCCCGGCTGACGCTCGGGCCAGGTCCACGCAGCGGGCAGTGCCAGGAACAGCGTTGCGCCCATCTGGCTGCCGGTGGCTGTCAGCATCGAGGGCATGCCGCTCAGGTACCGCTTGGTGTAGCTGGCGGCAATGCCGTAACACAGTGTGGCCAGCAGACAGGCGCCGACCGCGAGCATCGGCGTCCAGGCAATTGCCTCCAGCGTGGTGGCGGGCGCGTCCTGCGAGACGGCCTTGAGCCCGGCCTTGTCCGAGGCCAGCAGGGCCACGCCAGCGAAGCCCAGCACCAGGCCAGCGATCCGGCTGCGATCAGGCCGGTCCTTCAGCCAGACCCACGCCACCAGCGCGCCAAACAGCGGCACCGTGGCATTGAGGATGGATGACAGCCCCGTCGTGATGTGCAGCAGTGCATAGGCGAAGCAGACGAACGGTATCGCCGAGTTCAGCACGCCAACCAGGAAGATGGACTTCCAGTGCCGGCGCAGCTGCGGTCCGAGGCCGCGCAGCAGCAGGATCGGCAGCAGGAATGCGGCCGCGATGCTGACCCTCAGCGCAGCGGTTGGCAGTGCACCAAACTCCACAGTAGCCAGCCGCATGAACAGGAACGACGACCCCCAGATGGCTGCCAGCAGGATGAATTCAGCCAGCCAGGGGCGTTGCGGCGAGTCCGCGCTGCTCAAAGCACACCTTCAAGTTGCAGCAACGCCATCTTGCGCTCCAGCCCGCCCGCGTAGCCGGTCAGCGAACCATCGGCGCCGATGACGCGGTGGCACGGAACAATCACGCTGACCGGATTGGCGCCCACCGCCACCCCCAGCGCGCGAACGGCGCGTGGACGGCCGATCTGTGAGGCCAAGGCGCCGTAGCTGGTGGTGTGACCGAAATCCAGTGTCAGCAGCGCGAGCCAGACAGCCTGCTGAAATTCGGTTCCGCCCGACAGATCTACCGCCACGTCAAAACGCCTGCGCCTGCCGGCGAAGTATTCAAGCATCTCACTGGCCGCCTGTTCCAGTACCGGATGACCAGCGGTATTGGTGCAGGCCCTGGCATCGGGCGCATCTCGCTGGCCTTGCGTGAACCACGCGCCGGCAAGGCCCTTTGGCGAAGCGGCGAGCAGCACTTCCCCGAGCGGGACGGAAACGCGGAGGCAGGCGAGGTTTTGCAGTGAAATATGAGTCATTTTGGCGTCTATCCAGCGTCAATCAGTCCGTCGATGCTATGGTTTCAGGATTTTTTGGTGCTTTCGACAGAGGGCCCTGTTGCCAGATCCGAAGCACGGCGTAGCTGCGCCACGGACGCCAGACCTGTGAAAGGCGCTCCGCCTCTTTGGCGCTGGTGACACCCAGCGCGCGTTGCAGCGCCACATCACCGGCCGGGAAAGCGTCCGGGTCACGCAGCACGCGCATCGCGATGTATTGGGCCGTCCATTCGCCGATGCCGGGCAGGGCCTTCAACGCTGCGCAGGCGGCACCAACGTCTGCCGCACTGCCCAGGACGAGTTGCCCGTCGGCCACGGCTCGTGCCAGCGCCAGGATGGCCTGCTGGCGCTGACGCACGATGCCCAGTTCGCCCAGTGAATCGACGGTGGCCCGGGCCAGCGCAGCCGCTGAGGGGAAGAGTCGATCCAGCCCGGGCATGCCGGTGTGGACCGGATCGCCAAATCGCTGGGTCAGTCGTCGGGCGAGTGTGCGCGCTGCAGCCACCGTGATCTGCTGGCCCAGCACGGCGCGCACGGCCAGTTCGAAGCCGTCGATACAGCCGGGGACCCGCAGGCCTTTCAGCCGTTTGTCTAGCGCGAAACCTGAATCGGCGACCGTAGCAGCCTGGCTCAGACAGGCGTTGATCACGGCGGGGTCGGCATCCAGATCGAACAGTGCGCGCACCCGTGCAATCACCAGTGGCAACACCTCGGCCAGCGAATCGCTGACCTGCAGCGTCACGCCATTGCGGCTGGCGTCAAAACGCGCCAGCATCCAGCCCGTGTGCATGCGCCCGTCGCTGGACAGCGCAATCGTGCGGGCGTATGTGGGCGCGGGGCCACCCGCCGACACGGCCTCCACACCCTCGACCAGTCGGCTGGCGAAAAACGCCAGCAGCGCGTCCACGTCCAGCGGCGGACGCCAGGCCAGCCGGACCGACAGCCCCTGGCCTTCGCGGGCGGCGCCTTCGCGTCGCAACCGGGTCGGGTTGAGCCGGTAGTGGCTTTGAAAGGCCGAATTGAAGCGCCGCAGCGAACGAAAACCGCTGGCCAGGGCAATGCGGGTGACCGGCAGGTCGGTGTCGGTCAGCAACTGCTTGGCCGACAGCAGCCGGCGTGTCTGCAGATAGGCCAGCGGCGAAACGCCCAGGTGCGCCTCGAAGATGCGCCTCAGGTGACGGTCACTGACGCCCAGGCGTGCGGCCAGCGCGGTCATGGATGGCGCGGCTTCGGGCCAGGCGGCGGGGTCGTCGAGCAAGCGGGCCGCCTGATGCGCCAGAATGGCCGATGCATCCTGCAGCGACCAGGCCACGCCACCGGGCGCCAACTCGGGTCGGCAACGCAAGCAGGGCCGGAACCCGGCCTGCTCAGCCTGCGCAGCCAGTGTGAAAAAGCGGCAGTTTTCCCGCCGGGGCACACGCACCTTGCAAACGGGCCGGCAGTAAATGCCGGTCGACGTCACGCCCGTAAAGAAGTTGCCGTCAAAGCGTGCATCGCGGGCCCGCAGCGCCGCGTAGCGGGCTTCGTCGAGGAGGGTGTTCGAGGAGTCTTGCTCGGGCGGTGGCATGGCTGCATGGTACAGGCCGGGGCGGTCGAGACTCGCCGTTTTCGGACATGTGCCCGCAAGCCGGCTGTGCGACCCGGCCCCCTACAATCGTTCAACGATGCCGGGTGTAGCCGGCCCGCCGTTCCGGACATTTATTCAGGAAGCGCTCTCATGCAACTGTCTCCTTCGATCTTCAAAGCCTATGATATTCGCGGCATCGTGCCGTCCACCATTCATGAAGCGATGGCCGAGGCGCTGGGACGCGCGTTCGGCACCGTCGCTCGGGCCGAAGGCGAACGCACGGTGGCGGTCGGCCGCGATGGGCGACTGAGCGGGCCGGCCCTGAGCGCGGCGCTCATCCGCGGCCTGCTTTCGGCCGGCGTCGATGTGATCGATGTAGGCGCCGTGACGACGCCGATGCTGTACTTTGCCGCAAGCACGCTGTGTTCCAGCGGCATCCAGGTGACCGGCAGTCACAACCCGCGTGACTACAACGGTTTCAAGATGGTGATGGCGGGGCGGGCCATCTATGGCGAGGAGATCCAGGCGCTGCGCCGGCTGATGGAGCAGCACGAGACCGGCGCGCCGGCGGCAACACCCGGCAGCGTGCGAAGTGTGGACGTGTTGCCGGCTTATCGCGAGCGAATCGTCGGGGACATCCGGCTGGCGCGTCCGATGAAGATCGTGGTTGATTCCGGCAACGGCATCGCGGGCGCATCGGCACCCGATATCCTGCGCGCCATCGGCTGCGAGGTGGTCGAGCTTTTCAGTGCCGTGGACGGCTCGTTTCCCAACCACCACCCCGACCCCAGCAAACCCGAGAACCTGCGCGACCTCATCGCGGCGCTCAAGGACACCGGCGCCGAGCTGGGCCTCGCCTTTGACGGCGACGGCGACCGGCTGGGCATCGTTACCCGCGAAGGGAACAACATCTTCCCGGATCGCCAGATGATGCTGTTCGCGCGCGACGTGCTCACGCGCGTGCCGGGAGGCACCATCCTGTTCGATGTGAAGTGCTCGCAGCGGCTGGCGCCCGCCATTGCGGAAGCCGGCGGCGAGCCACTGATGTACAAGACCGGCCATTCGCTGATCAAGGCCAAGATGAAAGAGATCGAAGCGAGCGGCCGGCAGGCACCACTGGGCGGCGAGATGAGCGGCCACATCTTCTTCAAGGAGCGCTGGTACGGGTTTGACGACGGTACCTACGCCGGTTGCCGGCTGCTGGAGATCGTCAGCCGCAGCCCGGACGCCAGTGCCGTGCTTGATGCCTTGCCAACGAGTTTTTCCACACCCGAACTGAATGTGCCTTGCGCTGAGGGTGAGCCGCACCGGGTGACCGCGCAACTGCAACAGCAGGCGCAGCCAGTGCTGGCGGCGGCCGCAAAGGTGCGTGGGCGCGACCCGGCACTGGCTCGTATTTCGGCGATCGATGGCCTGCGAGTGGACTGGCCGGACGGCTTCGGCCTGATCCGGGCTTCCAACACCACGCCGGTGCTGGTGCTGCGGTTTGAAGGCCAGACGCCCGAAGCGCTGCAGCGGATTGAAACCGACATGCTGGCGCTGCTGCGCAGCGTCAAACCAGACGCCGCCATCGAAACGGCGGCGCATTGAGTCGCGTCGATCGGTATTGACACGCGCTTGGACATGCTGACCGCCCCTGTCGGCAGACTCATGGGGCCATCAGCGCCCGTTCGCCAGTCATGAAGCACCCTTTTTATTCGCTGCTGATGTGGCTCGCCCAGCCGCTGCTGCGGCGCAAGCTGGCCCGGCGCGCGGTGGCCGAGCCCGGTTATGCGGAGGCGGTGGAGGAGCGTTTCGGACATTACCGCTGCCCCGCTGACAGCGGCCGCGTCTGGATTCATGCGGTGTCGCTGGGCGAAACCCGGGCCGCAGCCATCTTGCTGGCCGAACTGCGCCAGCAAATGCCCGGACTGCGCCTGTTGCTGACCCACGGAACCGCCACCGGGCGCGCGGAAGGTGCGAAGCTCTTGCAAGACGGTGACATACAGGTCTGGCAGCCGTGGGACACGCCGGATGCCGTGCAACGCTTTCTGGCGCACTTCCGCCCCGCCGTTGGCGTGCTGATGGAAACCGAAGTCTGGCCGAATCTGACCGATGCCTGCGCGCGACAAGGCATTGCGCTGGCGCTGGCCAACGCGCGCATGAATCCGCGTTCACACGCCCGAGCGCGGCGGCTGCTGTGGCTGGCGCGCCCGGTCTTCGGTGCGCTGGCGGCTGTCTGGGCGCAGACCGAGGGTGACGCCGCGCGCCTGCGCGACCTCGGAGCTAAAGTCACCGGTGTATTTGGCAACCTGAAGTTCGACGCCTCGCCGCAACCGGTATTGCTGGAAAAGGCGCAGGCGTGGCGTACCGGTATCGATCGGCCGGTCGTGCTGCTGGCCAGCAGCCGGGAAGGGGAGGAAAAGCCGTTTTTGAAACTTATATCCACCCATTCCAGCGTCAAACGGTCAGGTGTTGCTTCTGATACGGGAGTAATCGCTGGCAACCCTGAGGCGCAGTACCTGATCGTGCCCCGGCACCCCCAGCGTTTTGACGAAGTCGCGGCGCTCATCGCTGAGGCCGGGCTACGCGTCAGTCGCCGCCGTGATTGGGGCGATGGATCGCCACCACCGGCCACCGGTGATTCGGTCTGGCTCGGCGATTCGTTGGGTGAGATGGCGCTTTACTACGGCCTGGCCGACGTGGCGTTGCTGGGCGGCAGTTTCGAGCCCTTGGGCGGGCAGAACCTGATTGAGGCTGCGGCCTGCGGTTGCCCGGTGGTGATGGGGCCGCACACCTTCAACTTCGCCGAAGCGGCCGCCCTGGCGCAGTCCGGGGGCGCCGCCCGTGAAACGCCCGACATGACGACTGCACTGACGGCGGCGCTGGGTTTGCTGGCGAATCCGGAAGAACTGGCAGCCGCGCGGCAGGCAGCCATTGCCTTTTCACAGGCCCATCGTGGCGCGGCAAGCCGAACCGCCCGCGCGGTGATCAGTCTGATGGAAGCGGGTGATCCGCAGCTGGCTGCAGACTGACCGCGTCTCCTGGCGCGATTGCCTGCTGCCCGTGTCTACCTGGCCAGAAAGGCGTTGACGGCTTCGAGGTCTTCCGGCGTCAGGGTGCCGGCGGCCAGGCGCAATTTCAGACCGCCGGTCAGCACGCTGTAGCGCGTCTGATCCAGGTCGCGTTTGGTCAGAAACAGCTGCGACTGCGAATTCAACACGTCCAGGTTGATTCGCACGCCGACCTGGTAGCCCAACAGGTTGGAGTCCACAGCACTCTGGGTCGAGGCTACCGCGGTTTCCAGCGCCTTGACCTGGCTCATGCCCGATTTGAGGCCATAGAACGCACTGCGCGTCGACTGTGCCACGGTGCGCTCGGTTGCCAGCAGATCGGCTTGGGCCTTGTCTTCCAGCGAAAGGGTTTCCTTGATGCGGTTCTGGACAGCGAAGCCATTGAAGAGGGACCAGTTCAGGGAGACGCCGATGTTGCCGGAATTGGTGTTTGTGCTGTAGCCGGTCGTGGTGCTTCCGCCAGGAAATCTGCTGGCGCCGTAGCTCGCCACCAGGTCGACCGTCGGTTTGTGGCCGGCCTCGGCCTTCTGGGTTTCAAGCTTCGCAAGCTGGATCTGCACCTGGTTCTGAATCACAGCCGGGTGGCTGGTCGCCGAAATGGCCACCCATGCGTCCACCGTCGGCGGGTTCAACGGCGGCGGGGTGAACGGAATCGCCAGCGGTTTTGGCTGAATGCCGGGCTTCCCGACCAGCTGGTCGAGTGCAAGGCGCTTCACCTGCAGGTCATTTTCGGTCCCGATTTCGGCGGCGACGATCTGGTCGTAACGGGCTTCGGACTCGCGCGTATCGGTGATGGTCGACACCCCAACCTCGAAGTTGCGCTTGGCCACGGCGAGCTGTTCGGCCACGGCCTTTTTCTGGGCCTGCACCAGTCCCAGGTTGTCCTGGGCGGACAACACCTCGAAATAGGCCACCGTCACGCGCAGGATCAGATCCTGTTCGGCCGCCGTCAGGCGTGCCTTGGCCGCGACGACCTGCTTTTCCGACTGCTCGTAAGTGGCATAGGCCGCCGGCCGATACAGGGGCTGTGATGCACTGACCGACCCGTTGGTGGAGCTGAAGTCACGATTGGTGTTCACGGGCCCGGTCGTGTTGTCAAAAGTGGTCCAGTTGGCACCCGCAGAAAGTCCGACGGTTGGCAGCAGGCCCGCCTTGGCCTGCGCTGCGCGGTACAGGTCAGATTCGTACTGCGCGCGTGCTGCCTGGTAGCTGGCGTCATAACCTCTGGCCATGTTGAACACGTCCACCAGGTTTTGCGCCTGCACGGATCCCGCGAAAAGGCCGGCAAGGGCGATCGCAAGCGTCAGGGGGCGGGGTGATTTCATGGACGAATCTCCGTGGATTGACAAATACAAGGGCAAGCTGGCCTCAGTAACGCGGGACGGCAGAGTCGACTTCGCGAGACCAGGCGTCGATGCCGCCCGCAAGGTTGGCAACATGCTCGAAGCCATGCTGCTTCAGAAACGAAGCCACCTGCATGCTGCGGCCACCGTGGTGGCACAGGCAGGCAACCGGTCGGTTGGGGTCAAGCTCGGCGAGGCGCACCGGAACCGCGCGCATCGGCAGATTCAACAATTCAAAACCGTCGGCGCGCACACTGGCGGTTTGCCATTCCCAGGGTTCGCGCACGTCCAGCACCAACGGCTCACCGTGGGCGCGGGCGGCTGTCAGCCAGGCAGGCAGGTCACGAGGGTGAATCTGTTCGATCATGGATGGCGCGTGAGGCTTGATTCAGAACTGGAATTTCGACGGTGCGGGGAAGTTCACCAGCCGCGGCACGATGGTGTCCCACGGAGTGGTGGCGCTCCAGCTGGTTTCGCTGGTACGGGTCATCACCGTCGCGCGCATCATCGGCTCGTTGCCAAGAACACCGATGAGGCGCCCGCCGATTTTCACCTGCGACAGCAGCAACTGGGGAGCTTCGGGCAAAGAACCGCCCAGAATCACCACATCAAACGGGGCGTCGACCTGCGGCGCAGCTGCAGCATCGATCTCGCGCACATCGGCGTTGGCGATACCGGCGCGCTGCAGATTGGCACGCGCCATGCGCACCAGTTCAGGTTCGATTTCAAGCGCGACCACGCGTTGCGCAAAATGGGCGATCAGCGCGGTCAGGTACCCGCAGCCAGCACCGACCTCCAGCACTTTCTCGTGCTTGCGGATGGCTGCGTCCTGAAGCAGGCGGGCTTCAACGCGCGGCGCCAGCATCGACTGACCGCGGGCACCGCCCTCGCGCAGCGGAATTTCCATGTCGACAAAGGCCAGTGCCTTGTGGGCGGGCGGCACGAAGTCTTCGCGGCGCACATGCGAAAGCAGCGACAGCACCGCGTCGTCCAGCACTTCCCAGGGCCTGATCTGCTGGTTGATCATGTTGAAACGCGCTTGTTCGAGGTCCATTTTTACTCCAGGGGGTATTTTAACCGATTCCTGCCAATTTTACCGGCGCGGCCCTACATCCTGGCTGACGGCCTGGCGCCGGTGAACAGGCGTTTGATCCATTGCGACAGGTCATCCATGTAGCAGTAGACCACGGGCACCACAACCAGCGTCAGCAGGGACGACGTGATCACCCCGCCAATGACCGCCTGGCCCATCGGTGCGCGCTGCTCCGAACCTTCGGTCAGGGCGAAAGCCAGGGGCACCATGCCGAAAATCATTGCCAGTGTGGTCATCAGGATGGGCCGCAGCCGAACCCGGGCCGCCAGCAACAAGGCGTCGTTGCGGGACAATCCCGGTACGACCTTGCCATCGGCGTCCACGCCGTCTTCGCGTGAGCGGATCGCAAAATCCACCAGCAGGATGGCGTTTTTCGTGACCAGACCCATCAGCATCACCACGCCGATGATCGAGAACATCGACAAGGTCGAGCCAAACATCATCAGCGCCAGTACCACACCGATAAGCGTCAGCGGCAGCGAGGTCATCAGCGCGAGCGGCTGCAGGAAGCTCTTGAACTGGCTGGCCAGAATCATGTAGATGAAGATGATGGCCAGGGCCAGTGCCGATATGGCATAGCCGAACGATTCGGCCATGTTCTTGGTCGATCCACCGAACTGGTAGCTGTAACCCGGCGGAAAACTGATGCTCTCCAGCGCGGCCTTGATGTTGTTCGACACTTCGCCCGCCGACCGGTTGTAGACGTTGGCGTTGATCGCCACTTCACGCGTCAGGTCTCGGCGGTTGATCTGATTGGCCCCTGTGCCTTCCTTCAGCGTGGCCACCTGGTTCAGGCGCACGATGCGCGGGCTGCCATCGGCATTCTGGCCGACCGTGAACGGCAGCCTTTCAAGATCTGACATGGCATTGCGGGCATCGGGCGCCAGCCGCACGTTGACGTCGTAGGTCTGGTCATCGGACGCCCGCCAGTTGCCCACAGTCTGCCCGGCCACCAGCGTGCGCAGGGCACTGCCAATCTGCGTCACGCCGAGGCCCAGGTCGGACGCCGCGTCGCGCCGGACCACAACATCGATGGTCGGCTTGTTCGGCTTGACGCTCGAGTCCAGGTCCACGAGGCCGACGATCGGCCGGATTTTCTCCATCGTCGCGATCGTCAGGCGCTCCAGTTCCCCGAGGTCGGGACCCTTCAGCGAAAACTCGATCTGCTTTTGCCCGCCGACCGGGTCGAGCAGGCCCGAGTGAGTGACCGTGATGCCCGGCACCTGCTGCAACCGCTTGCGCAATTCAGACGCCATCGTGTCGACGTTGCGCTTGCGCTCCTTTCGATCCACCAGCCGTACATAGATGTTGGCATTCGTTTTGCCCTGTGCGTCTGCCGTGTTGATCGTCGCCAGGGTGTAGCGCACTTCCGGAAACTCTTTCAGGATGGCCTGCACCTGGCGCGCCTTCGCTTCGGTCACCTCCAGCGAAGAACCCACAGGGGTATAGAACTTCAGTGTCGTTTCGGAATAGTCCGCTTTGGGGACGAACTCGGTCCCCAGCAGGGGCACCATGAAAATGCTGGTGATGAAAACGGCCACCGCAAGCCCCACGGTCGCCAGCCTGTGCCGAAGCGACCAGTCCAGGATGTCGTGATAGAAGTCGGCCAGCCATTCGGTGGCCCGGTCGAACCAGCCCGTCACCCGGCCGATGGTCTTGTCGTACAGCGTCACCGGCGCCTGGCGCTTGCCGTGGGCCTCGATGCTCGGGTCGTGCCAGATCGACGAGAGCATCGGGTCCAGCGTGAAACTCACGAACATCGAAATCATCACCGCCGCGACGATCGTGATGCCGAACTGGTGAAAGAACTTGCCGATGATGCCGCCCATGAAGCCGATGGGCAGGAACACGGCAACAATCGAGAAGGTGGTGGCCAGCACCGCCAGGCCGATTTCCTGCGTGCCGTCCATGGCCGCGGCATAAGGCGCCTTGCCCATCTGCACGTGGCGCACGATGTTCTCCCGCACCACGATGGCATCGTCGATCAGCAGCCCCACGCACAGCGACAGCGCCATCAGCGTGATCATATTGACCGTGAAACCGGCCATGTGCATGAACAGAAAGGTCCCGATGATCGAAATCGGCAGGGTCAGGCCGGTGATGACGGTCGAGCGCCAGGAGTTCAGAAACAGGAAGACGATCAGCACGGTCAGCAGCGCGCCTTCTATCAGGGTGCGCCGCACGTTGTCGACCGAAACCCGGATCTGCCGCGAGCCGTCATAAACGGGCTCCAGCCGCACGCCCGCCGGCAGCCGCGGCCGCAGTTCCGCGACGGCAGCGGTCAAGCCGTCGATCACGTCGATGGTGTTTTCATCCTGCGCCTTCTGTACCGACAGCAGCAATGTGCGCTGGCTGTCGTAGAGCGCGAGCGAATCGACTTCCTGCGCGCCGTCCTGCACGGTGGCCACCTGGTCCAGCCGCACCGGCCCCCCGTTCTTGCGGCCGACGATGATGCGCCCGAAGTCTTCCGGCCGGATCATCCGTGCATCGACCTGGACGGCGATTTCCTGATAACTCGATCGCACCGCGCCCAGCGGCAGGTCCTGGTTTTCGCCACGCACGGCATTGACGACCTGTTCCGGCGTGATGCCCATGGCTTCCAGCGAGGTCGGTTTCAGATAGATGTTGATCTCGCGCTTGGTGCCGCCGACCAGCGAAACAGAGCCGACCCCGTGCACGTTTTCGAGACGCTTCTTCAGAACCTGATCGGCCCAGTTGGTCAGTTCGATGGCGGACATCGGCCGGACCTTGACGGCGGGCCTGGCGGCCTGCTCCTGGCAGGCCTTGATCTGGTTTTTCGGCAGCGTTGCACATTGCGCCGCAGTCATCCGCACGCTGCCGTCGTCCGGTAGCACGGCCAGCGACCAGATCGCCCGGCTGGCAGGGTCGAACCGGATCACGCGCGGCTCCTTGACCTCGGTGCGCAAGGTCGGCCGAATCGCTGCTACCTTTTCGCGAACGTCGTCGGCAGCCTTGCGTCCATCGACGTCCAGCTGAAACTCGATCACGACGACCGCCTGCCCCTCGTAGCTGCGGGAGGTCAGCGCGTTGATGCCCGAAATCGAGTTGACGCCTTCCTCGATCTTTTTCGTGACCTCGCTCTCGACGATCTCGGGTGAGGCGCCCGGGTATTCGGTGGTGATGACCACCACCGGGAAGTCGATGTTCGGGAACTGGTCCACCTTCAGGCGCTGATAGGCGAACAGCCCCAGCACGACGAAGGCGAGCATCACCATCGTCGCAAAGACGGGGTTCTTGAGACTGACTTTGGTGAACCACATGGTGTCAGCGGGCCTGGCTGGCGGACATGGTCGAGGCGCTCGCGGCGGCCGCGGGCGCCGGCGCAGGCGTCGTGAACTTCACGGAAGTGCCTTCGCGCAGCGCGCCCACGCTGCCGGCCACGACCACCGCGTTGTCGGCCAGTCCGCTGACCGCCACCATCCATTCGCTGCCGGATTCGCCGCGGGCGCCGGTGGTGACGGCACGATGCACGATGCGGTCGCCTTCCACGACCTGTACATAAGGCGCGGGCTTGTCCGTTCGAACGGCCGTTACCGGAACCGCCAGTGCGGTCACCCGGCCAGTGTCGAGTGTGCCCTCGGCAAAGATTCCCTGTCGCGCCTGATCGGTCGTGTCCACCGCTAGATAGATCATCACGTTGCGACTGCCAGCCTGGGTGCTCGGATTGATGCGAACCACCCGGGCCTTGACCGGCTCGCTGCGGCCCTCAAGACGCAGCGTCGCCGTCTGGCCAACACGCACTTGCATGGCGTCGCTGGCACTGACGGCCGCTTCCAGTTCGATCTGGCTCAGGTCGACGATTTCAAGAATACGGGTGTCGATGGCGACGCGCTCGCCAGGTTGCGCCAAGCGCTGGGCAACGATACCGCTGATCGGTGCCAGCAGGCGCGCATCGGCCAGCGATTTGCGGGCAACGTCTGCGGCGGCCAGGCCCGCCTGATGGGTGGCTTTGGCGGCAACCAGGGCGTCGCCGGAATTGTCCAGCGCGGCTTTGGAGATGAAGCCTTTTTCCATCAGCGCCTTGTTGTTGTCGTACTGGCGCTGGGCGATGTCGATCTGCGTCTGCGCGGCGCGGGCCTGGTCCTCGGCCTGGCGCAGCCGCAGCTGCAGTTCGGTCGATTCGATGCTGGCCAGAAGCTGTCCGGCGCGCACCGTGTCGCCCTCGCGCACGGTCAGTCCCTCCAGCACGCCGGGCACGCGCGCCTTCACGAAGGCCGTTTGCACGGCCTTGAGCGCGCCGGTGATCGGCAGTCCGCGCACCAGTTCGCGGCTTTGCGCGCGCACCACATCACTAGCGGTCAGTTCGATGACAGTTACCGTCTTGGCCGCCGCTGCCTCGGCCTGTGCCTGTTGCTGGGCTTTGCGTGCCGACAAGGTGCGACCACCGACCACCACGATCAGGGCCAGCACGGCCAGCGCGATGGCCCATTTCATCCACCGTTTCATGACTGTTTTTCCTTGTGTAAGCCGCGCACCATCAGTTCGGCGTGCTGGGCAATGAATTTCTCGGGGTCGATGCGGTGCGTGACTTCGCAGCACGGCGCCATCGAGTGCTTCCACATCACCAGCCACAGCAGGGGTGCCAGCACCGCAAACACAGCGTGCGGCATGTCCAGTTCGCGGAACTCGCCGCGGTCGATGCCGCGCCGCAGCACGCCGCGAATCAGTCGCGTGCCGGGCTCAACCACTTCTTGCTGGTAAAACTGCGCAATTTCCGGGAAATTGGTGGCTTCACTCATGATCAGCTTGGAAATTCCGGAGGCCTTGGTGGCACCAAAGCGTGCCCACCACTGCTGCATCAGGTGTGTGAGAAGGTCGCCGGTCGACCCTTTGTAGGCCGCCACTTCGGCGGCGCCGGCGCTGACCTGTCGGCTCAGGTTTTCACGCACCACGGCCTTGAAAAGCTCTTCCTTGCTCTGGAAATACAGGAACAGCGTGCCTTTGGATACCCCGGCGCGGGCCGCCACTTCCTCGACGCGGGTTGCTGCAAAGCCCTTTTCGACGAAAAGATCCAGCGCCGCTTCCAGCAATTCGCCCGGGCGGGCTTCCTTGCGGCGTTCACGGCGATGTGGTGCTGACGGGGATGGGGCGCGGGGCACAGAAAAGCAGGCGGGCGGTTGTTAATGACTGATCGGTTAGTAATGTAGCGATCCGCGCGCAGGTGGTCAAGCGGGCCTGTCGCGCCGGTGCGTCAGAACGCAGCCTGAATGGTCAAGCGCAGGTAAAGATGGGGCGGGCGGGTCGGCTGAGCCGTGCCCGGCCTCGTCAGGTGCTCGAGGCGGCAGGCACTGATCGACGGTACGTGACGAAGCTGTACCGGAGGCCGCTTGCGGCCTGGTGGCTTTCACGCCGCGTTTGCTCCCACTCCGGGCCGAGAACGGGCGCGAACGTGTCGCCGTTGAATTCGGCGTCGATCTCGGTGACCACGGCGGTGCTGGCCAGCGGCATTGCCAGTTGATACAACTGCGCACCGCCGATGACCCAGATGTCGCTACCTGGCGGACACGCCTGGATGGCCGCTTCCAATGACGCCGCGGTCACGGCGCCTTCGGCCCGCCAGTCTCGCTGGCGCGTCACCACAACGTTCAGGCGTCCGGGCAAGGGGCGGAAGCGCGGAGGGATCGAGTCCCAGGTCTTGCGGCCCATGATGACGGGGTGGCCCAGCGTGGTGCGCTTCAGATGCGCCAGGTCTTCCGGCAGGTGCCAGGGCATGGTGCCACCGGCGCCGATCACGCCGTTGGCGGCGCGGGCAAAGATGAGATTGAGGGTCATGCGCACATTGTCAACGCTGGCGCATGGCCGAAGGTCGCCGTGCCGGAAGCAGCACCGCCGCAATGGCGGCCATCACGCAGACCATGGCCACAAAATCCTGCCAGCGCGGCCATTCGCCAACCACCAGCGGCGCACTGAGCGTGCCGATCATCGGCACGGCCATGATGCTCATCGCACTGGTGGCGGGCGGCAGGTCGCGCGCCAGACCGAACCAGATGATCTGGGCGAAGCCGTAGTTGATGAAAACGCCATAGGCTAGGCTGGCCCACATGCCGGCGCTGAACCGGAAGACCGGCACAGGCTCGCTGAAAAAAGCAATGACCCACAGGCACAGCGCAGCCAGCACCATCATCCACACCGTGAGTGCCTGCACCGGCAGCGTGAAACGGGTGCGCCGCATCAACAGTGTGCCGACGGCCCAGAGCACGGCTCCCATTTCCATCCACACCACGCCCATCGGGCGGCCCGACAGCGCGCTGAACTCGTCGGATACCAGCAGGCCGATGGCCAGCGCCACCGCCACCGCGGCAAAGGCCACGCGGCGCGTCAGGCGCTCGCCGAAGAAGGCGATGCCGATCAGCACCGTCCAGATCGGCATCGTGAAACCGAGAATCGCCGCGCGGCCCGATGCCAGTTCCTTCACGCCCAGGATCGACAGCCAGTGCCAGCCGAGCATGTTGGGAAGGCCGAGTGTCACCACCGCCCGCCACTCGTCGCCCCGTGGCCACATGCGAACGCCACGGGTACGAAAGTAGATCATCAGCCACAGCGCGCCGCCGCTCATCGTCAGCGCACGAAAGTACAGCGGGGTGATCTCGCGCAGCGACAGCTTCATCATGGGCCAGTTGACGCCCCACATGAAGGTCAGCGCCACCAGCGCCCAGAGTTGACGGCGTGTGATCACACGCGATCAGACCGCCACCGGCGCCTTGATGGCCGGGTGACTCTGGTAGTCGAGAAATTCGAAGTCCTCGAACGCATAGTCGAAGATCGAATCCGGCCGGCGGCGCAGGTTCAGGGTGGGGTAGGGCAGGGGCGTGCGGGTCAGTTGCAGCGCCACCTGCTCGGCATGGTTGCTGTAGATGTGGCAGTCGCCGCCGGTCCAGATGAACTCGCCCACGTCAAGATCGCATTGCTGGGCCACCATGTGGGTCAGCAGCGCATAGCTGGCGATGTTGAACGGCACACCCAGAAAGATGTCGGCGCTGCGCTGGTAGAGCTGGCAGCTGAGCCGGCCCCGGCCACCGGCCTCGGTGGGGGGCGCCACATAAAACTGGAAAAACGCGTGGCAGGGCATCAGCGCCATCTGGTCCAGATCGGCCACGTTCCAGGCACTGACGATGATGCGGCGCGAGTCGGGATTCGTCTTGAGGGACTGGATCACCTGCGCGATCTGGTCGATGTGGCCACCGTCCGGTTTGGGCCAGTTGCGCCATTGCACGCCATAGACGGGGCCCAGGTCGCCGTCATCGCCGGCCCATTCGTCCCAGATCGTGCAGCCGCGCTCCTGCAGCCATTTCACGTTGCTGTCGCCGCGCAGGAACCACAGCAGTTCCACAATGATGGCGCGCACGAACACCTTCTTGGTGGTGACGAGCGGAAAGCCCTCGTTCAGGTCAAAGCGCATCTGGTAACCGAACACGCTGCGTGTGCCGGTACCGGTGCGGTCGGCCTTGAAGACGCCATTGGCCGCCACGTGACGCATGAAATCTTCGTATTGCGAGCGGATCGGGCGCTTGGCCGCAGCAGTCATCGGGGTCTCCAGTCAACAGGTCTTCGGTACTCGGTCCGGCCAACGCTGATTGTGCCGAAAATTGCCGGGAGACGATTCCTGCGACCATCCTGCAGCGGTCTGCCATCATGGAGATGTGCTGGCTGATGACCCGGGCGGGTTTTTGGGCTCGTCCATGTATGGGCGCCATCGATGCAGCAGATCATCTTGAAATACTAAAATGATAGCTAAATAGTACGATTTGACGCTGGATTGAATGCACTTTTGTTAGAATTCTGTCAGTTTGACCCCTTGTCCCCCCTCTGTTTGAAACCGTGTCCATGACCGAATTCCCACGATCCCTGCAACTGACCGGGGCGAGCAATTTTCGCGACCTGGGCGGTTACGTCGGCCTGGATGGGCGCCCGTTGCGCTGGCGTACGCTGTTCCGCTCCGACCACCTGGCCGCGCTGACGCCGCAGGACCAGGCGATGCTGGCCGACCTGAAGCTGGGCCGGTCTTTTGATTTCCGCGGCGAAGCCGAGCGCGGTGCGGCGCCCTACGCGCTGCCGGGCCTGACGGTGCACCCGCTGCCGATCGAACCCACGGTGGTGCAGCGTATGAAGGAGTTGCTGATCGCCGGCCAGAAGCTGACGCCCGAGGAAACCGTGCGCCTGATGCAGGAAACCTATCGCGCCTTTGTCAACGACAACGCCGAGCGGTTTGCCGAGCTCTTTGCCCACCTGCTCGACCACGATGCGCCGCTGGTGTTTCACTGCACCGCCGGCAAGGACCGCACCGGCTTTGCGGCGGCGCTTATCCTGCTGTCGCTGGGTGTGTCGCGCGACGTGGTGATGCACGACTACCTGCTGACCAACGACCTTCTGCGCATGGAAGGCGCGCCCGGCTATGGCGTGCCACCCGACGTGATGCGGGTGCTGTGGCGCGTGCAGGAGGATTTCCTGCACGCGGCATTTGACGCCGTCGAGCGCGACCACGGCGGGGTCGACGCCTACCTGGTGCAGCGTCTGGGCGTCGGCGACCGCGAGCGCAAGCGGCTGGCCGCGCTGTATCTGCAGCCCTGAGTCGCGCCAAACCGGGTTCGCAGCGGCGGGTGTTTCCATCCACGCCGGCACCGACGCCTGTGCCTGGGATCAGTGGTTGTCTTTGGGCACGAAAGCGCCGCGTTGGCCGACCAGAAAGTCCAGGTCTGCACCCTCGTCGGCCTGCAGCACGTGGTCGATGTACAGCTTCCAGTAGCCCGATGACAGCGCCGGTGGCGGCGCCTGCCAGGCGCTCAGGCGGCTGGCGAGTTCGTCGTCGCTGATCAGCAGTTGCAGGCGGCGCTCGGGCACGTTCAGTTCGATCATGTCGCCGCTTTTCACCACCGCCAGCGGGCCGCCGGCGGCCGCTTCGGGCGAGGTGTGCAGCACCACCGTGCCATAGGCCGTGCCGCTCATCCGCGCGTCGCTGATGCGCACCATGTCGGTGATGCCCTTTTTCAGCACTTTGGGCGGTAGCGGCATGTTGCCCACCTCGGCCATGCCGGGGTAGCCCTTGGGGCCGCAGTTCTTCAGCACCAGGATGCAGTTTTCATCGACGTCGAGGTCGTCGTCATCAATGCGGGCGTGGAAGTCGTCGCTGTTTTCAAAGACCACGGCACGGCCGGTGTGCACCATCAGTGCCGGCGTGGCAGCGCTGGGCTTGATGACGGCGCCGCGCGGAGCCAGATTGCCGCGCAGGATGGCAATGCCGGCCTTTTCCTTGAATGGCGCGTCAAAGGTCTTGATCACGCGCGGGTCAAAGTTCTGCGCGTCGGCAATGTTCTCGGCCACGCTCCTGCCGCTCACGGTGACGATGTCGCGGTGCAGCAGGTGCTGGATCTCCTTCATCACCACCGGCAGGCCACCGGCATAGCAGAAGTCTTCCATCAGGTGCTCGCCCGAGGGCTGCAGATTGAGCAGACAGGGCAGTTCGCTGCCCAGGCGCTCGAAATCGTCAACGGTCAGCTTGATGCCCAGCCGGCCCGCGATGGCGATCAGGTGAATGACAGCGTTGGTGGAGCCGCCGATGGCCGCCAGCGTGCAGATGGCGTTTTCGAACGCCCCGCGCGTCAGCACCTGGGTGATGGTCTGGTCGGTGTGCACCATCTCGACGATGCGGCGTCCGGCATTGCGCGCCAGCACGTTGCGCCGGCCGTCCACCGCCGGGTAGGCGGCATTGCCCGGCAGGCCGATGCCCAGGGCTTCGACCATGCTGGCCATGGTGCTGGCCGTGCCCATGGTCATGCAGTGGCCATGGCTGCGGTGCATGCAGCTCTCGGCCTCGAAGAAATCGGCGAGCTTGAGCGTGCCGGCACGCACCTGCTCGCTCATGCTCCACACGCCCGTGCCCGATCCCAGCTCCTGACCGCGCCATTTGCCATTGAGCATCGGCCCGCCGCTGACACCGATGGTCGGCAGGCCGACGCTGGCGGCGCCCATCAGCAGCGAGGGTGTGGTCTTGTCGCAGCCCATCAGCAGTACCACGCCATCAACTGGGTTGCCGCGGATCGATTCTTCGACATCCATCGACGCCAGGTTGCGGTACAGCATGGCGGTGGGGCGTAGCAGCGTCTCGCCCAGGCTCATCACCGGGAACTCCAGCGGAAAGCCGCCCGCCTCGTAGACGCCGATCTTGACCTGCTCGGCCAGCGTGCGGAAATGGCTGTTGCAGGGCGTCAGTTCGCTGAAGGTGTTGCAGATGCCAATCACCGGGCGACCGTCGAACTGGTCGTGCGGCACGCCTTTCCCCTTGACCCAGCTGCGGTAGGCAAAACCGTCGCGGTCCTGGCGACCGAACCATTGCTGGGAACGCAGGGGCTTCTTGGGGGTGCTGGAGTCGGTCATCAGGGTTAGTCCTTGTTGGGTATTCGTATTATCGTCATACCATTGCCCACTCTCGCTCAGTACAAACCATGATCAAGAACGTGCACGGCAATACGGTTGACCACCTCGGCGAGGCAATCGTCGCGGGCCGCTATGGGGCCGGCACGTCGCTGCCACCGGAGCCGCTGCTGTGCGCCGAGCTCGGGGTCAGTCGCACGGTGGTGCGCGAAGCGGTCAAGTCGCTGGTCGCCAAGGGGTTGATTACTACCGGCCCCAAGGTGGGCACGCGGGTTTTGCCCGACGAGCAATGGAACTGGTTTGACCCGGACGTCATTGCCTGGCAGTCCAAAGCCGGCCTGACGCCGGAGTTCCTGCGCGACCTGCAGGACCTGCGCCGCGTCGTCGAGCCAGCCGCTGTGCGCCTGGCCGCCGAACGTGCGACCGAAGCCGACATCGCCGCCATCGAAGCCGCCTTTGCCGGCATGAAGCGCGCGGTGGAGGAGGGCGGCGACTACGTGGCCCATGACCTGCGCTTTCACCAGGGGCTGCTGCGCGCCTGCCGAAACCGCATGCTGGAGCAGATGAGCAAGGTTCTGGGCGCGCTGCTGCGCACCAGTTTCGAGCTATCCACGGCCCGCAAGGGAGGAGCCAAGACATCGCTGCCTCTGCACCGCGCGGTGCTCGATGCCGTCGCCGCACACGACCCGGCAGCTGCCGAGCGCGCAATCATGGTGCTGATCGAAGGGGCTCGCGAGGACATCGAAGAAGTGCTGGCTTCACGCGCGCAACTGCCGCAGCTCGATGTCCCGGCCGCCCATCTGAAGGCGGCATGAAACAGACTCAACGGAGATCCGATTGCTGAAAACCCCGATCAACCTGTTCTTCAGACTGCTGGAACTGCTGGTGGTGCTGAGCATGCTGGCCATGGTGGTCATGGTGTTCGGCAACGTCGTGCTGCGCTACGGCTTCAATTCCGGCATCACGGTATCGGACGAGATGTCGCGCTACTGCTTCATCTGGCTGACCTACATCGGCGCGATGATCGCGATGCGCGAACGTGGCCACCTGGGTGTGGACACGCTGGTCAAGCACCTGCCGACGCTGGGCAAGAAGGTCTGCCTGTTCGTCAGCGAGTCCCTGATGCTCCTGTGCAACGGCCTATTCCTGGTGGGAACCTGGCGGTCGCATGAACTGCAGGCCACCAACTTTTCGGTGGTGGTCGGCATTTCGATGATCTGGATCTATGGCGTCGGCTACGTGGTGGGCACGGTGATGGGGCTGTTCAACCTGCGCGTGCTGCTGCTGCTGTTGACGGGGCGGCTGCCGGATGACGAGCTGGTGCAGGTGGTGGACTCCGAGGACGTGCCGCACCCGGTCCGGACCGAATCTGACCGCGAAGGGGCGCACGCATGACCGTCGCCGTCTTTGTCTTCAGTCTGCTGGGTGCCATGGCAATCGGCATGCCCATTGCCTATTCGCTGCTGGTCTGCGGCCTGGCGCTGATGGGCTACCTGACCATGACCGGCATCCTGCCGTCGTTTGACAGTCAGATCCTTTCGCAGCGCTTTGTCGACGGTGCCGACAACTTTCCGTTGCTGGCGGTGCCGTTCTTCCTGCTGGCCGGCGAATTCATGAACGCCGGTGGCCTGAGCCGCCGCATCGTCAATCTGGCCATGGCCTGGGTCGGGCATTTTCGCGGCGGCCTGGGCTATGTGGCGGTGATGGCCGCCGTCATCATGGCGTCGCTGTCGGGTTCGGCCGTGGCCGATACCGCTGCACTGTCGGCGCTGCTGATTCCGATGATGAAAAAGGCCGGCTATGCGCTGAACCGGTCCGCCGGCCTGATCGCGGCGGGCGGCATCATCGCGCCGGTGATTCCGCCGTCCATCGGCCTGATCATCTTTGGCGTGGCGGGCAACGTCTCGATCACCAAGCTGTTTCTGGCCGGCATCGTGCCCGGCATTCTGATGGGACTGGCGATCGGCGCCACCTGGTGGTGGCTGGCGCGCAAGGAAAACGTCGAGCGTTCGCCGAAGATGCCCATGGCGCAGCGATTGCGTGTCACCGCCGATGGCAGCCTCGCGCTTGCACTGCCGGTGGTGATTCTGGGCGGCATGAAACTCGGCGTGTTCACGCCGACGGAAGCAGCCGTGGTGGCGGCGGTCTACAGCTTCATTGTCGGCATGTTCGTGTACCGCGAACTGAAATGGCGCGAGATCTACGGCCTGATCCTCGCGGCCGGCAAGACGACTTCGGTGGTGATGTTTCTGGTGGCTGCGGCAATGGTCAGCGCCTGGCTGATCACTGTGGCCAACATTCCGACCGAAGTGGCCGCCATGCTGGCGCCGTTTTCGGGGAACCAGACGCTGCTGATGTTTGTGATGATGGTCATCATCGTTATCGTCGGTACCGCGCTGGATTTCACGCCGACGGTGCTGATCCTCACGCCGGTTCTGATGCCGGTGGTGTTGCAGGCGGGCATTGACCCGGTGTATTTCGGCGTGCTGTTCATCATGAACAACGCCATCGGCCTGATCACGCCGCCGGTGGGCACGGTGCTCAACGTGGTGTGTGGCGTGGCCCGCATCAGCATGGACGACGCCTTCAAGGGTGTGATGCCGTTTTTCCTGGCGCAGCTGGGTGTGCTGTTCCTGCTCGTGTTTTTCCCCGACCTCGTCCTCGTGCCATTGAAGTGGTTCATGCACTGACGGGATTTTTCACTTCACTTTGACCCCGAACCTTTCCAGGAGACAACATCATGTTCAAACGCAGAGCCCTCGTATCGCTGTTCGCCGGAGCCTCGCTGCTGGTCGCCACCTCGGCTTTCGCCCAGTTTGCCGACCGCACCATCAAGTTCACCAATGGCGTGAATGAAGATCACCCGGTTGGCCAGGGCGTAAAAAAAATGCAGGAAGTCTTGGCCGCCAAGACCGGCGGCAAGATGAAGATCAACGCCTTCTGGGGCGGCTCTGCAGGGGGGGACCTGCAGGCCACGCAGGCGCTGCGTGCGGGCACGCAGGAGATGGTCTGTACCTCGTCGAGCCCGCTGGTCGGCATCGTGAAGGAACTGGGTGCGTTTGACCTGCCTTTCCTGTTCGCGAACGAGAAAGAAGCGGACGCGGTTCTGGATGGTCCGGCCGGCGTGTACTTCAACAAGAAGCTGGAAGAAGCGGGCCTGATCAACCTGGCCTACTGGGAGAATGGTTTTCGGAACCTGACCAACAGCAAGCGTCCGGTGGTCAAGGTGGAAGACTTTGACGGCATCAAGGTTCGGGTGATGCAGAACAACATCTTCCTGGACACTTTCAAGACGCTGGGCACCAATGCGGTGCCGATGGCTTTCGGCGAAGTGTTCACCGCGCTGGAGACCAAGACCATCGACGGTCAGGAGAACCCGTTTGTAACCATCGACACGTCCAAGTTTTACGAGGTGCAGAAGTACCTGAGCGTCACTCGCCACGCCTACACCCCTTTTCTGGTGCTCTACAGCAAGAAGCTGTGGGACACGCTCAGCCCGCAGGAGCAGGCCGTGCTGCGTGAGGCAGCCATCGAGGGGCAGAAGGTGCAGCGTGCAGCCAACCGTTCGCTCAACGAAAAGGCCCTCACTGCCCTGAAAGGCAAAGGCATGCAGATCAACGAAATCACCGCCGCTGACCAGAAGCGCATGTTCGACCGCGTCAAGCCGGTCTATGACAAGAACGTTCCCAACATTGGCCCGGAAGCGGTGACGCTGGTGCTTGAATCACTGAAAAAGGCTCGCGGCGGCTGACGAGCGGGTTTAGGATCGCAGCAGTCGCACCCTGATGAAGAGGAGTGTCATGGCCCCTGCTGGATCCGACCCGATTGACACGGACGATCCGCGCCGCTGGTTTGGCCGCAGTGCGCTGATCGATCTGGATGACCCCCGCCTGCGCCTGCGCGCCTCATCGCTGGCCCAACTGGCCAGTGATGTCCGCGGCCGGGCGGTGGCGATTCACGGCTACGTGAAAGGTCTGGCCCTGCGAAAACGCATTCGCACCCGCTGCTGGACCGCCCGGGAAGTGATGGACAAGGAGAAAGGCGACGCAGCCAACAAGGCAGCGTTGTTCGTGGCGCTGCTGCGCATTTGTGGCATTCCTTCGCGCATCCGCTTCGTGCTGGTCAGCAGTGCACTGCTGCACGGCCTGCTGCCGCTCAAACGGCAGGCCACCCGGCCCATCGTCGAGCTCTGGCTGGACGGCGCCTGGCATCGCGTGGACACCCATATCTTCAGCGCCGCCTACGTCGCCGCGGCACGGCAGCGCCTGCGGGTGGAAAAGCGGTCGGCCGGCTATGGGGTCATCCTGGCCGGCTATTCCAGTTGGAACGGCGTCGACGATGCCTGGGTCGGCGCTACCGGAAAGTCCGATTCCCAAGCGGGCGTGGTGCTGGCCGATCTGGGGGCGTTCAATGATGAACTTGAATTCCATGAATCGGCGGGCTACCGCCAGCGCCATTCCCGACTGGTCAGCATGGCGCGCTGGTGCGTCGACGCGCCCTGGATGAACCGGGTCGTGCGACAACTCGAACGTGAAGGACGCGACAGCGCAGCTGTCACCTGAATGCAGCATGAAAATCACACAAGTCGAAACCGTTCGCCTGGGCGAGTTTCCCAACATCATCTGGGTGCGGCTGCACACCGATGAAGGCCTGACCGGCCTGGGCGAGACCTTCATGGGTGCCGAAGCGGTGGAGGCCTACCTGCACGAGTGGGCGGCGACCCGCCTGCTGGGCAAGGACCCGCTGGCCATCGAGGCCCGCAACCGCGACCTGATGGGCTACCTGGGCTGGCGCGGCTCCGGCGTGGAGACGCGCGGCAACTCGGCAGCGGACATTGCGCTGTGGGACCTGTTCGGCAAGGCTGCCGGCATGCCGGTGCACACGGCGCTGGGCGGCAGGAGCCGCGACGCCATCCGCATCTACAACACCTGCGCCGGTTACCAGTACATCCGCAGCAACCAGAACCAGACCAGTGCCAACTGGGGCCTGAAAAATGCCGGCGGGCCTTACGAAGACCTGCAAGGATTCATGCACCGTGCCGACGAACTGGCGCTGTCACTGCTGTCCGAAGGTATCACGGCGATGAAGATCTGGCCGTTCGACCCCGCCGCCGAGCGCAGCGACGGGCAGTACATCAGCAATGCCGACCTGGACGCTGCACTGGAGCCGTTTCGCAAGATCCGCAGCGCGGTGGGCGAGCAGATGGACATCATGGTCGAGTTCCACAGCCTGTGGCGGTTGCCGATGGCGCGCAAGATTGCTCGTGCGCTCAAGCCGTTCAACACCTTCTGGCACGAAGACGCCATTCGCATGGACAGTCTGGATCTGCTCCGGCAGTACGCCGTCGACAGCGAGGCGCTGATCTGCGCCAGCGAGACGCTGAGCTACAAATGGGGCTTCAAGGACTACCTGCAGACTGGCGTGGCCGGCATTGCCATGCTGGACCTGAGCTGGTGCGGCGGCCTGACCGAGGCGCGCAAGATTGCTGCAATGGCCGATGCCTGGCAGCTGCCGGTGGCGCCGCACGACTGCACCGGGCCGGTGGTCTGGGCGGCTTCCACGCATCTTTCGCTGCACGCGCCGAATGCGCTGATTCAGGAAAGTGTGCGAGCCTTCTACACCGGCTGGTACAAGGAGCTGGTGACCGAGTTGCCGATCGTCGAAAACGGCATGATCCGCCTGAACGACAAGCCCGGTCTGGGGCTGGAGCTGCTGCCCGACCTGCACCGGCGCGCCGATGCCACGGTGCGCATCAGCAAGGCCTGAACGGTACCGGGCGCGCTTTCGGGTCGCTCAGACCGGCACGGTGTAGTTCAGCGTCATGCGGCCGCCGTCGATGGTGACGATCTCGCCGGTGATGTAGCTGGCGGCGTCGCTGGCAAGAAAGGCCACCACGTCGGCGATTTCCGAAGGCTGGCCGAGCCGCTTCATCGGTGTGCGCATCATGATCTTTGCCTTCGCCTCTTCGCTGGTCAGCACGGCCTTGGCCGCCAGTTCGGTGGCAATGGTGCCGGGCGCGACCGCGTTGACGCGCACACCCTTGTCAGCCAGCGCCAGCGCCATCACGCGCGTGAGCTGGTTGATGCCGCCCTTGCTGACGTTGTAGCTGGCAATGGTTGGAATCGTCAGCACGGCGTTCACCGAGCTCATGTTGATGATGTTCCCGCGGCCGGCCTTCACCATTTCGCGCGCCACCGCCTGCCCGACCAGGAACGCGCCTTTCAGGTTGACGCGCAGCACGGCATCGAAGTCGGCCTCGGTCACATCCAGGAAATCCGCCGCCTTGAAGATGCCGGCGTTGTTGACCAGGATGTCGATGCGGCCGTGTGCCGCCATTGTCTGCGCCACCAGTGTGTCGACCTGCGCCTTGTCGCCCACGTCGCAATGCACGAACCTTGCGCCGATTTCGCCGGCCAGCGCAGTGCCGCGTTCATCGGCAACGTCGGCCAGAACCACCTGGCAGCCCTCCAGCGCAAAGCGCCGGGCGCAGGCTTCGCCGATGCCTTGCGAGCCACCGGTGACGATGGCAGTCTGGCCGCTCAGGCCAAAACGGACGTCGGAAAGAGCAGGGGAGGTGAGGGTGTTTTTCATAAGATTTTCAGCAAAAAGTGGCAATATCCAGCGTCAAATGGACGTGTTCAGCTATCGATTTAAAAGCTGACGACGCGCGCAGCAAAGCGGCATGATAGGCGTACCGGTGACGGTTTCCCGCCGTCTGACCACCTTGCGGGTCGGCGACGCCGAAGGTAGGGGCGCGCCTGTGCCATCATGGCGACCTTTCATTCGTTGGGGATTCCTTTGACCGCATTTTCCAGGACCGTCCTGTTCACCGACGCCGATGGCCGCGCTCGGTTTCGGGAAGACCTCGTCGAGTTGTCCGAGGGTACGCCGCTGGCGCAGCTGTCGCCGCTCATGCCGTGTGCCGGCTACCAGTTGCGGCACAGTCCGGTGGGTTTTCGCAGCGAATTTCACTGCACGCCGCATCCACAATGGCTGTTCGTGCTGTCGGGGTGCATGGAAATCGGCCTGCAGGACGGCAGCACGCGTCGCTTCGGTCCGGGTTCGCATTTCTACTCGGCCGATACCTTGCCCGCCGGTGCCGTGTTCGACCCGAAGTTGCACGGTCACTGGAGTCGCCAGGTCGGTGATGAACCGCTGGTGACGCTGTTTGTCAGGAGTTGATTTGACGCTTGAGGCGTTGACGGCCGGTCGCCGGTTCGTCCGCTCGTTCAGGCGCTGCGTTGCAGTTGTCCGGACAGCAGCACGTGGGTACCCTTGCCCGCAGTTGCCATGGCTTCGAGCAGGCTGAGCGCCACGTCACGGGCTTTTACCGCCCGGTAATCGGACGGAATCAGCGGGCGCAACGCCGACATCACCGCCAGACCCAGCCGCTCGGCAGGACGCGCCGACTGCTGCAGTGAATCTCGATCGCCGTCGAGCATCGACGGGCGGGCGATCACCACCGTTTCAAAGCCGATAGCGGTGACGGCCTGTTCCATCTCGCCCTTGACGCGGTTGTAGAAGACCATCGAGCGCGGATCGGCCCCCATCGCGCTGACCACGCCCAGTCGCCGGCTCCCGGCCTCGAAAGCGGCGCGGGCAACTGCCACGACGGCATCAAGATCGACCGCGCGAAAAGCTGTCTGGCTGCCGGCGACCTTGATGGTTGTGCCCAGCGCAATGCAGACCTCGTCGGCGGCCGGCAAGGCGCCAGGCACCTTGAAGTCGATCACATGGTTGCTGAGTTTGGGGTGGCGCAGCGACAGTGCGCGACGGCCCACGCTGTGAACCGCCGTGCAGGTCTTATCGGCTAAAAGAGCGCGAAGGATTTCCCGGCCCACGAGGCCCGTAGCCCCCGCCACCAGAACGGTTCTGCCCGCCGCCGGGGCCGCGGCCGCCGCTGCGTCCGCCGCGTCCGCGGTCGGCCATGCTGTCGATGCTGGTGCGCATCGGGTCGGGCTGACCGGACGCGCCGTGGCTGGGTCGGCGGGGTTCATGTCGCGTATTGTGCAGGTTGGTGCGCAGCGGGTCCACGTTGCGCGGCAGTTCGTCATCGCGCTCGCGGCGTTCGTTCGGGCGCGGGTTGCCACCCCCGTTGTTGCTGCGCGCGGCATTTGCGCCGCCATGACGCTGTCCGTGCGGGGGCTTGGGCCCGGCTCCGTCATTGCGCGGCCCCGCAGCCGCTCCCTGGGGCCGGCCACCGCGCCCGCCGCCGGCTGCCTTGCCTTCGCGCATGCGCTGCATCATTTCCGTGCGGGCCGCTTTGGCTGCCGCCTGCATCACGTCGCGGCTCGGCGGCTTGCCAGCGCCGCCCCAGATGGTCTGGCGTCCCATCGCGATGGGCTCGGCCTTCTCGCCGGGTTCGGGGCCGAAGCCTTCGATGTGCTGCACCGCGATCTGCTGCTTGGTGAAACGCTCGATGTCCATCATGAAGCCTTCTTCGTCCAGGCAGACCAGGCTGACCGCCTGGCCGTCGGCGCCCGCACGGCCGGTGCGGCCGATGCGGTGCACGTAGTCTTCACTGACGTTGGGGATGTCGTAGTTGACGACGTGCGGCAGATCTTCGATGTCGATGCCGCGCGCCGCAATGTCGGTGGCGACCAGCGCCCGGATGTCGCCGCTCTTGAAGCCTGCCAGTGCCTGCGTGCGGGCACTCTGGCTCTTGTTGCCGTGCAGCGCCATCGCCTGGATGCCGTTTTTCGTCAGGAATTCAGCAACGTTGTTGGCGCCGAACTTGGTGCGGGTGAAAACCAGCACCTGGCTCCAGTTGTGTTCTTTGATGATGTGCGCCAGCAGCGCTTTCTTCTTGCCGCGGCCCACCGGGTGGATGGTCTGGGTGATGCGCTGCACCGTGGTGTTGCGGGGCGTCACCTGGATGCTCTGCGGGTTCTTCAGCAGACTGGCGGCCAGCTCGCGGATCTCGTCACTGAAAGTGGCCGAGAACAGCAGGCTCTGCTTTTCGCGCGGGACCAGTGCCAGCACCTTTTTCACGTCGTGGATGAAGCCCATGTCCAGCATGCGGTCGGCTTCGTCAAGAACCAGCATCTGCACGCTCGACAGGTCCAGAAAGCCCTGCTGCTGCAGGTCCAGCAGACGCCCGGGTGTGGCCACCAGAATGTCCACGCCGGTCTTGAGGTGACGGATCTGCGGGTTCATGCCGACACCGCCGAAGATCACGGTCGATGTCAGGTTGACGTACTTGCCGTAGTCGCGCACCGACTCCTCGACCTGCGCTGCAAGCTCGCGAGTCGGGGTTAGCACCAGGGCGCGGACGGCCTTGCCGCCGAATTTGTTGGCGCCGGATTCGCCGCGTCCGAGCTTGTCCAGCATGGGCAGCACAAAGGCGGCGGTCTTGCCGGTGCCGGTCTGTGCGCCGGCCAGCAGGTCGTGTCCTTCCAGCACGGCGGGAATCGCCTGGGCCTGGATGGGGGTGGGGGTTTCGTAGCCTTGCTCGTGCACGGCTTTCAGAATGGCCGGAGCCAGTTTCAGATCATCAAAGTTCATTTGGAGGCGCCCGTCCTGGGCGCTTGGGGCATCGGCCTGTTCCGGTGCGAGGATTCGCACGCGGGCCAGTCAAAGGCAGATGGATTCAAGATCGGGAGCCCGAAAGCGAACTTTCTTTGTCCCCAGCAAAGCGCTGAATCGCAGGCAACTGGGTCCTGCAACAGCCGCTATTGTCGCATGGGTCGATAATTGTCGTTTGTGCGCGCATTGCGCAGACAACTTTCAGGCTCCCTCAGCAAATGGCTCAATACGTTTTTTCCATGAACCGCGTCGGCAAGATCGTGCCGCCGAAACGACAGATTCTCAAGGACATCTCACTCAGCTTCTTCCCCGGTGCCAAGATCGGTGTGCTCGGCCTGAACGGCTCGGGCAAGTCGACGCTGCTCAAAATCATGGCCGGCATCGACAAGGAAATCGAGGGCGAAGCCATCCCGATGGCCGGTCTGAAGATCGGCTACCTGCCGCAGGAACCGCAGCTCGATCCGGCCGAGACGGTGCGTGAGGCGGTGGAAAGTGGCATGGGCGAGGTCAAGGCCGCGCAGCAGCGGCTGGAGGAGGTCTACGCCGCCTATGCCGAAGAAGACGCAGACTTCGACGCGCTGGCGGCCGAGCAGGCCAAGCTCGAGGCAATCATCGCCACTGCCGGCGATGCATCGGACCACCAACTGGAAATCGCAGCCGACGCGCTGCGGCTGCCGCCGTGGGACGCCGTCATCGGTGTGCTGTCCGGCGGAGAAAAGCGCCGCGTTGCGCTGTGTCGCTTGCTGCTCTCGCGCCCCGACATGCTGCTGCTGGACGAGCCGACCAACCACCTGGACGCCGAATCGGTGGACTGGCTGGAACAGTTTCTCAAGCGCTTCTCGGGCACCGTGGTGGCCATTACCCACGACCGCTACTTCCTGGACAACGCTGCCGAGTGGATTCTGGAACTCGACCGCGGACACGGCATTCCGTACAAGGGCAATTACTCGACCTGGCTGGAACAGAAAGAAGCCCGGCTGGAACAGGAAAACCGTACCGAAGACGCCCGCACCAAGGCGATGAAGAAAGAGCTGGAGTGGGTGCGGCAGAACCCGAAAGGGCGTCAGGCCAAGAGCAAGGCGCGTCTGGCGCGCTTTGAGGAACTGAGCGATTACGAATACCAGCGGCGCAACGAAACCCAGGAAATTTTCATCCCGGTGGCCGAACGTCTGGGCAGCCAGGTGATCGAGTTTCACAACGTTACAAAATCGTTCGGGGACCGCGTCCTCATCGACAACCTGTCGTTCAGCGTACCCGCGGGTGCCATCGTCGGCATCATCGGCCCGAACGGTGCCGGCAAGTCGACCCTGTTCAAGCTGATCGCCGGGCGCGAGAAGGCGGACAGCGGCGAAGTGGTGATCGGCTCGACCGTGAAGATGGCTTTTGTCGACCAGCATCGCGACGAACTGGCCAACGAAAAAACCGTCTGGGAAGACATCTCCGGCGGGCTCGACATCCTGACCGTCGGAAAGTTCCAGATGGCCAGCCGCGCCTACTGCGGACGCTTCAATTTCAATGGCGGCGACCAGCAGAAAAAGGTCGGTACGCTGTCGGGTGGCGAGCGCGGCCGGCTGCACCTGGCCAAGACGCTGATTGCCGGCGGCAACGTGCTGATGCTGGACGAGCCGTCCAACGATCTGGACGTGGAAACGCTGCGTGCGCTGGAAGATGCGCTGCTGGAATTTGCCGGATCGATCATGGTCATCAGCCACGACCGCTGGTTTCTGGACCGGATCGCCACGCACATCCTGGCCGCCGAAGGCGACAGCCAGTGGGTGTTTTTCAACGGCAACTATCAGGAATATGAGGCCGACAAGAAGAAACGCCTGGGCGAGGAGGGTGCCAAGCCGCGCCGCATGCGGTATAAAGCGTTGAAGTAGCTACCACTACGTCGTCAGGCCCCATTTTTGTACGCAGGTTGCGATGACAGTTGCCATTCCCCGCCGTATCGGAATCGTCGACAACGCGAGTGGTCGCCGGATCACGGTTTCGGCGTGCATTGAAATGGCGCTGTCGCAGGCACCGGGGATCATGGACCAGGTGCTCGATGGCCTGAAGCTGGCAGCCGGCCTGCAGCCCGGCAAGTCGGCGGGCAGCGGGGCATTTCGCCCCGAGTTGCGGCCCGTGATCGAGCAGCTTCTGGGTCAGCGGGACTCGCTGAAAAACGCTTTCTCCGGCCAGTTACGGGTGCTGTCCTACGGCGGCGTTTCCGACGCTGGCAGCCGGCCGCTGGTGCGGTTTGAAGACATTCAGCTGCTGGATGTGCACCAGCTTGACCAGAGCATCGAGCTGGCCCGCGTGCAGCAGGAGCTGGACTTTGCCGTCGGTGAAGTGTTGCCGCGCTTCAATGCGCTGATGAGCGCCGTGATGGGCTGGATCAGTGTTCAGCCCAACATCAATCCGCTGCGCCCTGAACTGTTCGCCAAGGCGCTGCGCGACACCATGGCGGCGCACATCTCGATTGCTGAAATCCGCAGCGAAGTGCTGGGCTCGGCGGCGGGCCGGATGGGTGTTGCGCTGCGGCAGATCTACCGTGAAATGAGCGAGTGGATGCTGTCGCACGGGGTCGAGCCGGCGGGCGTCAGCGCGCCCACCTTGACGGCAGTGGTGACGCCGGGCGCCGCTGCCAGGACCAACGAAACGACGCGCTCCATCCTCACGCTTGAGCGACTGCGCCGACTGCTGACTGCCGACCTTGGCGATCTGGCGGCAGTGACAGGGCGGCCCGGCAACGATTTCCTGCACACCGTCCCGGCGTCGGTACAGGCGCTGCAGGACATGAAGCAGGTCGAGGCGATGATTCAGCGACTGGAGTCCCGCAAGAAGGAGCAGGCCTCGGTATCCGGCAATTCAGCCGCCCAGCACGTGGACTTGTTGACGCGCGCGCCGCTGGATGGCCGGCAGCTGGGGCGGCAGATCGGCGAAGAAGTGACGCGGATGATGATCGACAACCTGGTGCAGGACGAGCGCCTGTTGCAAGGTGTGCGTGATCGTTTGCGCCAGTTGCAAGATTCCCTGCTGGAATTGTCCCAGTCGGATGTGCGCTTTTTCAGCGATCACCGCCACCCGGCGCGCCAGTTTCTAGATCGCGTCACCGACCGCAGTCTTGCATTCACCAGTGAAAATGACGAGGGTTACCAGCGCTTTCTGAACTCGATCGAGAGTGCGACAGCCGGAATTCAGTCGGCTGACGTTCCGGCGGCCATGGCGTTCGCGCGCGAACTGAACCGTCTGGCGGCCATCTGGCAACGTGACGACAAGGCGCTGCTGCTGCTGCGCGAAGAAACGGCGCGCAAGCTGTTGCATGTCGAGCAGCGCAACTTGCTCGCTCAGCGCTTGGTGGATCAGTGGCTGCACAGGATGGGCGACCAGCCGGTGCCGGTGCTGGTTCGCAGCTTCCTGGCCGGACCCTGGGCACAAGTGGTCGCCGAGTCCCAGCTCAACTGCACCACGGGCAGTTCCGACCCGCAAGGCTACCTGGCACTGGTAGACGATCTGATCTGGAGCGTGCAGCCGCAGCTGGCCCGGCGCAACCCTGTGCGACTGGTCGAAATGATCCCCTCGATGCTGTCCACCTTGCGCTCGGGCTTGCAGATGATTGCCTACCCGTCGTCGCGCATCGGCATGTTTTTCGACGAACTCATTGCCTGCCATGAGATGGTTTTGCAGGAGGCACGTCAGGCGCGCGAAAAGGCGGAGGCATCTAGCCCGTTGGCCGATTTCGTTGCCAGCACGTCGGGGCAGCGCGACGATTCGGCATCACCCGATTCGATGCCGTCGGAGGCGCCCTGGCTGGGCGCTGAAGAAACCGCCGGCGCCGGCTATCTGGAAGCCGAAGCGGTAATGCCGCTCGATCCGTCGACGCTGGAAGTCTCGCTGGCCGACCAGGAGGCTGCCTATGCAGCCAGCGATACCATCAGCGAGGGCGCTTGGGTTGAACTGATGCTCGATGGCGAATGGACCCGCCTCAAGCTGACCTGGAGCAGCCCGCACCGCACGCTGTTCATGTTCACGTCAACACGGGGCAGTGCGCATTCGATGTCGCGCCGTTCTATGTCGCGGCTGATGGCCTCCGGCATGATCCGTATTGTCTCGGCCGGTCTGATGATCGATGGCGCGCTTGATGCGGTGGCCCAGGAAGCACTGCGCAACAGCTTGGCGCAGCCACCTGCGCCCGGTGATCGTGAACGTCGCTGAGTTGCCTGGTTGCTCCGGCAAACCACGACCGGTTTCGGAGCGTGGATGAGCAGTTCCGGTGATGTGTTTCTGACTTGTGTTCGCTCGGCCGCTGTCGATGGCACCGCCTTGATGAAGGGCCTGTTAGATGCTGGTCGTCCCGCGCTGTTTGAGCGCGCCAGCTCGTCGATGGACCCGCGGGATCGCAATTTGCTGCAGGAAAGCCTGCGGCTGCTGAATCACCGTGAAGATTTTCTCTGCCGACGTTTCCCGGAACTGTTGCTGGCCGAATTCACGGCAACCGGCGCGCCAGCGCCGAAGCCTGTTCCGGTCGCCGAGGCTGAACTGCGCTTTGATCTGCTCGAACTGATGGACGAGACACAGGTTCAGGACCGGGTCGAAGTGGCGCGCATCCAGCAGGCCGTGTTGCTGGCGACAGACGCTGAACTCGCCGAACTGAACCGGCTGGTATGCGGTGCCTTGGGGCTGGAGCGGGTGTATGTGGATCGCAACCCGCTGCGACCCGAAGTCTACGCACGTTCCTTGCACGAAGTCTTGCGCCAGACAGGTGCGGCCGCACCGACTCGCGTGCTATGGTTGCAAGTCTTGGGACAGGCGCTCGGGCAGTCGCTGGTCAGCCGATACCAAACCATCAGCCGATCCTTGCGGGACGCGGGCGTGGTTCCGGCACCGTACCACGTCACGCAGGCCGCTGGTACGCGTGCCGGATCTCCCGGCGTGAGTGGTCGCGGCGGATGGGCGCCTTCGAACACCGCACCGACACTCGCCCAAGGCCCGGCGGCCCCAGGTAGTGGCAGGCGCAGCGGCGCAACCCTTGCATCGCTGGATGTGGAGCTCACCGGTGAATTTGGCGATACGCACAGTGCGACGCTTTTGACGCTGTCGCACCTGCGGCAGCTCCTCGCCGGTGAACTGCCCGACGAGTCACCGGCGCCTGGAAGCGCTGCGCAGCCAACTTTCAGCGAGCGACACGGCGCTCCGTCGGCGCCGACGTTTGCGCCAACGGTTCCGGCCGCATTCGAGGCGCTGGCCGAGATGCAGCAGGTCGACCAGGTGATGCAGCGGCTGACCCGCCGCACCGCCCTGACGGCCGGGCGGCCGGCAGAAACCACCGCGGTTGCCCTTGAATCCGAATCGGCCGTCTCGTTGCGTGCCAGCCTGCGTCTTGAGGCCCGCGGCATGGGCCAGGCACTGGGACTGGAAGTGGTCAGCCTGATGGTCGAGAACATCGTCAATGACGCGCGACTGGCGCCATCCGTGCGCAATGCGGTTGGCGCGCTGGAGCCGGCCCTTTTGCGGCTGGCGATGGCCGATCCACGCTTTTTCAGCGACCGGCAACACGCGGCGCGTCAATTGCTCGACCAGGTTACGCAGCGCGCGCTCGGCTTTGCCAGCGAAAAGGATGACGGGTTCGTCGCATTTTTGGAACCGGTACAAAGCGCGGTGGAAGCTCTGGCCTCGGCGCAGGCGGTCTCGCCCGAGTTGTTTTCGGCGGCGCTGTCAGCCTTGCAGGAGGATTGGGAAACTCAGGCCAGACGAAGCCGGCAGCTGCGCGAACAGGCACTGCAGGCGCTGTTGCAGGCCGAGCGGCGCCAGCAGCTGGCCGAGCAGATCTCGCGCGAGATGCGCGAGCGCGAAGCGCTGCAGCTGGCGCCGTCGCCGGTGGTGGCCTTGTTGCTGGGGCCCTGGTCGCAGGTCATTGCCCGCGACCGATTGGCGAACCCCGAGGATGGTATCGATCCGGGCGGCTATGCCGCACTGGTTGCCGACCTGCTCTGGAGCACGCGGATCGACCTGGATCGTGCCGGACGGGAGCGGCTGCTCAAGCTGATTCCCGGGCTGATCGCGCGACTGCGTGAGGGCCTTTCCGGCATCGACTACCCAGCGGAGAGACTGCAGGAATTCCTCGATCTGCTGATGTCACTGCATCAGAAGGCCTTGAAACCGGCCGGCACGAAGTCCTCTGCACCGCCCGCTGCTGCAACGCCGGCCCCGGACCAGCCGGCGGCTGATTCACCGTTGCCACTGACCCGTGACGAACTTCAGGCGCATTTCGATGCGGCCGACGCGTCCGAGGTATGGATTGTGGGCAAGGAAGCCCAGGATTCGGGCTTCATGGATTACGAAGCGGACGCGGCAGTCGCTGATTCGACGATTCCGCAGGCGCTCGATGCCGACGCAACGCCGGCTTCCGAACCTGCACAACTTGAGGCGCTCACCCGCCTGGGCGCTTGGGTGGAGCTTTCGATCGAAGGCCATTGGGAACGCCTGCAACTGACCTGGTCCAGCCCGCAGGGGTCGCTGTTCCTGTTCTCCCGTGTCGGCGGAACGGCGCATTCGATGACTCGACGCACGCTGGAAAAGCTGGCGCAAGGCGGTCAGTTGCGGCTCGTTGCCGCGCGAGCTGTGGTCGATGGCGCGCTGGATGCTGTCGCACAGACGGCACTGCGCAACAGCATCGACGGGGCTGCGCCGATGGCCTCCGGCGCGACACGACCCGGCAAGCCCACCTGAACCAGGCGGCGTTGTCGCGATGGATTCAGGGCGCGTTTTTCTGCGCAGTAATGCAGCGGATGACCGGTGCGTCTTCCGGAATCCTGGCGGCGGACGATACGGCAGATACGAAAGCGGGCGTGCTCAGTTTCCCGGAGTCATAGTCGGACAACATGTCCAGGAAAATCGGGCCGGTCGCGTAGTTGGCATCCTGATTGACCAGCATCTGGACAGAAACCGGTCCGAGCGCCATTTCCCCGCAGTGCTGCAGAACCCGGTTGTAGAAAGCGCTGATGTTCGGGTTGTACTTCCAGGCGTCGGGCGCGCACGCAGTCAGTGTCAGCGCGATGAAGGCGGCCGGGATGAGGCGGCTGAAGGCACGCGATTTCGATGAGAGTTTGGATGGTGACATGGTTTTCCCTTTGACTGGAGGAAGCTGGAGGCGACTGGTTTTTGACCGGATTCCGCTGGAATTATGCCAAGCCCGAACCTGGCGTTCGTGACTGATCGCTGGCCGCAGGCAGGCTCAGGTCACCGGTGTGAATCCCCTTGGCTGCCAGGATTGCGTTGACCGTGGCCCGCGCGACTGCCTCGGCCGCCATGACGCCCAGCACCATCATGCCGGGCGAGGTGCCCGCCAGACCGGTGCCGATGGCAAACAGCGTGTCGCCGTCCGAAAGGGTGTGAACCGGATTGATGCAACGCGCCAGGCCGTCGTGCCCCAGCGTGGCCAGACGCCGGGCCTGCACCTTGGTCAGTGGTGCGTCGGTGGCGATCACGCCAATGGTGGTGTTGGTGCCGGCGAGAATGGGCAGCGGCGGCTCGCCGGCCAGCAACGCCCGGCGGGTGTCGCGCAGGCCGGCGCCCGATTGCGCGCTGCGTGCGCCCGCCAGGATGACGCCAGTATTGGGGTGGATGACGTCACCCAGTGCATTGCAGGCAACCAGCGCACCCACCGTCACGGCACCGACGCGCACCGACGCCGTGCCGATGCCCCCTTTCATGGCAAACGGCATGCCAAAAACCTTGCCCACCGACGCACCGGTGCCGGCGCCCACATTGCCTTGTGCCGGCGGCTGACGGCTGGCGGCTTCACAGGCGGCGAATCCCGCTTGGGCGTCAGGCCGGATGCGCGCATCACCCACGTAGAGATCAAACAGCACAGCTGCCGGCACGATGGGCACGCGCGCACTGCCCACGTCCAGGCCGACGCCGTGCGCTTCCAGCCAGCGCATCACGCCGCCCGCAGCGTCCAGCCCGAAGGCGCTGCCGCCCGACAGCAGTACCGCATGCACCGTGCCGACCGTGTTGGTCGGATCCAGCAGGTCGGTCTCTCGCGTGCCGGGCGCTGCACCCCGCACGTCCACGCCACCCACGGCGCCGGTCTGCGCCAGCACCACGCTGCAGCCGGTGGGGCGGCGCGACTCGGTGAAGTGACCGACCTCAATGCCGGCCACGTCGGTGATCGCACCGGGATAACCGGCCGGTGGCACTGACGGGGCGAAGGGAGGTGAGGTCGGGTTGTTCATGAAAAGATTATCCATGTGGCAACCCGCCCAGTGCACGGCACGTCAGGCGGCTGAAGCATCGAGGCCTTCGGGTCGGGAGGGCCGGTGTTCAGCCACCGACTTTCTCCACACGCGTGACGACGAAGGCACCGTTTTGCTGTTCGGCGTGAAAGCGCAGTTTGTCACCGACGGCCAGGCCGTCGAGCAGGGCAGCGTCAGGTACCTGGAACACCATGGTCATGGCCGGCATGTCCAGGTTCTGGATCGGTCCATGCCGCAGCGTGATTTTCTTCGCCGACTTGTCGACTTTCCGGACTTCGCCGTCGGTCATCACGGAAGCGCCGGCGCTGGCGCCGGCACCAGGGGCGACAGCCGGCGATGTGGCGGGTGTTTGGGACAAAGTGGCACCGGCCACAGTCATGCCCATCAGCAGGAGGAGCGTAATGCGTTTCATGATCGGACCTTTCCGTCGTAGGACTTGAACACGCGATGACTTCCATCCGCCTGCACCAGCAGCACGTCAAATGGGTCCTTGCGCCCGCCATAGGCCGGCCCGTCCATGCCGGGAGAGCCAACCGGCATGCCCGGTACCGCCAGACCCAGCGCCTTGGGCCGCTCCTGGAGCAGCCGCTTGATGTCGCTGGCCGGCACATGGCCTTCCAGCACGTAGCCGTTGACCACCGCGGTGTGGCAGGAGGCGTGCTGGCGCGCCAGCCCGACACTGGCGCGCTTGGCATCGTTGCCGCTGTCGTGTGTTTTGACTGCGAAACCGCTGGCTTCCAGGTGCATGACCCAGTCCTTGCAGCAGCCGCAGTTCGGGTCTTTCCAGACTTCGACCAGCGGTTTGGGGCCTTGCGCGAACAGCGGCGGGGCGAGCGCTACCGCGCTGGCGGCTGCCAATGCTTGCAGGGTGTGGTGGATCAGGGTTCTGCGTTGCATGGTTGACTCCTTGGGATGAATGAAAAAAATGAGAAGGTCGTTCGGTTTCACTGAGCCGTGACGATCAGTTTGCCGACCATGCCGGCTTCAAAGTGGCCGGGGATCAGGCAGGCGAAATCGAACTCGCCGGGTCGGTTGAAGGTCCAGACGATGTCGCCGCGTTTGCCGGTGGATACATGCGCCATCCAGGGTTCGTCGTGCTCCATGCCGGGAAATTTTTTCATCAGGGCCGCATGAGCGGCCAGTTCGCTGGCTGTACCCAGCACGATCTCGTGCAGCACCTTGCCCTGGTTGACCGCCCGCAGACGCACCGTTTCGCCTTCGCGCACGGTGATGAGGGCCGGCTCAAAGCGCATGGCGTCCGTCATGCGGACCGTGATGGTGCGGCTCACTTTGGCCGCCTGGCCGGCAATGCCCCAGGCCTTTTGTTCTGGTGCGGTGGAACTGACCCCCTCGGCCTTCTTTTCATGGTTTTCATGGGAGAAAGAAGCTGTTCCCAGCGTCAGAAGGACCCATGTTGCTATCAATTTGGCGTATGTCATGGTGTGTTTCCTTTTGTTCACGTTCAATGGTGGCCGCCATGACCCGTGGGTTTGCGCGCGCTGCCCTGGGTCGGCCCCGTTCCCAGGGCGGCGGGCCGGGAGGCCGGCGGCATGTCGGGTACACCAGCCGTTCCTTTCCACTCCCAGGCCTGCGTGCCGGGCGGTTGCTGGTAGTTGCCAGGGTCACGGTAGTCGCCGTTTGCCAGGCCCGCGCGCACCTTCAGCGTGGTGAACATGCCGCCCATCTCGATGGCGCCGTAGGGGCCGGTGCCCGTCATCATCGGGAAGGTGTTGTCGGGCAGCGGCATTTCCATCTCGCCCATATCGGCCATGCCGCGCTCGCCCATCACCATGTAGTCGGGCACCAGTTTCTGGATCTTTTGCACCAGGCCACGGTGGTCCACACCGATCATGGTCGGTACACCGTGCCCCATGGCGCCCATGGTGTGATGGCTTTTGTGGCAATGCAGGGCCCAGTCGCCCGGTTCGTCGGCCAGAAACTCGAGCTGCCGCATCTGGCCCACGGCAACGTCGGTGGTGACCTCGGGCCAGCGTGCAGTCAGCGGAACCGGGCCGCCGTCAGTGCCGGTCACCTCAAACTCGATGCCGTGAATGTGGACCGGGTGGTTGGTCATGGTCAGGTTGCCCACCCGCACCCGCACACGGTCACCCAGCCGGGCCACCAGCGGGCTGATGGCGGGGAACACCCGGCTGTTGAAGGCCCAGATGTTGAAGTCCAGCATGGTGTTGACCTGCGGCGTCAGGCTGCCGGGCACAACGTCAAAGGCGTTGAGCAGGAAGGCGTAGTCGCGCTGCACCAGAGCGATCAGCGGATGGCGCCCTTTGGGGTGCGTGATCCACAGGCCCATCATGCCCATCGCCATCTGCGTCATTTCATCCGCGTGCGGGTGATACATGAAGGTGCCGGGCCGGCGTGCGATGAACTCATAGACAAAGGTCTTGCCTACCGGAATCTGCGGCTGGTTCAGACCGCCCACGCCGTCCATGCCGTTGGGCAGGCGCTGGCCGTGCCAGTGGATGGTGGTGTGTTCGGGTAACCGGTTGGTGACGAACAGGCGAACCCTGTCACCCTCGACCACCTCGATGGTCGGGCCGGGGCTCTGGCCGTTATAGCCCCACAGATTCACTTTGAAGCCGGGCGCCATTTCGCGCACCACCGGCTCGGCCACCAGATGAAACTCCTTCACGCCATTGTTCATGCGCCAGGGGCAGGTCCAGCCGTTGAGCGTGACAACCGGGTTGTAAGGGCGGCCGTTGGGCGGGTTGAGCGGCGGCGCGGTGTCTGCCGAGGTTTGCTGCACGGCTTCGGGCAAAGCCGCCATCGCAACACGGCTCACGGAGCCTGTCGCAACGGCCAGGCCGGCGGTCTGCGCCAGGCCGGTCAAAAGATGTCGTCTTTGCATGGCTCAGTGCCCCCTGGGTTCAGCGCCGGCGCCGCCGGCGGCGGCCTTGAACTGCGCCATCGCGCCGGGCGATGTGCCGCTCAGGGCGGTTTTCAGATCGGTGTCGGCAAGCCAGAAGTCGCGTTCGGCCTCGATGGCACGGGCCACCGTGAGCGCCTGCTGGCGGGTATCGGCCAGCAAGTCCCAGGCGCTCATCAGCATGCCGTTGTAGCGCAGCACGACCTCGTCATTCATGCGTTTGCGCAGCGGCACCATGGTGTCGCGGTATTGGCGCGCCAGGTCCCAGGCCGTGCGGTAGCCGTGCCAGGCTTCGCGGACTTCGGAGCGGGCGCGCACGGCCACGTCACGCACGCGCGCAACCGCCTGCAGGTACTGGCCCTGCGCGCGGGCGTTGCGCGCGCCGCCCCAGTCGAACAGCGGGATCGGCAGCTCCAGCCCCCAGCCTTTCTTGATGTCCTGTGCGCCGGCCGCGTTGTCGATGTTGGTGTTGTAGACCAGACCCAGATCCAGCCCGCTGATGACGCCGGTGACCTTGACGAAACCCAGGTTGTCGGCCACGAATTGCGCTTCGTCGCGTGCGGCGCGAACGTCCAGGCGCTCGCGCAGCGCCATCGACTCGATGTCGGTCGCTGCTTCAGGCGCCTTTGGCAGGTCGGGCAGGCGTTCTGGCAGCGTGTAGCCAATCTGCTCGCCCCACAGGCCCATCTGGCGGGTGAGATTCTCGCGGGCGGCAAACGCGGCTTGCCGAGCCCGCGCCAGTTGCGCCGTGGCCTCGGCCAGCGCCAGTTCTTCGCGCGCCTGCTGGTAGGTGCTCCAGTTGCCCACCCGCGTCATGCGGCGCGCCAGCTCGGCGGCGGCTTGCATCGCCTCCATCGCGGTCTGCGTCTGGCGGGCCACCTGCTCCGCGGCGACCGCCTGCACCCAGGCCTTGCGCGTGTCGGCGGCCAGCCTCACCACATCCTGCGCGGTGCGCAACTGGGCCAGCGCCAGCTGGCCGTCCTGCCACTGGATGCGCCAGGGCATGGTCAGCACCGCGAACAGGTTGAATCCGAGCGCGCGTTCCCATTCGACCAGGTTGCCCTCGACCAGCCGGCCGAAGGCAAAGTGCGGATTGGGCAGCGTGCCGGCCTGCACCCGTTCAGCGGCAGCCATCTGCAGGCCAGCCAGACTGGCTTGCAGCGCCGGGTTGTTCAGCAGCGCGATCTCGACAGCCGCATCCGCACCCAGCGGGGCGGCCAGCAGGGCGGTGACGCGCTGGTCGGTCTGCGTCCCTTGCGATGAGGCCAGTTGCGTGGCCGTAATGGCGACGCCGCCGGTGCGGCCCTCGGCGAGACGGGACACGGTGGCACGCTGTTCGTCCATCGACACGCCGGCACAGCCTGTGAGCAGCGCGGCGCTGGCGGCCAGCAGCCAGATGCGGGTTGCGCGCTTCATGGTTGTCCGTCCTTTTTTGCCGAGCCGGGGCGGGTAGTGGCAGAGGCAGGTTCAGCACCCGGATTGGCCGCCTCCCATTTCAGGATGTCGATGTGGCCACGCGGAAACCGGGCCACTTCGGCATTGGCGCCGACCCAGTCGGTGCCGCCGGGCGCTTGCAGCGAAACCGGATCGGTGAAGACGCTGCTGTAGCGGATGGGTGGAACCGGTGTCATGGGGCTGCTCGGGTCGGCGGGGCGGGGTGCAGGTGCAGGTGCAAGGTCGGCCGCCAGCGCTCCGGGCAGGGCGCCACCCGCCAGCAAGGCTGCTGCCAGCCGTTGGGTGAGTGTTCGGTTCTTCTTCATGAAATCTCCTGATCAGACGACGGCCGCTCGCCGCGCCGTCGGGGCGCGGCTGGCGGCACCAGGGACCGTCTGACAGCTGCCGGTCAGGGCAGTCGGGACGGACTTCGGGCTTCGGGATCAGGAAATGGGTGGCTTGCTCGCGGGCCGGGGCTCGGCGCTCGCGAACGACTCGGCCATCATGGCCGGCGGCGGAGAAACGGAGGGGACGTTCGCTGGCACAACAGTCCACAGCTGCAGCGCGACCGCGTGGCAGACCGAGCAGGCGCCGCAGCTGCCATGTGCCGGCGTTGCATCATCGGTCCCGGCGGCAGCTGCTTCAACGGCGGTAAGGTCCTCGCAGTGCGAGCCGACCCCTCTGACCGGATTTGCCACTGTTTTTTGGTCAATCTGGCTGCTATCCAGCGTTGAATGGTGCATTGCTGCTACCAGACTAGTGGCATTAAACCCCGGCTGGGTCACTTCCATGGCCATGGCGTCGCCGACCCACCCGCGCAAGGGCAGCATCACGATCATGAGGGTCAGCAGAAGACGACGCATCTGGACAATGATACCGGCAGGTGCGGTAAAGTTCCGCGCAGCTCCCGCCCTTGACCGGCGTCACCCATCGGCCCGCGGCGGCCCTCATTGACGGACATCGGAGAACGCAGACATGCACCAACGGACCGGCTTCAACGCCCGAACCTTGCTTGCGGGGGCTCGCGCGGCTGCCGGTCGTGTCGATGGACGGTGCCTGCGGCTGGGGAGCGGGCGGTGCTGACGCCCCTGCGCGATGTCAACTGGGTGTCGCTGCATGGCCTGTTCGTGATGGCGGGGCTGGCGATCTACGTCGCCGGCTCACACACCTTGCACCAGCGCCGTCATCCGTCGGCCGCCATCACCTGGGTGCTGGCCCTGATCCTGCTACCCTATGTGGCACTGCCGTTGTACCTGGTGTTCGGCAGTCGCAAGGTAGTCAAGCGCCGCCCGCCGCCGCGCGCAATGATGGCAACGCCTGACGGCAGCATCGAAGCGGGCTGGCGCAGCCGTCAGCTGGCCGCGGCGATGGCGCTGCCGGTTGCCGCCACTTATGAAAATCTGACCATCCACGAAACCGGCAGTCAGGCGCTGGCGGCCTTGCATGCGCTGATCGATGGCGCGCAGCAATCGCTGGAAATCTGCACCTTCATCCTCGGCGACGACGCGCTGGGCGCCGATATCTCCCAGCGGCTGGCCGCCCGTGCCCGTGACGGCGTGCGCGTGCGCCTGCTGCTCGATGGCGTGGGCGCCTGGCTGGGCGGGCGGCCGGACCTGAAACCGCTGGTTGAAGCGGGCGTTCGCACCGCGCTGTTCGTGCCCCCGCTCAGCTCCCCGCTGAAAGGGCGCACCAATCTTCGCAATCACCGCAAGATGGCCATTGCCGACGCCAGTCATCTCTGGTGCGGGGGCCGAAACCTCGCGGCCGAATACTTCGGGGCCGACAGTGGCCTGCTCGGCAGCAAGCCGGCCTGGGACGACCTGACCTTCGACCTGCGCGGCCCGCTGGCTCAGCAGGCCCTGCAGCGGTTCGACGCTGACTGGAACTTCGCCGGCGGGCCGGCCGCCGTGGCGCTGCCGCCGGCCGCCGCTGAGCCTACAGCGGTAGTTGACCGCCCTTCATCGACCGCCCCGCGGGTGCAACTGATACCCAGCGGGCCGGATCAGGTGGACGACACTTTTTTCACCCTGCTGGTATCGGCGACCTTCAATGCGCACGAGCGCATCATGGCCGTGACGCCCTATTTCGTGCCCGACGGCACCTTGCTGATGGCGCTGTGCCTGGCGTCGCGGCGCGGCGTGCAAGTCGACCTGGTGCTGCCTGCCCATTCGAATCACCACCTCGCCGATCTGGCCCGCCACCGCGCGCTGCGCGAACTGGCGTCCGCTGGCGCCCGCATCTGGCTGCTGCCGCAGATGATTCACGCCAAGGCCGTGGTGGTCGATGACGAGGTGGCGCTGGTGGGGTCGGCCAATCTGGACGAACGCAGCCTGTTTCTCAACTATGAACTGATGGTGGCGTTCTATGAAGCCGAAGACGTTAGGCGCTTCGCCGGCTGGCTCGAGCGCCGGCGCGCCGCGAGCGCCCCGTACCGGGCCGAGCCGGCCGGCATGCTGCGCGAGATCGGCGAGGGTCTGCTGCTGTGGGTGGCGTTCCAGCTCTGATCCGGGCGGCCGGCGGCGGCTGCGCCCTGCAACTTTCAGTCTGAAGCGGCGAGCACGCGGCCGGGATTGAGCAGCCCGGTCGGATCCAGCGCCTGCTTGACAGCGCGCATCATGTCCAGTGCCACCGACGACTTGTAGCGGGGCAGCTTGCTGGCCTTGAGGCTGCCCACGCCGTGCTCGGCCGAAATCGACCCGTGGTGGCGCGTCACGGCGTCGTAGACCAAGGTGTTGACCCAGTCTTCCTGCTCCCGCAGGAATGCGGCCGCGTCGCTGCCCTCGGGGGCCTGCACGTTGTAGTGCAGGTTGCCGTCGCCCAGATGGCCGAAATTGACCAGCCGCACGCCGGCGATGTTGCGCGCCAGCTGAGCGTCGGTTTCGGCAACGAAGTCGGGAATTCGCGAAATCGGCACCGAAATGTCGTGTTTGATGTTCAGGCCTTCCTGCGCCTGCGCCAGTGGAATGCTCTCGCGCAGGTGCCACAGGTGGCGCGCCTGGTTCAGGCTGGCGGCGACGATGGCATCGCTGACCAGGCCGCGGTCCATCGCGGCCGACAGCAGGTGTTCGAAGCGCGCCATCGCGTGGGGCTCGGACTCGTGGTCGGAGTTTTCCAGCAGCACGCACCAGGGCGAGTGGCGAAACATCGGCACATCCAGCTGCGGGAAGTGCTTGTCCACCAGGCTCAGTGCAAACTGCCCCATCACCTCAAAGCCGGTCAGGCCGGCGTCGAACTGCTTTTGCGCCAGCCCCAGCAGATCCACCGCCGCCTGCATCGAAGGCACGGCCGCCCAGGCCGTCAGGCGGGCGGCGGGCAGCGGGTACAGCTTCAGTGTCGCAGCGGTGATGATGCCCAGCGTGCCTTCGCTGCCGATCATCAGGTTGCGCAGGTCATAGCCGGTGTTGTCCTTGCGCAGGCCGGTCAGGCCGTGCCAGATGTCGCCGCTGGCGTTGACCACTTCCAGGCCCAGGCACAGGTCGCGCGTGTTGCCGTAGCGCAGTACCTGGGTGCCGCCGGCGTTGGTGGCCAGGTTGCCGCCGATGGTGCAGCTGCCCTCGGCCGCCAGGCTCAGCGGAAACAGCAGGTCGGCCGCTTCGGCGGCTTCCTGCAGATGCTGCAGCACGCAGCCGGCGTCGGCAGTGACCGTCAGGTTGGCCACGTCGATGCTGCGCACGGTGCTCATGCGCGTCAGGTTCAGCACGACCTGGCGGCCGGTGGTGTCGGGCACCGAGCCGACGGCCAGACCGGTGTTGCCGCCTTGCGGCACGATGCTGACGTTCAGGTCGGCCTGCCGCGCCCGGCAGGCGCGCACCACCGCAGCCACTTCTTCGGTGTTGCCGGGGCGCACCACGGCCAGTGCCGTGCCTTGCGCGCGCTGGCGCCAGTCGCGGGTGTAGGCGCTCAGGTCGCCGTCGGTATAGACGTGGGCGGCGCCGGTGATCTGGCGCAGCGTGTCAAGCAGGTCCGTCATGGCGCGGCAGCCGAAGGAACCCCGGTTTTCGCGGCCACGCTCTTCAGGCGAAGTTGCACGTGCATCACGCAGGCGGTGAACAGCACCAGGCACAGCAGCACTTCGAGCAGGGCCAGCCAGTTGCCGGGTGGCTTGTCACTCCAGGCGCGCACCACGCCTTCGATGAAGTACAGCCAGATCACCAGGCTCATCCAGCGGTAGGTGTACAGGCGGTTTTTCAGCAGGCCCGCCAGCGGAAAGCACAGCGGCAGCGCCTTCAGCGCCAGCCAGGAGCCACCGGGTCGCAGCGGCGCCAGCCACAGCTCCCAGGACAGGGTGAGCGCGATCAGCGCCAGCAGGCTGCCGACGGCCAGGGTGCGGGTCAGCCGGACGTAAGCGGAAGGGGTGTTCATTGCAATGGCATCATAGCGGCCATGAATCTGCCCGACTGGCGCGAAACCTTGCAGTCCCTGAAGGACTTTCCCTGGCTGGTCACCGCCCGCACCCTTCAGGAGCGTTTCCGTGAGGACCGCCTGGGGCTGACGGCCAGCAGCCTGACTTTCACCACCATCATTTCGCTGGTGCCGCTGTTCACCGTGCTGCTCGCAGTGTTCTCAGCATTCCCGGCTTTCGGCAAGTTGCAGGGCGCGATGCAGCAATGGATGTCCGACAGCCTGTTTCCCGAGTCGATTGCGCGGCAGGTGATGGGGTATCTGACACAGTTTTCAGCCAAAGCCAGCCGGGTCGGGGCCGTCGGCTTCGGTTTTCTGGTGCTGTCGGCGCTGTCGCTGGTGCTCACCATCGACCGCACGCTCAACGGTATCTGGCGCGTGCGGCGACCGCGGCCGCTGGCGCAGCGGGTGCTGATGTACTGGGCGGTGCTGACGCTGGGCCCGCTGGCGCTGGCCGCCTTGCTGGCGCTGACCTCTTATGCAGTGTCGTCCTCGCGCGGGCTGGTGCAGGCGCTGCCGGCGGCGGTGAAATACGTGTTCGACCTCATCGAGTTCGGTCTCGTCGTCTGGGCTGTGTCGGGACTGTTCCGGTTTGTCCCCAACACGCATGTCAAGCGCAGGCACGCGTTGGCCGGTGCGCTGTTTTTTGCCATCGGACTGGAGGTGGCGAAGAAGGGGCTGGCGCTGTATCTGGGCATGATGCCCGGCATGTCGGCGATCTACGGCGCCTTTGTCGCAGTACCCATCCTGCTGCTGTGGATCTACATCGTCTGGGTGCTGGTGTTGCTCGGCGCGGTCATCGCGGCCTACCTGCCCAGCCTGATGGCCGGCGTGGAGCGACGCGGCGGTACGCCGGGCTGGCAGTTCCAGCTGGCCGTCGAGGCGATACAGGCACTCGACGCCGCCCGTTCGACCCCCGAAAAAGGCATGAACGTCGCTGACCTGGCGCTGCGCCTGCGGGTCGAGAGCCTGCAACTGGAGCCGGCGATCGATGCGCTGGTGAAGCTGGACTGGGTCGGCCAGCTGGAAGATGGTCGCCAGGTGCTGCTGGTCGATCTGGATCAGGTGGAGGCGCGCCCGCTGATCAACGCCCTGTTGCTGGGCGCCTCACCGAGCGTCGACGCCTTCGTGACCAACAGCCGTATCTCGGGACTGAAAGGTCTGGACCTGATCCGTAACCCCGGCAACGAGGTCGGGGAAAGCCTGGATCGGGGCGTCATGCCACCCGGAACGGCGCCCGCAGGAAGCCCCTGAAACGGGCGCGCCCGCCGCGGGTGGGCGCTTGCGTGAGCTGGTAGCCGGGAAATCGCTGCAGAAAGCGGCCGACGGCGATGCGGCCCTCCAGCCGTGCCAGACTCAGGCCGGCGCACTGGTGGATGCCAAAACCGAAGGCCAGATGCCGGTTGTTGTCGCGGCGCAGGTCCAACTGCTCGGGGTTGGCAAAAAGCGCGGGATCGCGGTTGGCCGCACCGATGCACAGCGTGACCAGCGCCCCGGCAGGCAACTGCACGCCACCCACCGAGGCGGGGCGCGTGGCACGCCGGTTGCCCAGCTGGTTGGACGATTCGAAGCGCAGGCACTCGTCGATTGCCAGCGTCAGCACATCTTCCAGCGCTGCCGCATCGCCGCAGTGTCGGGCCATGTCGGCAAGCAACTGCTCGCGAGCGGCCGGGTACTCCTGCAGCAGGATCAGCGCATTGCCGATCAGGTTGGTCGTGGTTTCGTGACCGGCGTTGAGCAGGAAGATGCAGTTATGCAGAAGCTCAGGCTCACTGAGTTTTTCGCCGGCAGCCTCGCCCTGGATCAGGCGCGTCAGCACGTCGTGTTCGGGGTCGCCGGGGCGGCGGCGCCGTTCGGCCACCAGACCCTTGAGGTACGCCAGCATGTCCTGAACGGATCGGTTGCCCGCTTCCTGTTGCTGCGCGGTGAGCGCCGGCTCCAGCGCACCCAGTATCGCCAGCGACCATTGACGCAGCGGCCCGCGATCGGCCTGCGGCACGCCCAGCAGGTTGCCAATGACCTCGACCGGAATGGCAGCGGCAAAGTCCTCGATCAGATCGCCGCCGCTGCGCGACTCGATGACTTGCAGCAGATGGTCGACCAGCGCAACCAGGCCCGGCTCCATTTCGGCAATGGCGCGGCGCGTCAGCGCGCCCATGATGAGCTTACGCACCCGGGTGTGCAGCGGCGGATCGTTGAACACCAGACTGGTGGTGTGGTGCTCGTACAGGGGGGAGGGCGCCGTGTCGCTGCCGAAGGGCGGCTGGTTGTATTTCGGCGCGAACTCCACCTTCTTGTCCGAGCTGAACGTCTGTGCGTCCCGGTAGACCGCCATCAGGTCGCTGTGGCGCGTCAGAAACCAGGAGCCGTCGGGCAACTGTCGCACCGGATCGGTTTCGCGCAGCAGCGCGTAGACCGGATAGGGGTTGGCCAGAAAGTCGGCGGGCAGGGCGCGCAGGTCAAAGTCGGCGGCGATCGCTGCGGCGCGCGCTGCGCTCATCGGCGGTGTCACCATTTCTGCAACAGACACAGGCGCTGCCATTACGAACGCAGGAAGTCCCTGATCGCGAAAAGCGTCTCGTCGGGCGTCTCGGTCATCTGGTGGTGCCCGACCGGCAAGGTGGCAATCCGCACGGTCTTGCCCGAATCGCGCGCCTTGCCGATCAGGCCCTGCGCGGCTTTGGCCGGTGTCATCTGGTCCTGGGCGCCAAGCACGAACAGCACCGGGCAGGTGATCTGGCTGATGGCTGTCTCGCCATTGGCGTAACTGTCGCAGGCCTTGAAGCCGCGATGGAACACGTTGACCTTGGGGTTGCTCGCCAGCACACGACGCCCCAGCGCCATGTTGGCACCATAGACCCAGGTACCCGGCCCCAGTGCCGACGGCGGTGCAGACAGCGTCGAGCGAGAAAAAACGTTGATCATGGTCAGCGCCTTCATCGGTTCGTTCAGCGAGGCTTCGATCAGCGCCGGCGACACTTTCATCGGGAAGGCTGTGCCGACCAGCACCAGATGGCTGACTCGTTCCTTCAACCGGGCAGCGGCTTCCAGCGAGATCAGCGAGCCCCAGCTGTGGCCGATCAGCGCCGCCTGTTGCACGCCGGCAGCGTCCAGCAGCGCAGCGATGAAGTCGGCGGCTTCCTCCACCGTGGACGGTGCCTCGCCTGCGCTGCGGCAATGACCGGGCAGATCGACTGCCAGCACATTCCAGCCGTGATGGGCCAGATAGCGGCTCTGCAGAATCCAGACGCTGTGGTCATTGAGCACGCCGTGGATGAAGACGACGGTCGGCTTGGCCGCATCGAAGGCCTTGCCCCCGGTGTAGCAATAAGTGGGGGTGTTGTTGACGGTGAGGATCATGCTGCTTTCTCCGCAGCCTTGAGGGCACGTTTCAGGTCGTCGATCAGGTCGTCCGGATCTTCCAGTCCGATGGATAGGCGGATCGTGCCCTGGGTGATGCCGGCGCCGGCCAGGGCTTCATCGCTCATGCGGAAATGCGTGGTGCTGGCCGGGTGGATCACCAGCGAGCGGCAGTCGCCCACGTTGGCCAGGTGGCTGAACACCTTCAGCGTTTCGATGAACTTCTTGCCCTGTTCACGGTTGCCCTTGAGGTCGAAGCTGAACACCGAGCCGGCGCCACGCGGCAGCAGCTTTTGCGCCAGCGCATGGCTGGGGTGGCTTTCCAGTAGCGGGTGGCCGACACGCGCCACGAAGGGCTGGCCGGCCAGGAACTCCACCACCTTGCGCGTGTTCTCCATGTGCCGCGCCATGCGCAGCGACAGCGTCTCGATGCCTTGCAGGATCAGCCACGCGGTGTGCGGGCTCATGCAGGCACCGAAGTCGCGCAGACCCTCGCGCCGGGCGCGCAGCAGAAAGGCGCCGATGGTGCTTTCTTCGCTGAAGACCATGTTGTGAAAGCCGTCGTAGGCCGTGGTCAGCTCGGCAAAGCGGCCACGGGTGGCCGGGCCCTCCCAGTCGAAACTGCCGCCATCGACCACCACGCCGCCGATCACCGTGCCGTGACCGGAGAGGAACTTGGTGGCCGAATGGTAGATCAGGTCGGCGCCGTGCTCGAACGGCTTGATCAGCCACGGCGTGGTCAGCGTGGAGTCGACCAGCAGCGGCACGCCGGCCTCGTGCGCCATGGCGCTGACGGTGGGGATGTCCAGCACGTCTAGGCCGGGGTTGCCCACTGTTTCGCCGAAAAAAAGTTTGGTCTCGGGCCGAACGGCCGCGCGCCAGCCATCAATGTCGCCCGGCTGCACGAAGGTGGTTTCGATGCCAAAGCGCCGCAGGGTGTAGTGCAGCAGGTTTTGCGAGCCGCCATACAGCGCGGTGGAGGCGACGATGTGCGAACCAGCGCCCATCAGCGTGGCGATGGCCAGGTGCAGCGCCGCCTGGCCGCTGGCAGTGGCAATGGCGCCGATGCCGTCCTCCAGCGCCGCCATCCTTTGCTCGAACACCGCATTGGTCGGGTTGCTGATGCGGCTGTAGACGTGGCCGGCGCGCTCCAGGTTGAACAACGAGGCGGCGTGGTCGCTGGACTCGAAAACAAAGGAAGTGGTCAGGTGGATCGGTACCGCGCGCGCGCCGGTGGCGGGGTCGGGTGCGGCGCCGGCGTGCAGCGCCAGCGTGTCAAAACCGGGGTCGGAATAACCGGGCATTCAAGGTCTCCATCAGGGCAGGGCAAAGCCAAAAACGAAAGTGATGACTTTACGGGTGTTGTTTGCCATCATTGTGGGCTATATTGTTTTGCCATAAACCTGAATCGGGGACCCGGAGAAAAACCATGAAAGTCAGCGACATCCTGCGCGTCAAGGGCAACACCCTCTACACCGTTCATCCGGACGAACCGCTGGTCAATGCGGTCCGGGTGATGGCCGAAAAGGACATCGGCTCGCTGGTGGTGATGGAGCATGGCGACCTGGTCGGCATGCTGACCTTCCGCGAAGTGATCCAGATGGTGGTCAGCAACGCCGGCCAGCTGGGGACCACGCTGGTGCGCAAGGCCATGGATGACCATCCGCTGACCTGCACCTCCGAGACCGACATGGACGAGGTGCGCCGCATGATGCTTGACCGCCATGCCCGCTACATGCCGGTGATGGACCGGCGCATGCTGATGGGCGTGATCAGCTTCTACGACGTTGCCAAGGCGGTCGTGGACAGCCAGAACTTCGAAAACCAGATGCTCAAGGCCTACATCCGCGACTGGCCGGCAGACGAATCCGAAGCCAAAGCCGGCTCGCCGCTGCCCTGACCCGGACCGGGCCGCCGCCGCGTGGGTCGGCCTGCCAGCCCGACCAACCGCCGGAACCCGGACCCGGCTTCAGCCGGCGCTCGCGTGGATGGCTTCACGCACCCGCGGATAGATCTGCTGGTTCCATTTCCGGCCGCTGAACACGCCATAGTGCCCCACGCCGGTCTGGACGTGGTGGTTTTTCAGGTAGGGCCGGATGCTGGGACACAGGTCGTGGGCGGCCACGGTCTGCCCCACGGAACAGATGTCGTCGCGCTCACCCTCCACCGTGAACAATGCCGTGCGACGGATCGCCGCCGTGTTGACGGTGCGGTCCCGGTAGCTCAGCGCGCCGCGGGCCAGATCGAAGGTCTGGAACACCTTGGCCACAGTCTCCAGATAGAACTCGGCCGGCAGGTCGTTCACGGCGAGGTATTCGTCGTAAAAATCCTGAATCACCCTGGCCTGCTCGACGTTGCCTTCCACCAGGTGTTCGTACATGTGCTTGAACGCCTGCTTGTGCCGCTCGGGGTTCATGCTCATGAAGGCCGTCAGCTGCACGAAGCCAGGGTAGACGCGGCGCATGAAGCCGGCGTGTGGCAGCGGCACGCGACTGATCAGGTTTTTTTCGAACCATTCGATCGGCTTGCTCATGGCCAGCGTGTTCACGCCGGTCGGGTTGATGCGGCAATCGACCGGCCCGGCCATCAGCGTCAGGCTGCGCGGCTGTGCCGGGTGATCGTCTTCGGCCATCACGGCTGTGGCGGCCAGCGCGGCCACGCAGGGCTGGCACACGGCGACGACGTGGGCGCCCGGGCCAATCGCCGCGATGAAGCGGATCATGTGATCGATGTAGTCGTCCAGACTGAAGCCGCCTTTGCTCAGCGGCACATCCCGGGCGTTGTGCCAGTCGGTGATGTAGACGTCATGGTCCTGCAGCAGCGTGCGCGCTGTCTCGCGCAGCAAGGTGGCAAAGTGCCCCGACAAAGGCGCCACCAGCAACACCGCCGGCTGCGCTTCACCCACGGTGTGGGCCTTGCGAAAGCGCAGCAGCGTGCCGAACGGGGCCGTCATGACGGTTTCTTCGATGACGGGAACCGGTTCGCCGGCCACCGTCACCGCCTGGATGTCATAGGCCGGGCGGCTGTGCGTCAGACGCAGGCGGGAGACGACCTCGTTGACGGCTGACAGGCGCCGCACCAGGCTGCGTTCGGTTTTTTCCAGCCACAGGTTGGCGCTCAGCGATTGCGCGAGCAGGCGGAGCGGCGACATCAGGTCGGACTGGAACTGGTAGGCCTGATAAAGCATGGGTTTCCTGAAGAAAGGGGTCGTGTCGCGGCTGTTGCAGGCAATTTGCGGGCCAGGCATGCATGCCCCGCCTTGGTGCGCCCCGATCTGGCACAGCCCTTGCGTCCTGCCGTGGCATTGCCAGGAGATGTTTCATGCCCAAAACCGTCCTTACCATCAGCAGCCGCAACTATGGCGCCTGGGCCCTGCGAGGCTGGCTGATGGCCAGACTGGCAAAGCTCGATTTCACCGAGCACGTAGTGCCGCCGGACGATCCGGCGATGAAAGCCGAGATCCTGCTGCTCTCGCCGTCGATGCTGGTGCCCTCGCTGCAGCACCAGGGCCTGAAAGTCTGGGACACGCTGGCCATCGGCGAGTACCTGCACGAGATCAAGCCCAGGGCCGGCCTGTTGCCCGCCGACGCGGCCGCCCGCTCGCACTGCCGCTCGATCTGCGGCGAGATGCACTCGGGCTTCAGTTCCATGCGCTCGGCCATGCCGATGAACATCAAGGCGCACTTCCCCGGATACAAGGTGTGGTCGCGCGCGCAGGGCGACATCGCCCGCGTGGTTGAAATCTGGAAAGAATGCCTGGCCCGGTACGGCGGGCCCTATCTGTTCGGCGCGCAGCCGTGCATGGCCGACGCCATGTACGCGCCGGTGGTGACCCGCTTTCTGACTTACGACATCGCGCTCGATCCGGACTGCGCAGCCTACTGCCAGACGGTCATGGCGTTGCCGGCGATGCAGGAGTGGGTGGCAGCGGCCCAGCTCGAACCGGACGAGATGGACGAACTCGAAGCCGAGTTCTGAGCATCGGGTGGGCGGCCCGGGCGCAACGCGCCCATCCCGATTGCCTCAGGCGGGCCAGGGCGTGGGGTCGGGAATCGGGCAGACGGGCTCCACATCCACCGTCTTGAAATCGGCAGGCGAGACGATTTCCAGGTATTCCATGTCGGGCGAGTAGTCGAACAGGTAGTGCCGGATGCCCGGGCGCTGATGGACGCAGTCTCCGGCCTCGACCAGCGTGACCTTGTCTTCGTACATGAATTTGGCCCAGCCCTTGACCATGATCACGATCTGGAAGTCCGCCTCATGCCGGTGCCAGCCGGTGCCCTTTTCCGGTGCCATGTTGGCCTTGACCAGGTGGGCGATGACCTTGCCGTGGGTTGCTTCGGCAACGCCAAGGTCGCGATACAGGAAAAAATCACGCAAACCACCGGGCTGGTAGTCGGTGTCGCCCGGTTTGACGTGCGAGAACAGGGTCGTGGTGCGATTGAGCATGGAGTCCTCCGGCGTAGGGCAGCACCCAAGTGTGCTGCAGTGCAGCATCAAGCACGAAGCGTTCCAGCGCCCAAGCACCGGATCGGTTCATCCGGCGCGCGGCCGGCGGGGTCGGGGATAATCCCTGTCCATGAGCGGCAACACATTTGGCAACCTGTTTGCAGTCACCAATTTCGGTGAATCCCACGGCCCGGCCATTGGCTGCGTGATTGACGGCTGCCCGCCCGGGCTGGCCCTGAGCGAGGCTGACATCCAGCCCGACCTCGACCGGCGCCGCCCCGGCACCAGCAAGTTCGTCACCCAGCGCAACGAGCCCGACGCCGTGCAGATCCTCTCGGGCGTTTACGAAGGCTTCACCACCGGCACGCCGATTGCCCTGCTGATACCCAACACCGACCAGCGCAGCAAGGACTACGGCAACATCGCGCAGACCTTTCGCCCCGGCCATGCCGACTACACCTATTTCCACAAGTACGGCCGGCGCGACCCGCGCGGCGGTGGCCGTTCGTCGGCCCGCCTGACCGCGCCAATGGTGGCCGCCGGTGCAGTGGCCAAGAAGTGGCTGCAGCAGCAGTACGGCACCACCTTCATCGGCTGCATGACGCAGATCGGCGAGCTGCCCATTGCTTTCGAAGGCTGGGAGCACGTGCGCGACAACCCGTTTTTTGCCCCGGCGGCCGATGTCTCGGCGCTGGAGGACTACCTCAATGCCCTGCGCAAGGCCGGCGACTCTTGCGGCGCTCGGCTGCGCGTGACGGCGCGCAACATGCCGGTGGGACTGGGCCAGCCGTTGTTTGACAAGCTCGATGCCGACATCGCCTTCGCCATGATGGGCATCAACGCCGTCAAGGGCGTGGAAATCGGCGCCGGTTTTGCCAGCGTGGCGCAACGCGGCAGCATGCATGGCGATTCGCTGTCGCCGGGCGGGTTCAAGGGCAACAACGCCGGCGGCGTGCTCGGCGGCATCAGCTCGGGACAGGATCTGGAGGTGAGCATTGCCATCAAGCCCACCAGTTCCATCCTGACGCCGCGCGAGTCGATCGACGTCGAAGGGCATTCGACCGAGGTCATCACCAAGGGTCGCCACGACCCTTGTGTCGGCATTCGCGCCACGCCGATTGCCGAGGCCATGCTGGCGCTGGTGGTGATGGAACACGCGCTGCAGCACCGTGCGCAGTGCGGCGACGTCCGGCCACCCGCACCGCCGATCAAGGCCTCGTTTCTTTGAATGCCCGCCGGTGACGCTGCTGCCCGCCGCCGCCAGCTGATTCCGTTCGCGGCGCTGTCCGCCGGGTATTTCGCGCACATCGGGTTTTTCAACCCTTACCTGCCGCTGTGGCTCAAGGAGATGGGTTTCGGCCTGCTGGCCATCAGCGTGCTGACCTCGGTGCAGTCGGCCACCCGCCTCTTTGCCCCATACGGCTGGGGCTGGCTGTCGGACCACACCGGCGAGCGCATCAAGCTGCTGCGCTACTGTGCAACCACGGCGCTGGCTGTGTCGGTGGGGCTGTGGTTCGAACTCAGCCCGGTCTGGCTGGGCGTGGTGTTGCTGGTGATGTTCACCCACACCAGCGCGATGATGCCGATGAGCGAGGCGGCGATGGCGCATCTGGTCAGCCACAGCGGCACCTTTGACGTGCGCAGCTACGGCCGCATCCGGCTGTGGGGCTCGCTGGGCTTTCTGCTCACGGTTTTTGTGGCCGGTGCCTGGTTCGAAGCCCGGGGCATGAAGGACTTTCCGGCCTGGACCGCGCTGACGCTGGCCGCCGTGACGGTGGCGGTCTGGCGCCTGCCCGACCTGAAAGAAGCATTGCCTGCCCACGAGGCACGCATGCCGGTTGCGCCGGTGCTGCGCCAGCGGGCGGTGCAGTGGTTTTTTGCCGCGGCGTTCTTTCATGTGCTCTCGCACATCGGCATCTACGTGTTTTTCTCGCTGTACCTGGACTCGCTGGGTTACAGCAAGACCATGATCGGCGTGTTGTGGGCCGTGTCGGTGATTGTCGAAATCGGCTGGTTCTTCACCCAGTCGCGCTGGTTGCCGCTGCTCAGCCTGCCGGCCTGGCTGGTGGTGAGCTCGGCAGTGATGGCGCTGCGCATGGGCATCACCGCGACGGCGGCCAGCGTGCTGGCAGCGCTGCTGCTGGCGCAGGCGCTGCACGCCATCACCTTTGCCACGCATCACACGGTATGCATCTCGCTGCTGTCACAGCATTTCCCGGGGCGGCTGCGCGGGCGCGGGCAGGCGCTCTACACCGTGGTGGCCTACGGCTTTCCGGGTGTGCTGGGCGGCATTGCCGGGGGGCTGCTGAGCACGCGCTTCGGCCTGGTCAGCGTGTTCTGGGCGTCGGTGGTGACCAGCCTGATCGCCACCGCCTTTGCCATCAGGATCTGGCGGCTTCCCGGGCGAACCAGCGCTGCATCGGGTTGAAACCCGTCACCAGCGCCGTGGCCAGCAGGATCAAGGCACCGCCGGCCCAGATGCCCGAGCCCAGTTCTTCGCCCAGAAACAGGTGCCCCCAGGTCACGCCGAAAACCGGAATCATGAACGCCGGGCTGATCGCCGCGACCGGCGACACGTGGCGGATCAGCCGCAGGTGCACCCAGTAGGCCAGGCCCGACGTGACCACGCCGAGCATCAGCATCGCGGCCAGCGCGCCCGCGGTGAACCGCGCCTGTGGCCAGCTGTATGCGGCACCCGGCAGCAGCGCCAGCAGCGAGATCAGGTGAATGCCGGCAGCTATGGCCAGCGGTTCCATGCGCTGCGTGGCCCGCTTCATCAGCGGCGTGGCCATGCCGTAGCAGGCTGACGCGGTGATGCACGCCAGCGCCGCCAGCAGCACCTGGGGCGTCGGATCCACTGGGCCGAGCCGCACGATCAGCCCGACGCCGACGAAGCCCAGCACGCAGCCCAGCAGCTTGCGGGCGGTGAGCGTGTCCTCTTTCAGCCAGGCCGAGGCCAGCGTGCCAAACACCACGGCCGTGCTGTTGAGCAGCGCGCTGTAGCCGGCCGGCAGGCGCAGTGACGCCCACGCAAAGAGCAGGAAAGGCACAGCCACCGACAGCGCCCCCAGCAGCGCCAGTTCGCGCCACTGCCCCCAGGGCCAGCGCTGGCGCATGGCCAACATGATCGCGGCCAGCGTCAACGTGGCCAGCGCGATGCGGCCGGCCGCCAGCACGTTCGGCCCCATCAAGGGGCTGGCGATGCGGATCAGCATGAACGAAGCGCCCCACAGGGCGGAAAGCCCGACGAGCTGGGCGAATTGACGGGTTTGCACCGGGTGATTGTGGGGCACGCGGTGCGGGCCGGACGGTCAGGGAGGGGACAGGGTCAAAATTGACTGAATATCAATCAAAAATGGCAGCAGCCAGCGTCAAACGGTCGGTTTTAGCTATGGAATATGAAGCGATAAAGGGGGCGGCAATTTCGACACCGTTCAACGCGGCGGCAGCGTCGCCACGAACGCCAGGCACATCGCCACCCAGCGCGCCAGCACCGCGTCGTCGGCCAGGCCTTCGGGGTCGAAAAAGACGTAGCCCTTCATCGGCTTGCCGGTAAAGTCCATCGGCCGCGCGCCGGGTTGCCGCAGCGCGTCGGCATAGGCTGCCGGACCCACCCGCGCCATCAGCGATTCACCCGAAACACCCACCGCCATGTAGCCGCGAGCCATGAATGCCAGTCCGCCGAACATGCGGCGCTCGCTGATGGCCGGCTGGCCTTCCAGGTTTTCGCGAATGCGCTGGGCCAGTCCTTCGTCAAATGCCATGCTCGTCTCCGTGTCGGTCGGGGTTCAGTCCTGCGGTGAAGACCAGCATTCTGGGGGGCCCAACACGGCGGCGCAAGCAACCGTCACCGCGATGGCGCTTGCGCCTGGCCGCTGGCGCCACGCAGCACCCGCTGCACGAACGGCCCCTTGGCGTCGGTATAGGCCTCGCGGTCGGTCGGCGTGGCGGCTGCCAGCCGGCGCTTGAGCGCCGCGTAGCCGGCGGCCAGGTCACTGCTCGCACGCAACGCGTCGCGAAACGCCAGTCGCTCGCGCCACAGCTCGCTGCCCAGCGGCACCAGGTGCAGGTGGTGGGTGCGAAAGTGGGGCGAGGGCTTGCAGAACCAGTGCATGGATGCCGCCTGGTACGGGTAATGCAGATAGCCGGCCTGCGGCGCAGCGGCAATCGCGCCCGCAGCATCGGCCAGCGAGCGCACCGGCGCCATGATGTCAATCACAGCCTTGGCCGCCAGCCCCGGCACCGCAGTGCTGCCGATGTGCTCGATGGTGCCGGTGATCCAGCGGCCAAAAACCCGCGCAATCAGTGCCCGCTCGGCATCGAACAACGCCGGCCAGGCCGGGTCGTACGGAACGATCTCGATGGTCTGCGGGCGGGCAGCCGGGCCGGTCATGTTGCCAAACCTCCGTCAGACCGGTGGGCGATAGAACATCGGGTGGTGCCGTGCCACTACCGGGCCGGCGAAATCCCAGGCCAGGCATTTGCCCAGGTGATGCGGGGCGCGGGTCGGGTCGGCCGGCTCGGCCTCGTCGGGCAGCGTCTGGTAGGCGGCGGTGGCCATGTTGAACAGCAACTCGCGCAGATGGGCGCAGCCCTGGATGCCGCCCAGCTGCGTCTCGATCGCCTTGCGCCAGCCGGGGCCCATGGTGGCCCCGATCATGCGGTGCATCGGCGCCTGCGCCTGCGGGCATTCGGGGTGCGGCACGTCGTCCATGGCCACGGCGATGTCGCGCACGGTGAAGGCGCGGTCGATGGTCACGCGGATCGTCATGCCGTGGATCGGCTCGCCCGGCTGCCAGACGCCGTCACCGGCAATCTCGAACACCTGCGACTTGGTGTCTCGCAGCGTGCCTTCGATGTCCCACAGCCCGTCGTCGCGCCGGAAGCCGCGGAACTCGGTGGTGCGGGTGTGAAGGTGGGTGCGGGGGGCGGGCGGCGGCAACGGCAAGACGGGCTCCTGATGAGGTGAAAAGGCACCGGTGCGGGTGCCGTTGGCAGATTTTCAGGGATTCGCCCCGCTGCGCCT
>JACSRS010000052.1 GCA_014879655.1 Burkholderiaceae bacterium
ATGCCGCCGCTCATGCCGGCCGCAAAGTTGCGCCCGGTCTTGCCGAGCACGGCCACCGTGCCACCGGTCATGTACTCACAGCCATGATCGCCCGTGCCCTCGACCACTGCGGCGGCGCCGGACAGCCGCACGGCAAAGCGCTCGCCCGCCACACCGCTGAAGAAAGCCTCGCCGGTGGTCGCGCCGTACAGCGCGGTATTGCCGATGATGATGTTGCGCGTGGCTTCACCGCGGAAATCGATGCTCGGACGCACCACGACACGGCCGCCGGACAAACCCTTGCCGGTGTAGTCGTTGGCATCGCCGATCAGGTACAGCGTGATGCCGCGCGCCAGGAATGCACCGAACGACTGGCCGCCGGTGCCTTCGAGCTGGATGCGAATGCTGTCGTCCGGCAGGCCTTCCGGGTGCACCTTCGTCAGCGCGCCCGAGAGCATGGCGCCCACCGAGCGATTGACATTTCGCACCACTTCGATGAACTGCACCCGCTCGCCGCGCTCGATGGCAGCCCGGGATTTGTCGATCAGCACTCGATCCAGGCTGCGCTCAAGGCCATGATCCTGCGAATCGACATGGAAGCGCGGCACATCGGCCGGCACCGCCGGTTGCGCGAACAGGCGGCTGAAGTCCAGACCCCGTGCCTTCCAGTGCTCGACACCCTTGCGCATGTCCAGCAGGTCGGTGCGGCCGATCAGGTCGTCGAACTTGCGAATGCCCAGCTGCGCCATGATCTGGCGCACCTCTTCGGCGATGAAGAAGAAGTAGTTGACGACATGTTCGGGCTTGCCGGTGAACTTCTTGCGCAGCACCGGATCCTGCGTGGCCACGCCCACCGGGCAGGTGTTCAGGTGGCACTTGCGCATCATGATGCAGCCTTCCACCACCAGCGGCGCGGTGGCAAAGCCGAATTCATCGGCACCGAGCAGCGCGCCGATGGCAACGTCACGGCCGGTCTTCATCTGACCGTCGGCCTGCACGCGGATGCGGCCCCGCAGGCGGTTGAGCACCAGCGTCTGCTGCGTCTCGGCCAGACCGATTTCCCAGGGGCTGCCGGCGTGCTTGATTGACGACCAGGGCGATGCGCCCGTGCCGCCGTCGTGGCCGGCAATCACCACATGGTCGCTCTTGCACTTGGCGACGCCGGCGGCAATGGTGCCGACGCCGACTTCCGACACCAGCTTGACGCTGATGCTGGCGTGCGGCGCCACGTTCTTCAGGTCATGAATCAGCTGCGCGAGGTCTTCGATGGAATAGATGTCGTGGTGCGGCGGCGGCGAAATCAGTCCGACGCCCGGCACGCTGTAGCGCAGCTTGCCGATGTACTCCGACACCTTGCCACCGGGCAGCTGGCCGCCTTCGCCCGGCTTGGCCCCCTGCGCCATCTTGATCTGGATCTGGTCGGCGCTGTTGAGGTACTCGGCGGTCACGCCGAAACGACCGGACGCCACCTGCTTGATGCGCGAGCGCAGCGAATCGCCGTCGCTCAGGGTGTAGTCGGCCTCGATCACGTCCTTGCCCATGATGCTGCTGAGCGTCTGGCCCTGGCTGATCGGAATGCCCTTGAGCTCCTGGCGGTAGCGGGCCGGGTCTTCGCCGCCCTCGCCGGTGTTGCTCTTGCCGCCGATGCGGTTCATGGCAATCGCCAGCGTGGAGTGGGCCTCGGTGCTGATCGAGCCCAGCGACATCGCGCCGGTTGCAAAGCGCTTGACGATTTCCGTGGCCGGCTCCACCTCGTCGACGGGAATGGCTTTGGCCGGGTCGAGCTTGAACTCGAACAGGCCGCGCAGCGTCATGTGCCGGCGGCTCTGGTCGTTGATGAGCTCGGCGTATTCCTTGTAGGTGTTCCAGCTGTTGGCGCGGGTGCTGTGCTGCAGCTTGGCAATGGCGTCGGGCGTCCACATGTGTTCTTCGCCGCGCACCCGCCAGGCGTATTCACCGCCGGTGTCGAGCATGGTGGCCAGCACCGGGTCGCCGCCGAAGGCCTGCTTGTGACGGCGGATGGCTTCCTGCGCGATCTCGAAAACGCCGATGCCTTCGACCCGGCTGGCCGTGCCGGTGAAATACTTCTCGATGGTCGCGCTGTTGATGCCGATGGCTTCGAACAGCTGCGCGCCGCAGTAGCTCATGTAGGTGCTCACGCCCATCTTGGACATGATCTTGGACAGCCCCTTGCCAATGGCCTTCACATAGTTGTAGATGGCCTTCTCGGCCGACAGGTCACCGGGCAGGCTCTTGTGGATGGCGGCCAGCGTTTCCATGGCCAGGTAAGGGTGCACAGCTTCGGCGCCATAGCCGGCCAGCACACCGAAATGATGGACTTCGCGTGCCGAGCCGGTTTCAACCACCAGGCCGGCGGTGGTGCGCAGGCCTTCACGCACCAGGTGCTGGTGGATGGCCGACAGTGCCAGCAACACGGGAATCGCCACCTGCGTCGCGCTGACCGAGCGGTCGCTGATGATCAGGATGTTCTTGCCGCCCTTGATCGCGTCGACCGATTCGGCGCACAGCGATGCCAGCTTGGCCTCAACGCCCTCGTGGCCCCAGTCCAGCGGGTAGGTGATGTCCAGCGTGTAGCTGCGGAACTTGCCCTGGGTCTGGGTTTCGATGTCGCGCAGCTTGGCCATGTCGGCAAAATCGAGCACCGGCTGGCTGACTTCCAGCCGCATCGGCGGGTTCACCTGGTTGATGTCAAGCAGGTTGGGCTTGGGGCCGATGAACGACACCAGCGACATCACGATGGCTTCGCGGATCGGATCGATCGGCGGGTTGGTCACCTGCGCGAACAGCTGCTTGAAGTAGTTGTACAGCGGCTTGCTCTTGTCGGACAACACGGCCAGCGGGCTGTCGTTGCCCATCGAGCCGATGGCCTCTTCGCCCAGTTGCGCCATCGGGCTCATCAGGAACTTGATGTCTTCCTGGGTGTAGCCGAAGGCCTGCTGGCGGTCCAGCAGGGAAACGGTGCTCTCGGGCGCGGTAGCGGTCGCAGGGCCTTCGACATCGTCGAGAGGAATGCGCAGGTTCTCGATCCACTGCTTGTAGGGTTTGGCGTTGGCCAGGTTGGCCTTCAGCTCCTCGTCGTCGATCATGCGGCCCTGTTCCAGATCGATCAGGAACATCTTGCCGGGCTGCAGCCGCCATTTGCGCACGATCTTGTTCTCGGGCACCGGCAGCACGCCGGATTCGGAGGCCATGATGACCAGGTCGTCATCGGTGACGCAGTAGCGCGACGGGCGCAGACCGTTGCGGTCGAGCGTGGCGCCGATCTGGCGGCCATCGGTGAACACGATGGACGCGGGGCCGTCCCAGGGTTCGAGCATCGCGGCGTGGTATTCGTAGAACGCGCGGCGGCGCTCGTCCATCGTGGTGTGCTGCTCCCAAGGCTCCGGGATCATCATCATCACGGCCTGGCTGATCGGGTAACCCGCCATCGTCAGCAGTTCCAGGCAGTTGTCGAACGTGGCGGTGTCCGACTGGTCGTAGAAGCTGATCGGGTAGAGCTTTTGCAGGTCGGCGCCCAGCACCGGCGAGGACATCACGCCTTCACGGGCCTTCATCCAGTTGTAGTTGCCCTTGACGGTGTTGATCTCGCCGTTGTGGGCCACATACCGGTACGGGTGGGCCAGCGGCCACTCGGGGAAGGTATTGGTGGAAAAGCGCTGGTGCACCAGACCCAGCGCGGAGATGCAGCGCGGGTCGCTCAGGTCTTCAAAGTAGGTGCCCACCTGATCGGCGAGCAGCAGGCCCTTGTAGATCACCGTGCGGCTGGACATGCTCGGCACGTAGTATTCCTTGCCGTGCTTGAGCTTCAGGCGCTGGATGTTCGCGCTGGCGGTCTTGCGGATCACGTAGAGCTTGCGCTCCAGCGCGTCCTGCACGATCACGTCACTGCCACGGCCGATGAACACCTGACGCAGGATCGGCTCCTTTTTGCGCACGGTCGGCGACATCGGCATGTCGCGGTTGACTGGCACGTCGCGCCAGCCCAGCAGCACCTGGCCCTCGGCACGGATCGCGCGCTCCATCTCCTGCTCGCATGCCAGCCGGCTGGCATGCTCCTTGGGCAGAAAGATCATGCCGACGCCATATTCACCGGGTGGCGGCAACTTGACGCCCTGACCGGCCATTTCCTCCCGGTACAGCGCGTCGGGCAACTGGATCAGAATGCCCGCGCCGTCGCCCATCAGCTTGTCGGCACCCACCGCACCGCGGTGGTCCAGGTTTTCAAGGATCTTCAGTCCCTGCTGGACGATGGCATGCGATTTTTCGCCCCGGATGTGCGCCACAAAACCCACGCCGCAGGCGTCATGTTCGTTGGTCGGGTCATACAGCCCGAACTGTTGCATTTGTGCTTTTTCGGCTGCCAGCGTCATGGCGCCCTCCTGAAAAACTGGAAAGAACGAAGTTTAGTGCACCGCAACAATAGTGCCAAGATTTTTAATTGGGGTCAGATTCCAATTAATTCCCTATCTTTCTGCGATTCCATTAATTAGGGACATATTAACATCAGGAGCATCAATGCACCATCTGACGCTGGGTTGATGCCAATTTGATTCATTTTTTCGGCATTTCTTCGCTGACCCCCCTCGGTCGCCCGGCACTTGCGCGGCGAATTCTGCGGTCGGTCTGTTTTTGCAGTGCGGCCAGAAAAGGGGCCTCGCCCAGTGCCCAGCCACTGAGCACCGAGCGCGTCAGGGCCTGCTCCTGCCCCACAGCAAGGCCCGCACGCACCAGATCGGCGTAGGCGGCCTCGCGCGCAAACGGGGTGTTGCCCAGCTGCCAGTACATCGGGTGGGGCGTGATCAGCTTGTCCGTTCTCAAACCGATGTAGTGCGCGTGGCTCGACGAGGGGAAATCGCCCGCTGCCGGCACCATGCCGGCGCGCACCGGGTTGAGGTCGATGTAGGCCATGCAGGCCAGAAGATAGCGCTCGGTCTGAATCAGCGTCGATCGGTAGCGGCCTTCCCAAAGGGTTCCGCTGCGGTGCACACGGTCGTTGAAATAGCGCACATAGCGGCGACCGACCGCCTGCATCATCTGCGGCAGCCCTTCGTCAGTCTCCGGCGTGAGCAGCAGGTGAAAGTGGTTGTCCATCAGCACATAGGCGTGCACCGCCACCCGGAACGCAGCCGCGTGCTCGGCCAGCAGATCAAGCAGACGCTGCCGGTCTTCATCGGCCAGAAAGATCGGCTGGCGGTTGTTGCCGCGCTGGATCACGTGATGGGGATAGCCGGCCAGGGTCAGCCGGGGCAGACGAGCCATCGCAAAGCTCCCGGAAAATTGGAATCTGACCCCGATTATGGCGCCAGCGGGAAGCGCGCCTGCATCAGCTCCTGAATGCCGAACTGCTCGACGATCGCCTGCAGGCGCTCGGCGGCACTGCGTTTTTTCTGGCCGGTGTAGCGGGCGATGATGAGTTCGTTCTTCATGCTGTGCTCCCAGCCGACCAGTTCGGTCACCGTGACCTGGTAGCCGGAAGCCTCCAGGTACAGGCAGCGCAGCACATTGGTGATCTGGCTGCCCATCTCGCGGGTGTGCAGCGGGTGGCGCCAGAGCTCGGCCAGCGGCGTGCGGTTCAGACTGAGCGCCTTGCCGGCATTGAGCGTGCGCGCCACCTCGGCCTGGCAGCAGGGCACCAGCACCATGAAGCGGGCACGCTTTTGCAGGCCGAAGGCAATGGCGTCGTCGGTGGCGGTGTCACAGGCGTGCAGCGCGGTGACCACGTCGAAACGCTCAGGCAATTCGTGCGATTGCGCCGCCTGCGCCACGCTCAGGTTCAGAAATCGCATGCGCTCAAAGCCCAGCCGACCGGCCAGCTCGCGCGACTTCTGCACCAGTTCCGCGCGGGTCTCAATACCGTAGATGTGCCCGGCCGCCAGCGCCTTGAAACACAGGTCGTAGATGATGAAGCCCAGGTACGACTTGCCCGCCCCATGGTCGGCCAGCGTGATGCCCTGGGGTGAAGGTGGCAGTTCGTCGAGCAGTTTTTCAATGAACTGCAGCAGGTGATACACCTGCTTGAGCTTGCGCCGAGAATCCTGGTTGAGCTTGCCGTCGCGCGTCAGGATGTGCAGCTCCTTCAGCAGCTCGATCGACTGGCCCGGCCGGATTTCCGGTGCCAGCGATGCGTTTTCTGGCGCTGCAGCCTTCCGCTTTTTCATCGCCCAAGCTTGCCACAGTCGGTCGCCGGCCGTGACGGCCCGACATCCAGCGCCGCCCAGCCTGCCGGGCCGAGTCGCTCCATCGTCGCCATGTTGACTTCGAAGATGGCTTCGGCATCGGGGAACGCCTGCACCGCACGGTCAATGCTCGCTTCGCGGATCAGGTGCAACATGGGATAAGGCGAACGATTGGTGAAATTGGTGACATCGTCTTTGCTGGTACCGGCAAACTGGAACTGCGGGTGAAAAGGGGCAATCTGCAACGTCCCGACCAGGTCCAGCCGCTGCAGCAGGCGATCGGCGCGGGGCAGAAAATCATTGAAATCCAGGAACTCGGCAAAGGCATCGGGCGCGATGAGCAGGGTCGTGTCCCGCAAATCCGGATCGGCACTTGCCAGCGCCAGCAGTTCCTCTTCCAGCGCCTGCAGCAATGCCGCGTCGTCCTGCGCCCACGACACGCGGCAGTGAATCTGCCCCTTCACATGCACGGCCTTGGCAAACGGGCACAGGTTCAGGCCGATCACGGCGCGTTCCAGCCAGCGCAGCGTGTCACGGATCACCACTGTCCCGAAATCTTCATCCATTCGCCGTCCTCGCTTCTTCCCTGGCTACAAAGTCCCGGATGCGCATGGCCAGCAACAGCCCCAGCACCGAGCAGCTGACGGTGACGACCCAGGTCCATTGCCAGCCACCGATCCAGCCAGCCACCCACGCCACCAGCGGCGGCCCGGCAAACTGCCCGACCGATGACCACTGCTGCATCCAGCCGACCGTGGTGGACACCGTCTGCGGGCCGGGCGCCAGCCGCACGGCCAGCGAAAACAGCGTTCCGGGAATCATGCCACCCACCATCGAAAACAGCAGCACGCCCGCATATCGCAAAGCCACCAGGCCCGGCGGCAGGCCAAACGCCAGCAGCGCCCCCACACCCATCGCGCAAAAGCCGATCACCAGCAACCGCTGGGCCGGCCAGCCGCGCCGCAGCAGGCGCCCCGCCGTGACATTGCCCACGATGTTGACGGCCGCCGCCAATGCCGTTAGCGATCCGACGCTGGCCAGACCGAAGCCGGCCTGCTCGTACAGGGACGGCAGGAAGCCGATCACGGCGAGCCACTGTCCGGAATACACCGCAAACGTCAGTGCGACCAGCCACGGCCCGGGAGAGACCAGTGTCTGGCGCAGGCGATGCAGCCACGAATCATGGCGTGATTGCTCCGCATCAGCAGCCGGGCCAAAGACTGCGTGCACCGCGGCCGGCGCATCTGCAGGCACGCGGCGCCAGACCCACAGCGCCATCAGCGCCGACAGTGCCGCCAGCAGCCACCACCAGCCCTGCCAACCGATCACCGCCATCACGGCCGGCCCCGACAGCAACGCCAGCGCGGTACCCAGCGGCATATAGGCGCCCCAGAAACCGAGCGAGGTGCTCAGGCGCGACGGAGCCACCAGCCGCCGGATCAGACTGGGCGCTGGCAGCGTGACCAGCAGGAAGCCCAGGCCTTCCACCGCGCGCAGCACCATCAACTCGCTGGCATCGCGGGCCCAGCCCCCGATGGTGCTGGCCACTGCCAGCATGCACAGTCCGGTGAGCATGCTGCGGCGCAGTCCCGCGCCGTCCGCGCCGAGCCCGACCAGCAGCCCCAGCGTCATGCCGGCCAGTTGCACCAGAGAGAGCAGGAAACCCGCCTGCAGCCAGGTGACGCCGAGCGCATCGCGCAGCACCGGAATGGCCGGCGGCAGTTTGCCGACGTGCAGCGCCGCGCAGACACCGGCCAGAATGACCAGCGTGGCCGGGTTTGAAAGCGTCCTGCGCATGATGAAAACGGTACCTGATCAGATGAAGAAGGGCACCGCAGCTCAGTCCAGCAGCCGCTGACCCGTCAGCCTTTCGTGTTCCCGAAGCGCGAAACGGTCGGTCATGCCGGCAATGTAGTCGGCAACAGCCCGCGCCCGCGCTGACTCCGATGTATCTGGCCGAAGGGCCCGACGGGCAAAATCGGCCCGCATCTGGCCGGGGTCGTGGCGAAAGGCTGCGAACAGCTCGTGCACCACCTGGCGCGCCCGACCCATCGTCTCCATCACCTGCGTGTGCCGGTACAGGTTGGCGTGCAGGAATGACTTGAGCGCGGCCGACTGCTCCCGCATCGGCGCGCTGAAGCGCACCTGGGGCGGTGCCCGGCGGGCGTCGTCAGCGCTGGCCAGCCCGGCGGCGGCCAGCGAAAGGCGGGTCTCGCCGATGACGTCATACACCTGGGCGCTGAGCATGCGCCGGATGGTCTCATGCAGCACTCGGCGCCCCTTCAAACTGGGGTGATCGGCCATCGTGGCCGACCGATGGTGCTCAAACAGCGGCACCTGCGCCAGTTGTTCAATTGTGATCAGGCCGGAGCGCACGCCGTCGTCGACATCGTGGGCGTTGTAGGCAATTTCGTCAGCCAGGTTGCAGAGCTGGGCCTCCAGGCTCGGCTGGGTGCGGTCCAGAAAACGCCGCCCGACGCCGCCGGGCTCGGCAGCTTCAAGTTTCTGCGCACGCGCACGCGAGCAATGCTTCAGGATCCCCTCGCGCGTCTCGAAGGTCAGGTTCAAGCCGTCCCACAGCGGGTACCGAGTCTCCAGATGGTCGACCACCCGCAGACTTTGCAGGTTGTGCTCGAAGCCGCCCCAATCGCCGTCTTCACCACGCATGCACGCGTTCAGCGCATCCTGCCCCGCGTGGCCGAAAGGCGTGTGCCCCAGATCGTGGGCCAGGGAAATGGCTTCGACGAGGTCTTCGTTCAGACGAAGCGAACGCGCAATCGAGCGGGCCAGCTGCGCCACCTCCAGCGAATGCGTCAGCCGCGTGCGAAACAGGTCGCCTTCATGATTGAGAAAGACCTGTGTCTTGTAGACCAGCCGGCGAAAAGCCGTCGAGTGAACGATACGGTCGCGGTCACGCTGGAAATCGGTTCGGGTCGGCGGTGGCGGCTCCGGGTGCAGCCGTCCGCGGGTTCGCGCAGGGTCGGACCCATAGGGTGCCAATGGGCCGGATTCTGAGTGTTTTTCGACCAACCCCAGCGTCAAATCGTCTTTTTCAGCTATCAAATCAGGACTTTGAAACTAGGGACTGGTGTGCGCGTCGATGACTTCCCGAACCAGCGCGTCGGGGGCGCCACGGACAAAGGCCTGTCCCTGGCCGTCGATCAGCACAAAACGGATGTCACCGCCCTGTGCCTTCTTGTCACCGCGCATCAGGTGCAGATAGCGACCGGCGTTGTCGGTGGCGTCGATTTTCGGCGCTTTCACCGGCAGGCCGGCGCGCTCGATCAGGCGTTCCAGGCGGTCCACAAAGGCTGCGTCGACCAGACCCAGCCGGGCGGAAAGCCGCCCGGCCAGCACCATTCCGCAGCCGACAGCCTCACCATGCAGCCACTCGCCGAAGCCCAGCCCGGCTTCGATCGCGTGGGCAAAGGTGTGGCCAAAGTTCAGGATGGCCCGCAAACCGGTTTCGCGCTCGTCCTGACCAACCACGGATGCCTTGATCTCGCAGCAACGCTTGACCGCGTGCGCCAGCGCCTGCGTGTCGAGCGCAAGCATCGCATCCACATGCTGGTCAATCCAGGTGAGGAACTCCAGATCGGCGATCGGCCCGTACTTGATGACCTCGGCCAGTCCCGCGCTCAGCTCCCGCCGCGGCAACGTCTGCAGGGTATCCAGGTCGCAGACCACGCGTTGCGGCTGGTAGAAGGCCCCGATCATGTTCTTGCCCAGCGGATGGTTGATGGCCGTCTTGCCGCCCACCGATGAGTCGACCTGGGCCAGCAGCGTTGTCGGCATCTGCACGAACGGAACACCGCGCATGTAACTGGCCGCTGCAAAACCGGTCATGTCACCGATCACGCCGCCGCCGAGTGCATAGAGCACGGTCTTGCGGTCGCTGTGCCGGCCGAGCAGGGCATCGAATATCTGGTTCAGCGTTTCCCAAGTCTTGAACGCCTCGCCGTCGGGCAGCACAACCGTGTGAACCTCGCGGTGGCAAGGCGCCAGCGCCGCCTGGAGTTGCGCCGCATAGAGCGGGCCGACCCGGGTATTGGTGACGATCAGCGCGTCCGGGCGGCTGGTGTCATGCAAAAAGGAATCGACCTGTGAAATCAGCCCGGAGCCGATGGCGATGTCGTAACTGCGTTCGCCCAGGGCAATGGCGACATGTTGGGTTGGAATCGTCTGCATCGGCCCAAGTGTAGAGCCTGCCGAAGTTGGAAGGACGCGCTCTTCGCGCTTCAGCGGGCTCGTTCTGACGCGCTCAGCCGGGATCTGGAGCCGAATCCTTGGGCACCGCAGCGATCGCACCGGCCAGTTCGAGTTGCATCTGGATCATGTTGACCAGCGTCGCCACTGATGGTCGCCCGGTCTCAATCACGTAATGCGCCGCTTCCCGGTACAGCGGGTCGCGCTGGCTGTACAACTCGCGCAGCCGGGCCATCGGGTCAGCGACCTGAAGCAGTGGCCGGTTGCGGTCGTGCCGCAGGCGGCGAAAAAGTTCGTCGGGGGAAGAACGCAGATAGACCACCCGGCAACGCGAACGCAGATGCGCGCGGTTGGCAGCACGAAGCACCGCACCACCACCGGTGGCCAGAACCCCGATGGATGGCGCGCGCGTCAGTTCATCGATCACGCGCTCTTCCATATCCCGGAAGGCGGCTTCGCCTTCACGTTCGAAGAATTCACGAATCGAACAGCCAATCTCGCGCTCGATCACCTGATCGGAGTCCGCGAAATCAACCCGCAACCGCCGGGCGAGTTGCCGCCCGACGGTGGATTTGCCCGAGCCGGGAAGCCCGACGAGCGCGACGATCAAGGCAGGCTGATCGGGAAAGTCGTGGTCAGGCCCGATGGAACTCGTACATTGATCTTGATCAGATCTCCGCTCGAGCAGTCCTTCAGGGCAACTGCATGGCTGGTTGAAAGGTTGGCCGACGCGTTGGTTCCCGGATTGACATTGGGGATGGGCGAGCCGAGAACCGAACCGGCGACGGAGCAGTTCAAGCCGTCCGTCGAGTCGGTGTCCAGGGCTTCTGCTGTCACGCTTGTTCCCGACGGCAGCGGCAGCAAAGGATTGTCAAGACTGCTCAGCTTGAAGGAGATTCCCGATGTCCCGATCGAAATGGGCGTCATCAGGGGATTCGAAGACGTGAAAAGAATCACGGCTTGTTGCCGCACGGTTGTGGCGAGCGTGCTGTCACAGGTGTTGACGCGGGAAGGGAACGGCTCACCGGTACCGGCGCAACTTTGCGAACCAAAGCGGGGAATCAGGAACTCACCGGCATCGTACTGGCCATTTTCGTTGTCATCCCGGTAGGCATCGCCCTGATTGATCAGCGTATCGATACCGGCGTCATACTGGTTGTTGCCGTTGGCGTCGACGTAGTCCTTGGTTCCCTCCAGGTAAGCCAGTATCGAACCCCGGCCACCGGTCGGTCGGGGGTTCTGGCTCTGGAAAGTCACCACACACTGCGATATACCGTTGATCATCGCGGTCGCACAGCTTCGGGCGACCTGACCACCTTCTGCGGTGAAGTTCACCACGGTTCCGTCGGCAACCGCATTGCCCTGACGATCGGCAATGCGAACGGTCAGTTGGGTCGACGTTCCATCGATGTTCCATCCTTCAATGTTGAATGTCTCTACCGCCAGACTCATGTATTTCTGGGACGGCGGGCCGGAGGCCACGGTGAGATTCTGAGATTCGGCAAAAACCCCCGGTGACGACTGCAATTCGGCCCGGATCTTGACGGGACCCGGAATCGTTCCAGAGAACACGGATACAGACACCTCACCATTCTGGAGGGTTGTCTCGGTCTTGGCACCGTACGAGCCTGCCGACCCGATTCCGACCCCACCCGGATTGACGACGATGGTGAAGCGGACCGGGACATTGGGCATCGCAGTTCCAGCCGACGACAGAACACGGAATTTGACGATCGACTGCTCCACATTGCCGGTATTGGCCAGGTAGATCTGTGCTGGTGTCGCCGACACGAACACGATCGCGTTGGCACTCGGGGCGGCAACGTTGACGGCGGTCGATTGGGGAGAAATGCCGGCACTGGCGGCGACAATCGTCACACTGCCGCTGCAAAGTCCGCCACTGCTCGTGGCAGCGTCGTACGTCGCGGTCGCAATCCCGCTACCGTCGGTCGTGACGCTGACGCCACCGCCGGAAGTGTCCTTGCCATTGATGCGGCCACAGGAAACCGTGAAGTTCACGTTGACCGGGACGGCTGTAGACGGTACCCCACCGATCAGCGCTGTCACCTGGACCTGCGTATTGCCACCTGAAGGCAAACTGGTACTACCGACCGTTACCGGAGACAACGTCAGGCTGGACGCCTGCACCGCAAAGTCCAGACTGGCTGAGACGGCCGTGCCGCTCACCGTTGCATTGGCTGCCAGCGTGGCTGCGCCAATGCTGGATATGGACGCCGGTGATATGGCCACCTGCGCCACGCCATTGGAATCAGTCAGTGCCGTGCTGGGCGAAAGGACCGCGATTGAGGCGCCGCTGAGGCTGAACGTCACCAGCACTCCGCTGACGGGTTTGCCGGATCCATCCAGAATCGTGGCTTTCGCGGTGTAGGCGCTTCCGACCGAAATGCTGGTCACCGATGTGCCGGCCGAGTTATAGATCGCCACAGCCGCCGTTGGCGTCGCCGGGGATGTCGACGTCGGGGGGGGCAAGAACGGATTGGTGCCGGGATTGCCGCCGCCACCGCCGCAGGCGACGAGCAGCCCAGTCAGAAAGACTGCGAGCAGATATTTGATTTGACGCATGGTAAAAGTTCCGGTTGACGAGCAGGACCTGGTCGGCTCAGCGGGCCACGGCCCGGTCTGAAACCATTCGCGGCGTGATGAATACCAGCATTTCCTGCTTCTGCGACTGACGCGTCTTGGTCTTGAACAGATAGCCCATGACCGGCAGGTCACCCAAGCCTGGCACCTTGGTTTCACTGTCGGTTTCCTGCAGCTCAAAAATACCGCCAATGACCACCGTGCCGCCGTTTTCCACCAACACCTGCGTGCGGATGTGTTTGGTGTTGATCGCAAATCCTGCCGCAGTTGCCTGGCCGACACTGTCCTTGTTCACGTCCAGGTCAAGAATGATGTTGCCCTCCGGCGTGATCTGTGGAATCACTTCCAGCTTGAGCGTAGCTTTCTTGAACGCAATTGAAGTGGCGCCACTGGAGGTCGCAACCTGGTAGGGCAACTCGGTACCCTGCTCAATCAGCGCTTTTGTCTGGTCTGCCGTGACGACCCGTGGACTCGACACCAGTTTGCCTTTCCCGTCGGCCTCCAGCGCCGAGATTTCCATGTTGAGGAAGCGGTTCGCGGCTGCGTTGAAGATCGACAGTGCAAAAGTCGCGGCGTCATAGCCGTTCTGTCCGATGGCAGGCAGGTTCACCAGCGTGGAATTAAGGATATCAATCGGCGTGCTGGTTTGCCCGGTCGTCGGGTAGATTGCCCGATAGCTGCCTGCACCGGCCACACTGACGCCGCTGTTGCCCAAGTTGTAACCAGGCTCGCCACCCCGAACGCCGCGCAGATCCGTAAAGCCAAGTTTCACGCCCAGCGAACGCCCGAATGTGTCTCCCGCTTCAACGATTCGCGCCTCAATCATCACCTGTCGAACCGGAATGTCGAGCTTGGCGATCATTTCCTGCACCTGCGCCAGATTGGACGGTGTATCCGACACAAACAACTGGTTCGTTCGGGGTTCGGCAATGACCGTTCCTCGCGGGCTCAGCAGGCGAGTCCGGCCTCCGGCAGTGGTTCCGCCGCTTCCATCGCCCCGCAGTTGCGCAACAATTGCGTCGGCCTTCGCATAGTTCAATTGAAAAGCCTGAGTTCGCAGAGGCTCCAGGTTTTGCAGCGCAGCAATGGACTCCAGTTCCTGCTTTTCCTTGGCAGCCAGTTCATCCTTGGGAGCGATCCACAGCACATTGCCGGTCTTGCGCATGCCAAGGCCTTTGGCTCGCAGAATGATGTCCAGCGCCTGATCCCAGGGAACGTCCTTCAGCCTCAGGGTCACCGCACCCGTCACGGTATCAGAGGTGACGATATTGAAGTTCGTGAAGTCGGCGATCACCTGCAGCAGCGCCCGCACTTCGATGTTCTGGAAATTGAGCGAAAGTTTTTCACCGGTGAAGCCAACGCCTTGGGTCAACTTTGTCGGGTCGGTTTTTTGCTGACGCACCTCCACCACCAACTGGTTGTCACTCTGGTAGGCCGAGTGCTCCCAGGCGCCGCGCGGTTCAATGACCATGCGCACACGATCGCCGCTCTGGAAACTCGTGACAGACTGGATCGGCGTGCCGAAGTCAGCGACATCAAGGCGTCGGCGCAGGCCCTCAGGCAGCGAAGACTTCAGGAATTCCACCACCAGCGTTTGCCCTTGCTGTTTGATATCGACGCCCACCTGGTTATTCGGCAGGTCAACGATGACCCGCCCCGTACCGTCCGCGCCCCGGCGAAAATCCAGGTCCTTGATCGGCAACACATCGCTGTTTCGGTTTTCGGCAAAGACCACCGTATTCGCAGAAACTGGCGCCGCAACGGCTACGGTCTCCAGCGTGATAAGGAGGCTCTTGCCCCGTAACTCGGTCCTGTAACCGGTTGCCTGCTTGAGGTTGAGCACCAGACGGGTCCTGTCGCCTGCCTGAACGACATTGACCGATTTCAGATTGCCCTGATTGATTTCGACACTTGGCCGACCCAGACCATTGGTGACCCCAGGAAAGTCCAGTGCGATCCGTGCCGGCACCTGGATGGAAAAACTGGATGGCACGGCCGTCAGCGCCTGCGCCAGGTCCACTCGCACGACTTCGACACCCCCCTGAATGGAACCGCTGACCGCTTCGATCGCGTTCTGCGCATACGACGAAAGCGATACGAGCACCGCACCCAAGGCGACGATGCAGCGCCCGAATCGCCGCGACACCGGGTGGTTCTGCCTATTTGTCATTTCGACCTCTCTTGCAATTGCAAAGCGGCAGGGCGTTCAATCCACTCCCCTGCTGCGTCCTGCACAATTTCGCGCAGGACAATTTCTGTCTCCGACACCTTGGTGATCCGACCGAAGTTCTGACCGAGATAGTTGCCCAGTCGGACCTGATACAGAAGGTTGTCCACTTTCACCAGCGCCACCAACTGGCCGGCCTTGTTCAGGCTCCCTACCATCTTGACCGAATCGAGAGGCACGCTCTCCAGCGGCTCTTTCCGGCGGCTCAACTCGGGAGCGACCAGCGCCGCATTCGCATTGGCTCCGGCCGACTCCTGCCGCAACGCCTGGGTCAGCCGCTGGAGGCTGAAAGGCTCAACCCCCGTATCCTGAACATACCCCTGTGGTGTAAACCGCTTCGGCTCGGGAATTGGCGTGATTCTTGGCTTGGTCTGTGCACGCTGCTCAACCATCCATTGCTGCAATTCATCGACATCGGAATCAGCACAGCCGGCGAGCAACAGCAGAGGAGCCAGGATCCAGATACCTGCGCGGGCGATCATCATTTCTTCGCTCCCTTGGCCGGCGCTGCCGCCTTGCGCTGCGCAGCGACCTCTTCAGGATCCAGGTAACGGAAGGTTTTGGCGGTGGTGTCCATCGACAAGGCGCCATCACGCCCCGGCACAATCGTGATGTTGTTCAGAGTGACGATCCGGGAGAGGTGGGCGATGTCCGACGTGAACGCGCCAATATCGTGGAAGCGCCCGGTCACCCGCAGGGCAATCGGCAGTTCTGCGTAATATTCCTTGACGCTGACGTTCCCGGGCCTGAACAGGTCGAACTGCAAACTCCGACCCAGTCCTGCCTGGTTGATGTCGGACAGAAGTGCGTCCATCTCGGCCTTGCTGGGCAGCTGTTTTTCAAGTTGCGTCACGTATTGCTGGACCTGCTCCCGCTGTTTTCTCAGCGCGTCCAGATTCACAGCTTGCGCCAGCTTCTTCTTGTAGTCCTCGCGCAACTGGACTTCCTTGGTGCGTTCAGCCTGCAACTGAATATCCGAATCCTGCAGCCACACATACCAAAGCGCGCCGACAACAAACACCGTCACCACCAGGTACAACAGGTATTTGGGAAGCGCTGGCCATACCGACGGGTCTTTGGGATCAAGGCCTTTGAATTGCCTTGAGAAACCATTGATCAGGTTTGAAAACTTTTCGGAACTGGAGAGACTTGATGCCATTGTCCGTCCTCCTTATCGTTTGCTCGCAGCCGCAGCGGCCGGAGGTGGAGCGACGGCTTTCGACGCACTGGCAGTGGCAGCCGCGGCCGCTGCGCTGGCGGCCGCCGAGGCCTGCGCGACCTCGCTGGCACGTCGCAATTGCACGCGCATGCTGAAATTGGCAACCCTGCGAACATCCCTGGCCGACAAGGTAACCGAGCCGGCGACGATTTCAATCAGTTCCGGCCGGGTCAGCCAGGGGCTTTCATTGGCCAGGTTGCGCAGCAATTCGGAAACGCGTTCGTTCGACTGCGCCACGCCCTGCAGGGTGACGGTCTGATTGACCTGCCGCAGCGCCGTCAGATAGACACCACCCGGGAGTTGCTTGACGATTTCGTTGAGCAAGTGAACCGGCAAGTTTCGGTCAGCCTGCAAGTTCTCCACCGCCTGCTGTCGAGCCACCAGTGCGGCAATCTCGCTTTGCAATGTGGCAATGTCCTTGATCTGGTTTTCCAGACGCTTGATCTCGCTTTGGAGAAACTGGTTGCGTCGCTGCTGGTTCGAAATTTGCGCGTCGTACCAGAGGTAAACACCACCGGCAATGAGCAGACCCAACACGGCAGCGGCGCCAAGAGACGCATAGAACTGCTCTTTGCGACGCTTGCGTGCAGCCTCGCGATGCGGTAACAGGTTGATCAGTATCACTGGTAAAACCTCCGCATCGCCAGTCCGCAAGCGGTCAGGTAGGACGGCGCCTCGCGGCGCAGCTTGCTTTCGCGCACGCCACCACCGATTTCCATGCCAGCGAACGGATCGACGACATGGCAGGGAAACGACGTCTGCTGGGTCACAGCGTCCGTCAAACCGGCAAGTGCAGACGAGCCTCCCGCCAGCATCACGTGATCAACACGGTTGTACGGCGTGCTGGTAAAGAAGAACTGAAGTGCCCGGCTGACTTCCTGGGCCATGCTCTCCACAAAGGGTGCCAGCACGCCGCTGGCGTAGTCGTCGGGCAGATCACCACTGCGCTTTTTCGACTCCGCCTCTTCCGGTGAAAAACCGTACTGGCGAACGATCAGTTGCGAAAGCTGTGCGCCACCAAAGGCCTGATCGCGGTCATACAGGACTTCATTGTTGCGAATGACCTGCATGCTGGTGGTGAATGCCCCGATTTCAAAGAGCGCAACGATGGCATCCTTGCCGCCTTCGGGCAGATCGCCAATGACCCGGCTGACCGCCAGTCTGGACGCGTAGGATTCGACGTCCAGCACCACCGGCTTCAACCCGGCCGCTTCTGCAAGGCCCTGCCGGTCCTGCACCTTGTCCTTGCGAGAGGCTGCGATGAGGACATCCACATCGCCCGCAGAATTCGCGCTGGGGCCAATGACGCAGAAATCCAGGCTGACTTCATCCAGCGAAAACGGGATGTACTGGTTGGCTTCGGATTCGACCTGAACCTCCAGCTCCTGTTCGCTCAGGCCGCCCGGCAGCACGATCTTCTTGGTAATCACCGCCGACGGTGGCAAGGCCATACCGACATTGCGCGTTTTGCTTCCGCTTTTCTTGACAACCCGGCGAACGGCTTCCGCCACTTCGTCGAATTTTTCAACGTTGCCGTCGGTGATCCAGCCCCGCTCCAAAGGCTCGATGGCACAGTGCACCAAGGTGAACTGCCCCGAAGCGTCACGGGACAACTCGACCAGTTTCACGCTGGAGGAACTGATATCCAGCCCCAGCATGGGGGCGGGTTGACGGCTAAATAGGGATCCCAATGAGATCAAGACAGTCCCCTGAACCCAACCGGGAAGCGGCTGGAAAACTTAAGAATTCACTTGAATGCTATCAGTAAGACCTTTGTCCAGCAAAGACATTTCGGCCGCATCTGCCTTCGAAACGTTGCCAAAAGCCGACGCGAAGACCTTGCGGGTCAAATCCTGACGCACTCCGAACGAGGCATTGTTTCAGCAGGTAACAGTAAGATACGGCTCTAGCGGTCAACTTTGAACCGGGTTTTTATAATGGCTCGGCGCCGTCGCGCCA
>JACSRS010000047.1 GCA_014879655.1 Burkholderiaceae bacterium
ATCCGCATCGCCGCCGTTTTCAGGGACGCGCCGCTGCCCTTCCTGCGCATGATCACCGTGCATGAACTGGCACACCTGCGCGAGCGCGAACACAACAAGGCGTTCTACCAGCTGTGCCAGCACATGGAGCCGGACTACCCCATCATCGAGCGCGACCTGCGCCTGTACCTGACCCATCTGGATCAGGCGGGCGAGCGTCTTTGGGCGCGAGCGGGAGAATGACGCCGCCCCGCCGGGCGCGGCCGGTGATGGACATCAAGCAAAAAGGGCCGGCGACAGATGCCGCCGGCCCTCCTGATCGGTGGCCGCCGAAACAGCGGCTGCCCAGACTCAGTTGACGTTGACCACCACGTACTGGTTGCCCGACGGCTGGTAGTAGGTGCCGCCGCACTGGTGCAGCGACATGCCCTCGATCACCACCACCTGGCAAGACGGGGGCAGCGTCGCAACGTAAATCGACGTGGCGACAATGGCGCGACGCGTGGTGCGCCTTGCCACACCGGCCACGCTCACCGGTGTCAGCGGCCGGCCGACGATGGCCTGCGCGTCCTTGATGAACACGCCGCCAGGCACCAGGCCACCGGGCAACATGTCGCTACCGATGGCGACCACACCCAGCGCCAGCGCAAAGAAAGTTGACTTTTTCATCACTTGGCTCCTCCCGAAATCGTGATCTCACCCGTTTCATCCACCTCAATCGCCTTCAGGTTGGTCGCGCCTTTCGGCGGCACGAACTTGAAGCGGTCGGCCGCAATCGCGGGCTTGAGATTCCAGTTGCTCAGGACGACGCTGTACTCCGGCGCACCGGCAAGACGTTTGCTGGTGATGACGTACTTGAGCGGCAGCGGCTGGTCGCCGTCCTTCACCCAGATCTGCCAGTCCACCGTGGGCGTGCGAAACGCCAGGTGATGGGCCTTGACGCCACCGATCCATGCGGTGCCGTAGTAGCCGCTGCTGGTCACGCCGCCGGTCAACGCGGCGTACGGGTCGGACAGCAGCAGATCCGCGCCGGGCATGCTCATGCCGGAGCGGGCTTCCAGCGCCAGCACGGCCTTGTCGATCGTGCCCGAGACATCCTGCTGCAGGTAGCCGTTGAGGCCGGCGCCATAGACGGTCAGCTTGCTGCCGTCAAAGAACATCTCGACATCGGCAAAACGCCCCTTGCGCGTGGCGTAGAACCGGCCTGGCCGTTCCACCAGCACCGTGGACTGGCTGTTGAGCTGCAACTTCTGCGCATCAACGGTGATGAATTCATTGCTGATGTCGGCGGTCACGCTGAAGGCCTTGCTGCCGGCCAGAAATTTGGACATCGACTTCAGAATTTCGTCCGCGTCGGCATTCATCGCGCCGGCTGCGAGGGCGCCGGTGGCCGAAAGACCGAAACCGACCGCGATCGATGCGGCCATCAGGCCCCGCCTCAGCGTCAGTTTTCCGCTGTTTTCCTGTTTCATGAGCACTCCGTGTCTGGGTTGTTGACAGGAATCATTATCCCGGCGTTTCGTCGCGCACTGGGCCAGCGCCCGATTATTTGGCTGCTGCCTGCCGCAGATCAATGCAACACCCGCCCACGCCGGGGTGTTTGACCGAGCCCTTCGCCGCTACCGGCTCAGCGCGGCACCACCCTGACCAGTCGCCCCTTGTTGCTGTCGGTCAGCACATACAGCAGGCCGTCCGGTCCCTGGCGCACGTCGCGGATGCGATCGCCCAGTTCGGTCAGCAGCCGGTGCTCGCGCACCACCTCGCCCTGCGCGTCGAGTTCGATGCGGTCCAGGTACTGGAACTTGAGCGAGCCGACAAAGAGGTTGCCTTTCCAGGCCGCGCCGTAGCGGTCGCTGGTCAGAAACGCCATGCCGGAGGGCGCGATCGACGGCGTCCAGTGGTGCAGCGGCTGCTCCATGCCGTCTTTCGCGGTGATGCCGGCGCCGATCGGTCCTCCGCCGTACTGCTCGCCATAGGTGATCACCGGCCAGCCATAGTTGCGGCCGGGCTGCGGCAGATTGATCTCGTCGCCACCCTGCGGGCCGTGTTCATGCATCCACAAGCGTCCGTCCGGTCCGCGCGTGGCGCCTTGCGGGTTGCGGTGGCCATAGCTCCAGATCTCGGGCAGCGCCCCGGCACGTCCCACAAACGGGTTGTCCGGCGGCACGCTGCCGTCTTTCCCCACCCGCACGATCTTGCCGTGGTGGTTGTCCAGCGTCTGTGCGTCCTGCATGCGGCTGAAGCGTTCGCCCAGTGTCAGAAACAGCGTACCGTCGGGTTTGCCGTCTTTGCGGCCCTCGACGATGCGGCAGCCGAAGTGCAACCGGCTGGCCACCTTGGGCTTCTGGCTGAAGATCACGCGCAGATCTTCCAGCCGGGTGGCGTCGGCCGACAGCCGTGCCCGCGCGAGCGCCGTGCTGTTGGTGCCGCCGGGGCCGGGTTCGCTGAAGCACAGGTAGAGCTGGCGGTTGCGCACGAAATCGCTGTCCAAAGCGACATCGAGCAGCCCGCCCTGCCCGGCCGCCGACACGTCGGGCAGGCCGGCAACCGGCGGATTCAGGCGCCCACCGGCCTGCACCACACGCAGACGGCCGGGCCGCTCGGTCACGAGGTAACGCCCGTCGGGCAGGAAAGCCAGCGCCCAGGGATGCTCCAGACCATCGGCGACGGTCTCGGCCCGCACGGCGGCGTCCGCACCGGCCGTCTGCGCGGTGGCCGGCAGGGCCGCGAACATCCCGAAAAGTCCTAAACTAATAGCAACCACTGACCATCTGACGCTGGGAATTGCCATATTTTGCTCCATAATTGGCAGTTGAACCTCTCAGGGGTCCCTTGAAAACAACCGCCTGCTGGCAGCGGGCCACTGCGCCCCGCGCGCTCCGGCATTTTTCCATCCCGGGCGATTCCCGGTGACCCCGAGGGTCGTCACCGGCCGGCCATGGCGCTGGCCTACACTGCGGCGACAAGCGCTTGCGCCAGCGCACCCCATCCTCGCACCCCTCCCGCCGTGAACCTGCCTGCACCACCCGACCTGGACCAAAGCGCGCCGGCCTTGTTGCCACGGTCGCCGGTCTCGCTGACGCAGGCGCTGGGCTTCTGGCTGAAGCTGGGCTTCATCAGCTTTGGCGGACCGGCCGGGCAGATCGCCATCATGCACACCGAACTGGTGGAGCGGCGGCGCTGGATCAGCGAAAAGCGATTTCTGCACGCGCTGAACTACTGCATGGTGCTGCCCGGCCCCGAGGCGCAGCAGCTGGCCACCTACATCGGCTGGCTGATGCACCGCACCCGCGGCGCCTTGGTGGCCGGCGGCCTGTTCGTGCTGCCCTCGCTGTTCCTGCTGATCGCGCTGTCATGGGTTTACCTGCGTTTTGGCGACGTGCCGCTGGTGGCCGGGCTTTTCTACGGCATCAAGCCGGCGGTGACGGCCGTTGTGCTGCACGCAGCGCACCGCATCGGCAGCCGGGCCTTGCAGAACCTGTGGATGTGGGCCCTTGCCGCTGCCGCGTTCGTTGCGATCTTTTTCTTTTCGGTGCCGTTCCCCGCCATCGTGCTCGCCGCCGCGCTGACCGGGCTGGTGGTGTGGGCGCTGGCGATGGGGGTTTTGCTGGCCACCGTCGGCCCCCAGGGCACCCTGACGCAGATGGGATGGTTTTTTACGAAGGCGGCGCTGCTGACCTTTGGCGGCGCCTACGCGGTGCTGCCCTATGTCTATCAGGGCGCGGTGGAG
>JACSRS010000030.1 GCA_014879655.1 Burkholderiaceae bacterium
CCTCCGCCCGCCTGCCCGCGCAGGTCTGGGCATGCGCCATGCCCATCGAACCACTGCTGATCGTCGAACTCGCCCTGCTGGGTCTGGCCACGGGTTTTCTGGCGGGGCTGCTGGGCATTGGCGGCGGGATGATCATGGTGCCCTTCATCTCCGCCATGCTGAGCGCGCGCGGGGTGGCGCCGGGGCTGGCGGTGAAGATGGCCATCGCCACCTCGATGGCGACCATCATCTTCACGTCGGTCAGCAGCGTGCGCGCGCACCATAAGAAGGGCGCCGTGCGCTGGGACATCGTCCGGGGCCTGGCGCCAGGCATCGTGCTGGGAGCGATGGTGGCCAGCCTGGGGGTGTTCACGCTGCTCAAGGGCGCGGCCTTGTACTTCGTGTTCGGCGGCTTCGTGGCGTTCTCGGCGCTGCAGATGTACCTGGACAAAAAACCGGCGCCCACGCGCCAGTTGCCGGGCACGGCCGGGCTGCTGGGCGCCGGCGGGGTGATCGGCTTCCTGTCGGGGCTGGTGGGTGCCGGCGGTGGCTTTGTCAGCGTGCCCTTCATGACCTGGTGCAACGTGGCCATCCACAACGCGGTGGCCACCAGCGCGGCGCTGGGCTTTCCGATCGCAGTCGCCAACGTGCTGGGCTACATCGCCGCCGGCCAGCACCTGACCGGCCTGCCGCCCCATGCCTTCGGCTACCTGTGGCTGCCGGCGCTGGTGGTGATCGCCTGCTGCAGCGTGCTGATGGCGCCGTTTGGAGCCCGCGCGGCGCACGCGCTGCCGGTCAAGAAGCTCAAGCGCGCTTTTGCCGTCGTGCTGGTGCTGCTGTCGGGCTACATGACCTACAAGGGCGTGGGCGCCCTGGGCTTGGTGTGAGGCGCCTCGATATTCAAGGTCTTTTGGGGCTCCAGCGTGCGCCCATCAATCGCCAGCAGCTATTGATAAAGTAGCATCAATGAGCGACGGGTGCCACGCACCAGGGCGCCTGGTCGTGCACCAGCCCCATCCACAGGCCCCAGGCCGACGTCGCCAGCAGCGCCAACCCGGCCAGCCGCATGCCCCAGGCGCCACGGCCGTTGCCGCCCAGGCGCAGCAACAGCCACGGCCCCGCCCACAACGACACGCCGGAGCCCAGCGCGAACAAGGCCATCACCGCGGCGCCGCCCGGCACGCTGCCGGCCAGCGCCGCCACCATCAGCGCTGAATACAGCAGCCCGCAGGGCAGCAGCGCCCAGGCCACGCCCAGGCCCAGCGGCGCCGCCAGGCCGAGCGACTGCGTGGCACCACGCACGCGCGCCCACACGCGCCGCGCGCCCTGCTCCAGCCACACCGGCTGGCGCGCCTGCACCAGCAGCAGCAGCCCCAGCAGCACGGCAGCGACGTGCACCATGGTCCAGGCCGGGCGCAGCGCCGCGCTGTGGACGGTGAGCCAGCCCAGCCCCTGCATGCTGGCGGCCGCCAGCGCGCCCAGGGCCGAATAGCCGGCCAGTCGCCCGAGTTGGAAGAGCGCGATCGCCTGCGTGCCGCGCGGCGCCGCCGCCTGCCCGATGCCGGCGCAGGCCGCGCCGCACATGGCGATGCAGTGCGGGCCGCCCGCCAGCCCCATGAGCAAGGCGGTGACGGCCAGTGAGGTGTGCATCAGATGATTCTAGAAAAGCGCGCCCGGTTGCGGTCCGCCTGCAGGTATTTGTCGAACACCATGGCCACGCCGCGCACGAAGAACCAGCCCATGGCCGTGACCTGGATGCCGGTGTCGCTCAGCTGGACCAGCCCCTGCTGCTCCAGCTCGCGCAGCTGTGCCAGCTCGGTGGCGAAGTAGCTGCGGAAGTCGATCAGGTGGGCCAGTTCGATCGATTCGTACAGCACCTCGCCCTGGCACATCAGCGCCATGATGACGGCGCGGCGCAGCACATCGTCGCGCGACACCGCCAGGCCGCGCACCACCGGCAGCGAACCCTGATCGAGCAGGTCCTGGTACTCGGCCAGCGTCTTGGCGTTCTGGCTGTAGGTGGCGCCAACCTTGCCGATGGCCGACACGCCCAGGCCGATCAGGTCGCAGTCGGGCTGGGTGCTGTAGCCCTGGAAGTTGCGGTGCAGCCGGCCCTGGCGCTTGGCCACGGCCAGCGCGTCGTCCGGCAGGGCGAAGTGGTCCATGCCGACGTAGACGTAGCCGGCGGCGTCAAAGGCGGCCAGCGAGCGCGCCAGCATGGCAACCTTGTTGCCGGCGCCTGGCAGGTCGATGGCGACGATGCGCCGCTGCGGCTTGAAGCGCTCGGGCAGGTGCGCGTAGGCGTACAGCGCAATGCGGTCGGGCCGCAGCTCGGCCACCTGGGCCAGCGTGCGGTCGAAGGACTCGGGCGTCTGCTTGGGCAGGCCGTAGATCAGGTCGACGTTGACCGATTCGAAGCCGATGCGCCGTGCTGCCGCCACCAGGGCAAACACCTGCTCGGCCGGCTGCACGCGGTGCACCGCCTTCTGCACGGCGGGATCGAAGTCCTGCACGCCAAACGACAGGCGGTTGAAGCCCAGGCGCGCCAGCGTTTGCAGGCGCGCCTCGTCGATGGTGCGCGGGTCGATCTCGATGGAATACTCGCCGCCCGGCACCAGCGCGAAATTGCGGCGCAGCAGCGCCATCAGCTCGCTCAGTTCGTCGTCGCTCAGAAAGGTCGGCGTGCCGCCGCCCAGGTGCAATTGGCTGACCGACTGCCCGGTGCCCAGCCGCTGCACGTGCAGATCGACCTCCTTGGCCAGATAGCGCAGGTAGGGCGCGGCGCGCTCATGGTGCTTGGTGATGATCTTGTTGCAGGCGCAGTAGTAGCACAGCGACTCGCAGAACGGTACGTGCACGTACAGCGACAGCGGCAGGGCCGTGCGCCCAGGGCCGGCGCGGCGCTGCTCCAGCGCCTGCTGATAGTCGGTCTCGCCAAAGGCTTCGACGAAACGGTCGGCCGTGGGATATGAGGTGTAACGCGGCCCGGGTACGTCGAATTTGCTCAGCAGTTCCGTGGTGATTGCTTCCATCGTAGGAATTCCTTCTGTCCCAGGGGTACTTTGACCTTTGCCCCCCGATGCAGCCTTGACGAAGATCAAGCCTCATGGCCGGACGCGCCTTTCGGGGGGAAAACGAATTGCCTCAGCGTGGCGGGTTCGGCGTCCTGCGGTATTGCCGCAGGTCAAATTTGCCCGCAGCCGCCGACCCATCGCCTAGAATCTTGACCTGGCTTCTGCAATGTGCATGGCGCCCGCCCAGGTATCGCATGAATCCCCACACCATCAAAGTCGCCTGTTCCAACTGCAACCTCCGCGAACTGTGCATGCCCGTCGGTCTGACGGATGGCGACCTGGGCCGTCTGGACGACCTGGTGGCCACGCGCCGCAAGATCAAGCGCGGCACGCCCTTGTTCTCCAACGGCGATGATTTCAACGCGCTGTACGCCATCCGCACCGGCTTCTTCAAGACCAGCGTGACGACCGAGGATGGGCGCGATCAGGTCACGGGCTTCCAGATGGCGGGCGAGATCATCGGCCTGGACGGGATCGTGGGCGACCGCCACACCTGCGACGCCATCGCCCTGGAAGACGCCGAGGTCTGCGTCATGCCCTATGACCGCATCGAGGAGTTGTCGCGCGAGGTGCCGGCACTGCAAAGCCACGTGCACAAGATCATGAGCCGCGAGATCGTGCGCGAGCACGGCGTGCTGCTGCTGCTGGGCAGTATGCGGGCCGAAGAGCGATTGGCCGCCTTCCTGCTGAATCTGGTGCAGCGCCTGCACGCGCGCGGCTTCTCGCAGTCCGAGCTGGTGCTGCGCATGACGCGCGAAGAAATCGGCAGCTACCTGGGCCTGAAGCTAGAGACGGTGAGCCGCACGTTCTCGAAGTTCGCCGACGAAAACATCGTCGAGGTCAAGCAGCGCCATGTGCGCATCCTGGACACCCAGGCGCTGCGCGACATCGTCAACCCGCCGCCGCCCTGCCACTGAGCAGCTTTTTCTAGGCCTTTGAGGCCTCTTGGGCGCTCCTGGAAAGCGCCAGCAGCTATCAATTCGATTGCAAAACCAGGCCGCGCCAGCGCTATTGCAGCGGCCCTTCGAAGCCTGCAGGAATCGGCAGCGGCAGCACGGCAATGCCTTCTTCGAGCAGTTCTTCGGTCTGCTCGCGCGTGGCCTGGCCACGAATGGCGCGCTCATCGGTCTCGCCGTGGTGCATGCGCCGTGCCTCCTCGGCAAAGCGCTCACCCACGTCCTCGGTTCGGGCCATCACCTCACGCACCATGCGCAGCCAGGCGGCCTGCAGCGCGGCAGGCGGCAGGGCGGCCACAGCGGCCGGCGCTGCAGCGGCCGGCGCCGCATCGCGGGCTGGCGCCGCGGCACCGCCGAGGTTCAGGCGCGGCGCACTGGGCAGCTTGGTGACGGACAGGTCGCCACACAGCGGGCACGCCAGCAGCGCGCGCGCCTGTTGCTGCTGAAAATCGTCCTCGGAGGCGAACCAGCCTTCGAACACGTGGCCGTGGCCGCAATGGAGGTCGAACACCTTCATGGCGTCATTCCCCGTCGCTGGCCCGCCAGGCCAGCGGCCAGGCACCAGACAGCATGTTCTGCAGCCACAGCGCCCCGATCAGGGTCTTGGCATCCGTCACCTGGCCGTCGCGGCACCAAGCCAGCAACTGGTCGAGATCGGTGGTGAAGACTTCAAGAAATTCGCCTTCGTCCAGCCGGCGTTCTCCGGCTGTCAGGCCGCGCGCGAACCAGACCTCGATGAACTCGGTGGAATACGCCACCACCGGGTGCAGCACGCCGGCGCGCGCCCATTCGCGCGCGGTGTAGCCGGTTTCTTCCTGCAGCTCGCGCCGGGCGCAGGCCCAGGTGTCTTCGCCGGGATCGATCTTGCCGGCTGGAAATTCGATGATGGTCTGCTGCACCGGGTAACGGTACTGGCGCTCCAGCACCAGTTGCAGGGTGCCGTCAGCCGCCTCCAACAGCGGCACCACCATGACCGCGCCGGGATGCGCGATGTATTCGCGCTGCGCGGTGCTGCCGTCCGGCAGCCGCACCTCGTCACGGAAGGCGTGCAGGAAGTTGCCGCGCAGCACCTCGCGCTGGTGCAGAGGGTGTTCGGTCAGATCGCCCGCCATGGCCGTCAGGCGCGGTGACGCAGCAGGTAGCGGTACACGAAGCCGGGAAATGCCAAAGTCAGGAACAGGGCCGCGGTGACGGCGTAGAACTCCCAGCCCTGGCTGTAGATCTGTCCCGCACTTTGCTCCAGCGCCAAACCGACGCCGCCGACGATGAAATACCACACCACCAGCTCGGCCAGGCGCCAGGCCAGCGATTTGGTGCCCCCACGCAAGGGAAACACCAGCATCAGGCGCTGATTGACGAACGGCAGATTGGCCGCCAAGGCAGCCAGCAGGATCAGCGCCCAGATAACGACGGTCTGCGACATCCCGGCTGCGTCAGGTCGCCAGCATCTGCACGACGGCGCGCGCGCACAGGGCCATCAGGGCGCCCGGCAGGATGCCGAGCACCAGCAGCAATGCGCCGTTGAGCGACAGCAGTGCGCGCATGTCCAGCGGCGCCTGGATCGGGCCGGCGGCACCGAGCGGCTCGTCAAAGTACATGACCTTGATGACGCGCAGGTAGTAGAAGGCCCCGATCAGCGACATCAGCACCGCAAACACCGCCAGCGCGATGTAGGTGCCCTGCCCGGTGCTGATCAGCGCCTGCAGCACCGACAGCTTGGCCTGGAAGCCGACCAGCGGCGGCAGGCCGGCCAGCGAGAGCAGGCAGATCGCCATGACGCCGGCGTACAAGGGGCTGCGCTGGTTGAGTCCAGCGAAATCGGCGATCTCCTCGCTTTCGAAGCCCTCACGCGCCAGCAGCAGAATGGCGCCGAAACTGGCCAAGGTCGTCAGCACATAGGTAACGATGTAGAACATGGCCGAGCTGTACGCATTGGCCGCGCCCAGGGCGTTGTTGTTGACCACGCCCGCCATCAGGCCCAGCAGCACGAAGCCCATCTGCGCGATGGTGGAATAGGCCAGCATGCGCTTGAGGTTGGTCTGCGCAATGGCGGAGAGGTTGCCGATCAACAGCGACGCGATGGCGAGCAGCGCCAGCATCTGCTGCCAGTCGGTGGCCAGCGGCAGCAACCCTTCCACCAGCAGCCGAATGGCCATGGCAAAGGCGGCCAGCTTGGGAGCGCCGCCGATCATCAGCGTGACCGCGGTGGGCGCGCCCTGGTAGACATCGGGAATCCACATGTGGAAGGGCACGGCGCCAAACTTGAACGCCAGCCCGGCGACGATGAACACCAGGCCGAACACCAGCACCTGGTGCCGGATCTGGCCCGAGGCGATGGCCTTGAACACGCCGGCGATATCCAGCGTGCCCGTCGCCCCGTAGAGCATGGACATGCCATACAGCAGGAAGCCCGACGCCATGGCGCCCAGCACGAAATACTTCATCGCCGCCTCGACCGAGGCCACGTGGTCGCGCCGCAAAGCCACCAGCGCATAGCTGGCCAGCGTCAGGCATTCCAGCCCCAGATACACCAGCAGGAAGTTGTTGGCCGAAATGATGACGTAGATGCCGAACAGCGACAGCAGGCTCAGCACATACCACTCACCGCCGCGCAGCATGCTGCGCTCGATGACGTAGCCACGCCCGTACACAAATGTGACCAGCACCGCCAGCGCCCCGAAGCACTTGAGCCAGTTGGCCATCGGGTCGCTGACGACGATGCCACCAAAGCCGTAGATCGTTTGTCCGCCGTCGGCGTAGAAACCGGTCAATACCGCCAGCACCAGCAGCGTGAGAATCGACAACAGGTAGGCCGCCATGCGCCGGCGGCTCTTGTCCAGCAGATCGACCAGCGCGATCACGCAGGCCATCACGAGGAGCACGATCTCCGGGTAAATGGCCATCCAACTGAATCTGTCCATCATTTCCACACCCTCAATTCAGCTTGGAGACCGCCACCTGCTTGATCAGGTTGGCCACCGATGCGTCCATCACGTCGGTAATTGGCTTGGGATACAGGCCCATCCACAGAACGGCAATCGCCAGCAGCGCCAGCATCAGGAATTCGCGGCCGTTGATGTCGCTGAGGGCACGCACGTCGTCATTGGCCACGGCGCCGAAATACACGCGCTTGAACATCCAGAGCGTGTAGGCCGCGCCGAAGACCAGCGCCGTCGCCGCCATCAGGCCGATCCAGAAATTGGCCTGCACCGCACCCAGGATCACCATCCATTCGCCCACGAAACCCGCGGTGCCCGGCATGCCGCAGTTGGCAAATGCAAACAGCAAGGCGAAGGCGGTGAAGCGCGGCATGGTGTTGACCACGCCGCCGTAGGCCGAGATGTCACGCGAGTGCACCCGGTCGTACAGCACGCCGATGCTGAGGAACATGGCGCCCGACACGAAACCGTGCGCGATCATCTGCACCAGGCCGCCAGAGATGCCCATCGGGTTGAAGATGAAAAAGCCCAGCGTGACGAAACCCATGTGCGCCACGGATGAATAGGCCACCAGCTTCTTCATGTCCTGCTGCACCAGGGCCACCAGGCCGACATAGATGACGGCGATGAGTGACAGCGCAATCATCAGCCAGGCCCACTCGCGTGACGCATCGGGCAGGATCGGCATCGAGAAGCGCAGAAAGCCATAGGCCCCCAGCTTCAGCATGATGGCCGCCAGCACGGCGGAGCCGCCCGTGGGCGCTTCGACGTGCACGTCAGGCAGCCAGGTGTGCACCGGCCACATCGGCACCTTGACCGCGAAAGCCGCGAACATGGCAAAGAACAGCAAGGTCTGCGCGGTGCCGCCGATCGGCAGGTGGTGCCAGGTCAGGATGTCAAAGCTGCCACCTGAGCGCGTGTACAGGTAGATGAACGCCACCAGCGTCAGCAGCGAACCCAGCAACGTGTACAGAAAGAACTTGAACGCAGCGTAGATCTTGTTGGGACCACCCCAGATACCGATGATCAGGTACATCGGTATCAGCGTCGCCTCGAAAAAGACGTAGAACAGCACACCGTCCAGCGCCGAGAAGACGCCGATCATCAGGCCCGACAGGATCAGAAAGGCCGCCATGTACTGGTTGACCTTGCGCTGAATCACCTCCCAGCCGGCGATCACCACAATCACCGTGATGAAGGCAGTGAGCAGCACAAACCAGAGCGACAGACCGTCGACGCCCAGGTGATAGTTGACGTTGAAGCGCGGGATCCACGGCGCTTTCTCGACGAACTGCATCTCCGCCGTGCCCAGCCGGAAGCCGGTGTAGAGCGGCAAGGTCACCAGCAGACTGACCACCGACCCGATGAGTGCGATCCAGCGCACCAGCGGCGCCTGATTTTCGCGGCCCAACGCCAGCAGCACGGCGCCAATCAAGATAGGCGTCCAGATGGCAAGGCTCAACCAACCCATGTTGTTATCCCGCTCTTCGTTACTTGTTGAGCCAGACGAAATACGTCATCAGCACGAACACACCCAGAATCATCACCAGGGCATAGTGGTAGAGGTAGCCTGATTGCAGCCAGCGCACCACGCCTGACACCCAGCCCACCAGCTTCCAGGAGCCGTTCACCACGGCCCCATCGATCAGCGCGCGGTCACCACCCTGCCACAGGCCCGTGCCCAGCATGCGCGCACCGCGCGCCAGGACGTTCTCGTTGAACCAGTCCAGGTAGTACTTGTTGTCCAGAAGCTTGTAGATCGGCTGCGCCATGCGCTGGATGGCCGCCGGCAGCGCGGGATTGATCATGTACATGTAGTAGGACAGCGCCACGCCAGACAGCGCCAGCCAGAAAGGCAGCGCCGTGAAGCCATGCAGCGCCATCGGCAGCCAGCCATGGATCTCTTCGGCGAGTTCGGCCATGGCGTGGTGGTGCGTGCCGTCTACAAAGATCACGCCCTTGAAGAAGTCACCGAACAGCATGGGCATCAGTGTCATCGCGCCAATCACGACCGACGGGATCGCCAGCAGCACCAGCGGCAACCACACCACCCAGGGCGACTCGTGCGGCTTGGCGTCATGGCCATGCCCGTGGTCATCGTGATGATGGTCGTCATGGTGAGCGTCGGGATTCTGGTCGTAGCGCTCCTTCCCATGGAACACCAGGAAGTAGAGGCGGAACGAATAGAACGCCGTAACGAACACGCCAGCCAGCACCGAGAAATATGCAAACTGCGCCCCCGGCAGGTGGCTGGCATGCACCGCTTCGATGATGGCGTCCTTGGAATAGAAGCCCGAGAAGAACGGCGTACCGATCAAGGCCAGCGATCCCAGCAGGAAGGTGATCCAGGTGATGGGCATGTACTTGCGCACGCCACCCATCCAGCGGATGTCCTGGTTGTGGTGCATGCCCATGATCACCGAGCCCGCCGCCAGGAACAGCAGCGCCTTGAAGAAGGCGTGCGTCATCAGATGGAATACCGCCACCGAATAAGCCGACGCCCCCAAGGCCACAGTCATGTAGCCCAGTTGCGACAAGGTGGAATAGGCCACCACGCGCTTGATGTCGTTCTGGATGATGCCCAGAAAGCCCATGAACAATGCCGTGATCGCACCAATGATCAGAACAAAGCTGAGCGCCGTGTCAGACAGCTCGAACAATGGTGACATGCGGGCCACCATGAAGATACCCGCCGTCACCATGGTGGCGGCGTGGATCAGCGCCGAGATCGGAGTCGGGCCTTCCATGGAGTCCGGCAGCCAGACGTGCAGCGGGAACTGCGCTGATTTGCCCATGGCGCCGATGAACAGGCAGATGCAGATCACGGTGATCAGCATCCAGTCGGTGCCGGGGAAGGCCAGCTTGGCCAGTTCGCCACCCTTGGCGAACGCCTCACCATAGTTCAGCGTGCCGGTATAGGCGGCAATGAGGCCGATACCCAGGATGAAACCGAAGTCGCCCACGCGATTGACCAGGAACGCCTTCATGTTGGCGAAAATCGCGGTCGGCTTGTTAAACCAGAAGCCGATCAACAGGTAAGACACCAGACCAACCGCCTCCCAGCCAAAGAACAACTGCAGGAAGTTGTTGCTCATGACGAGCATCAACATCGAGAAGGTAAACAGCGAGATGTAGGAAAAGAAGCGGTCGTAGCCGTCGTCGTCAGCCATATAGCCGATGGTATAGATATGAACCATCAGCGATACGAAGGTCACCACGCACATCATGGTGGCGGTCAGGCTGTCGATCAGGAAACCGACTTCCATCTTCAGGCCGCCGATCACCATCCACTCGTAGATTGTCTGGTTGAAGCGCGCACCGTCGACGACGACGCTCCACAGCGTCATGGCCGACAGCACGAAGGCGATCAACACGCCCAGGATGGTGGCCGTGTGCGAAGCGGTACGGCCAATCCGGTTGCCACCGAAGGCCGTGCCCAGGACGCCCGCGATCAGCGAGCCAGCCAGCGGCGCCAGCGGCACCGTCAGCAGCGTAGTTGCAGAAAGGGTCTGACTCATGACGCGCTTACCCCTTCAGCGAATTGAGCTCGTCCACGTTGATGCTGGACTTGGCGCGGAACAGCAGCATCAGGATCGCCAGGCCGATGGCCGATTCGGCCGCAGCCACCGTGAGAATGAAGAACACGAACACTTGGCCGTGCATGTCGCCCAGGTAGTGCGAAAACGCGATGAAGTTGAGGTTGATCGCCAGCAGCATCAACTCAATCGCCATCAGCAGCACGATCAGATTCTTGCGGTTGAGAAAGATACCAACCACGGACAGGGCGAACAGGATCGCCCCCAAGGTCAGGTAGTGAGCCAGTGTCAATGTCATTTCTTGACCTCCTCTGCGGGAGCCTGGGCGGCGGCTTCGGCACGAGGCGGCGCTTGCGTGGGCGCGAGCTTGATCAACTCGAAGCGGTCCCGCGCACGCACGCGCACCTGCTCGGACGGATCGATCTTCTTGCTGTCCTTGCGTTCACGCAGCGTCAGCGCAATGGCGGTCACCATGGCCACCAGCAAGATGACGGCGGCGATCTCGACCGGATACAGGTACTGGGTGTAGAGCAGTTCGCCCAACGCCTTGGTGTTGGAGTACTGAACCACCTGGCCCGCCGCGTTGGTCACGGTGTCCGGCACCACCGGTGCGTAGCCGAGATTGAAGCCGCGGAACAGCAGCATCGCCATTTCCAGCGAGATCACGGCGCCGATACCCAAGGCCAGTGGGAAGTGACGCCAGAACCCCTGGCGCAGGCTGTCGATGTTGATGTCCAGCATCATCACGACGAACAGGAACAGCACCATCACTGCCCCCAGGTACACCAGCACCAGCGTGATGGCCAGAAACTCCGCCTTCAGCAGCAGCCAGATCCCGGCGGCCTGGGAGAAGGTGAGCATCAGATACAGCACGGCATGCACCGGGTTGCGCGCGGTGATCACCCGGAACGCTGCGAACAGCATCACGAGCGAGAACACATAGAAAAAAGCGGTCTTGACGTCCATGGTGGCGGTTGCGGCAGGTGCGCCCTCAGCGGTATTTGGCATCCGCCGCCTTGGCGGCCGCGATCTCGGGTTCGTAGCGGTCGCCCACGGCCAGCAGCATGTCCTTGGTGAAATACAGGTCGCCCCGTTTCTCGCCGTGGTACTCGAAGATATGCGTTTCAACGATCGAATCGACCGGGCAGCTCTCCTCGCAGAAACCGCAGAAGATGCATTTGGTCAGGTCGATGTCGTAGCGCGTCGTGCGGCGCGTGCCGTCGGCGCGCTGACCGGCCTCGATGGTGATCGCCACCGCCGGGCAGACCGCTTCGCACAGCTTGCAGGCGATGCAGCGCTCTTCGCCGTTCTCATAGCGGCGCAGTGCGTGCAGGCCGCGAAAGCGTGGCGACAGCGGGGTTTTCTCTTCAGGGAACTGCACCGTCACCTTGCGGCGGAAGGCGTAGCGCCCGGTCAGGGCCATGCCCTTGAACAACTCCACGAGCATGAAGCTCTTGAAGAAGTCGCGGATCGAAAAAGGGGAAGCAGCTACGGAAGCCATGTTTCATCCTCCGTGTTCAATGCCAGATGTTCCAGGGACTGAACATCCAGAAGCCCACGACGAGCAACCAGACGAGCGTGACCGGAATGAAGATCTTCCATCCCAGACGCATGATCTGGTCGTAGCGGAAGCGCGGGAACGTGGCGCGAATCCAGATGAACATGGACACGACGGCGAAGGTCTTGATGCCCAGCCAGATCCAGCCCGGGATGAAGTCGAGGAAGGTCACCGGCGACAGCCAGCCCCCCAGGAACATGACCACCGCCAGGATGGACACCAGCCACATGCTGGCGTACTCGGCCAGGAAGAACACCGCGAAACCCATGCCCGAATATTCGACCATGTGGCCTGCGACGATCTCGGCCTCGCCCTCCACCACGTCGAACGGATGGCGGTTGGTTTCAGCCACGCCGGAGATCAGGTAGACGAGGAAAATCGGCAACAGCGGCAACCAGTTCCAGGACAGGAAGGTCAAGCCCATGTCGGCCGCCATGCCCTTGCCCTGGCCCAGCACGATCTGCGTCAGGTTCATGCTGCCGGACACCATCAGCACCACCAGGAAGCAGAAGCCCATGGCGATCTCGTAGCTCACCATCTGGGCCGACGCGCGCAGCGCACCCAGGAAGGCGTACTTCGAGTTGGAAGCCCAGCCGGCGATGATCACGCCATAAACCTCGATCGAGGTGATGGCCATCACGAGCAGCAGCCCCGCGTTGACGTTGGCCAGGGCCATGTCGGGCCCGAAAGGCACCACCACCCAAGCGGCCAGCGCCGGCATAATGGCTAACAGCGGCCCCAGGAAGAACAAGCCCTTGTTGGCCGCCGTTGGTCGGATGATTTCCTTGGTCAGCAGCTTGACCGCGTCCGCGATCGGCTGCAGCAGGCCAGCAGGACCGACACGGTTGGGCCCATGGCGCACCTGCATAAAGCCCAGGAGCTTGCGCTCCCACAGCGTCAGGTACGCCACCGCGCCCATCAGGGGCAGCAGGACCACCACGATCTTCAGCAAGTTCCAGATCACCGGCCAGGCGATCACGGTCCACCAACCGCCGCTGAAAAGATGCAGGCCACCGTTGTAGAGCATGTCGATCATGCTGCCGCTCCTTCGCGTGCATCTGCGGTCAACTGCAGCGACGGTGCGCGACGCACGATACCGTCCAGTTGGTAGATGCCCACCACCGGCACCGTCGCCGCGCCGGACGGCACCTGGACGGTCATCAAGGTCCGGTTGCTCAGTCGGTCAGCGGCCACCTCGGTCGGCGCAGCCGACCCCAGCGCCTGCGCCAGCACCTCCTGCGAGCTGTCGAACGGGGCCTGCGTCACGCCCAGCATGTCCGCCAGCACACGCAGCACCTTCCAGGCTGGCCGCGCCTCGCCCAGCGGACGCACCACAGCGTGGAAGCTTTGCACGCGGCCTTCGGCATTGATGAAGGTGCCGGAGGTTTCCGTGAACGGCGCGATCGGCAGCAGGACGTCGCTCACGTCCATGTTGGCCTTGAACGGACTCAGGGTGACCACCATGTCGCAGCCCATCAGCGGGCGACCCGCCGTGTCGGGACCGGGTTCGCAGTTCAGCAGCAGCGCTGCCTTCAGGCCGTTGTCCAGCATCTGAGCAGCATTCAGGCCGTTGCCGTCCGGCAGTGCGCCGAGCAGTTGGGCGCCCACCGTGTTCGCCGCCTCGGTGAGATAACCCACCGCGGCCCCGGTCTGTTCACCGATCCACTGGCACAGCGCCAGCAACTGAGACGCTTGCGGATGGTGTGCGGCCGCGTTGCCCAGCAGAATCGCTTTGTGCTCGGCCGCCAGCAGCGACCGCGCGATGGCTCGCGCGCCGTCGCTGGCCTGCCCGGCCACAGGAGCGGTAACGCCCTTCTCTGCCGCCAAGGCGGCGGCCACATCGGCCAGCCGCGCCGCCCAATCGCCGGGCTCGTCCAGCAACGCCGCGCTGATGGGCATGGCCCAGGCGCCCTCGTCCTTCATCATCGCTACAGAAGTAATAGCTGTCACCGCACAGCCATGGCGCGCAGACTGCCGAATTCGCTGCGCAAACAGCGGATGGTCCTTGCGCAGGTTGGCGCCGACGATCAGCGCACCTTGAAGCTGCGACAGCGCTGCGATCGGCACGCCCAACCAACGCACGCCCTCGGGCGCCACGAACTCCTGATGGCGCAACCGATGGTCGATGTTCGGGCTTCCAAGTCCGCGCACCAGCGTGCCGGCCAGGTACAGTTCCTCGACCGTGCTGTGCGGGCTGACCAGCGCACCAATGGCACCAGCGCCGTGCCCGGCCTTGACCTGGCTCAGGCCGTTGACGACATATTCCAGGGCGGTCTGCCAGTCCACTTCCTGCCACTGGCCGCCCTGCTTGAGCATCGGTTTGGTCAGGCGTTGGTCACCGTTGAGGGCTTCGTACGAGAAGCGCTCCCGGTCGGCGATCCAGCATTCATTGACCGCCTCGTTCTCGAACGGCACGACGCGCATCACCTTGTTGTTCTTGACCTGGACGATCAGGTTGGCCCCGGTCGAATCGTGCGGGCTGACCGACTTGCGGCGCGACAGCTCCCAGGTACGGGCGCTGTAGCGGAAGGGCTTGCTGGTGAGCGCGCCAACCGGGCAGATGTCGATCATGTTGCCGGACAGCTCCGAATCGACCGAGCTACCGACGAAGGTCTCGATCTCCGAATGCTCGCCGCGGTTGGCCATGCCCAGTTCCATGACGCCGGCGATCTCCTGGCCGAAACGCACGCAGCGGGTGCAATGGATGCAGCGGCTCATTTCCTCCATCGAGATGAGCGGGCCCACGTCCTTGTGGAAAACGACGCGCTTTTCTTCCTCATAGCGCGATTCAGAGGCACCGTAGCCCACCGCCAGATCCTGCAGCTGGCACTCGCCGCCCTGGTCGCAGATGGGACAGTCCAGCGGGTGGTTGATGAGCAGGAACTCCATCACCGACTTCTGCGCCTTCAGCGCCTTGTCGGTCTGGGTGCGCACGATCATGCCCTGGGTGACGGGCGTGGCGCAGGCCGGCATGGGCTTGGGCGCTTTTTCGACGTCCACCAGGCACATGCGGCAGTTGGCGGCGATGGATAGCTTCTTGTGATAGCAGAAGTGCGGGATGTAGGTGCCAGCCTTCTCGGCGGCATGCATCACCATGCTGCCTTCGAGCACCTCGACCTTTTTGCCGTCGATTTCAATTTCAACCATGGGCTACTCGTCCGATTCCGTTCGCTCAGGCCGCTGCTTTGTGCGCGGCTTCGATCTTGGCCGCGAACTCATGGCGGAAATGCTTGAGCATGGCGCGCACCGGCATCGCCGCGGCATCGCCCAGCGCGCAAATGGTGCGGCCCATGATGTTCTCGGCCACGTTGTCGAGCTTGGCCAGATCCTCCGGCCGACCCTGGCCGTGCTGGATGCGGTCCACCATGCGCCACAGCCAGCCCGTGCCCTCGCGGCAGGGCGTGCACTGCCCGCAGGATTCGTGCATGTAGAAGTAGGACAGGCGCAGCAGCACCTCGACCATGTCGCGCGAATCGTCCATCACCATCACGGCGCCGGAGCCCAGCATGGACCCGGCCTTGGCGATGGAGTCGTAGTCCATCGTGCAGTCCATGATGATGCCGGCCGGCAGCACAGGCGACGATGACCCGCCGGGGATGACCGCCTTCAGCGGCCGACCACCACGGACGCCACCGGCCAGTTCCAGCAGCTTGGCGAACGGCGTACCGAGTGGAATCTCGTAGTTGCCCGGACGCTCGACGTCGCCCTGGATCGAGAAGATCTTGGTACCGCCGTTGTTGGGCTTGCCGCACTCCAGGTAGGCCGGGCCGCCGTTTCGGATGATCCAGGGCGTGGCGGCAAAGGTCTCGGTGTTGTTGATCGTGGTCGGCTTGCCGTAGAGGCCAAAGCTGGCCGGAAACGGCGGCTTGAAGCGCGGTTGGCCCTTCTTGCCTTCCAGTGATTCGAGCAGCGCGGTTTCCTCGCCGCAGATGTAGGCGCCGAAGCCATGGTGCGCATGCAGCTGGAAGTTGAATCCGCTGCCCATGATCCCCTGCCCCAGGCAGCCCGCCTCGCGCGCCTGATCGATGGCGGCCTCGAAGCGCTCATAGACCTGGAAGATCTCACCGTGGATGTAGTTGTAGCCCACGCTGGCGCCCATGGCATACCCCGCGATGGCCATGCCTTCAATGACAGCGTGCGGGTTGTACATGAGGATGTCGCGGTCCTTGAAGGTACCCGGCTCGCCCTCGTCGGAGTTGCACACCAGGTACTTCTGGCCCGGGAAGTTGCGCGGCATGAAACTCCACTTCAGCCCGGTCGGAAAACCCGCGCCACCACGCCCGCGCAGGCCGGAAGCCTTCAGCTCGGCGATGACCTCGTCCTGGGTCATGCCGGCGCCGCCGTCTTGTCCCACGATCTTGCGCAGCGCCGCGTAGCCGCCGCGCGCCTCATAGTCCTTCAGCCCCCAGTTGGCACCATTCAACCCGTCGTAGATCTGCGCGTTGATGTGGCGGCCGTGGAAGCAGGTTTCCACGCCCTTGGCCTGGAACTGCGCGAGGATGTCTTGCACGCGTGCCATGGCCTCAGTCCTCCGCGTTGCGCAAGCCGTCGACCAGCTGATCCAGCTTGTCGTCGGACATGAAACTGCACATATTCCGGTCGTTGACCAGCATGACGGGCGCGTCGCCACACGCGCCCAGGCACTCGCAAGGCTGCACGGTGAACATGCCGTCCGCCGTGGTGCCATACGGTTCGACGCCGAGCTTCTCGCACAAGTGCTGCAGCGCCTGCGGGCCGCCGGCGAACATGCACGGCGCATTGGTGCACACGTTCAGCTTGAAGCGCCCCACCGGTTGCTGGTTGTACATGTTGTAGAAGGTCGTCACCTCGTGCACGGCCATCGGCGGCATGCCCAGGTAGTCGGCGATGGCTAGTTCGCTTTCGGGGCTGACCCAGCCGCGCTCCTGCTGGACGATCGACAGGCAGGCCATGACGGCCGACTGCGCCTGCTCCGGCGGGTATTTGGCGACCTCGCGTGCGAAACGCGCGCGCGTCGCATCGGACAACGGCGCCTCTTTTACCGACCCAACGACTTCGCTCATCGATCGATCTCTCCAAACACGATGTCCAGCGTGCCGATGATGGCCACGGCGTCGGCCAGCATGTGGCCCTTGGCCAGTTCGTCCAGCGTGGACAGGTGCACGAACCCGGGCGGGCGAATCTTCAGGCGGTACGGCTTGTTGGCGCCGTCGCTGATCAGATAGATGCCGAACTCCCCCTTCGGGTGTTCGACGGCCGCATAGGCCTCGCCCGCGGGCACGTGCATGCCTTCGGTGAAGAGCTTGAAGTGGTGGATCAGCTCTTCCATGTTGGTCTTCATCGCCTCGCGCGACGGCGGCGCCACCTTGTGGTCGTCGACGATCACCGGGCCCGGGTTGGCGCGCAGCCAAGCCACGCACTGCTTGATGATGCGGTTGGACTCGCGCATCTCGCTCATGCGGACCAGGTAGCGGTCGTAGCTGTCGCCGGTCTTGCCCACCGGAATGTCGAAATCGACCCGGTCGTAGACGTCGTAGGGCTGCTTCTTGCGCAAATCCCAGGCGATGCCGGAGCCGCGCAGCATGGGCCCGGTCAGCCCCAGGTTGAGCGCGCGCTCGGGCGTCACCACGCCGATGCCCACGGTACGCTGCTTCCAGATGCGGTTGTCAGTGAGCAGCGTCTCGTATTCGTCGACCAGCTTCGGGAAGCGCTGGGTGAAGTCCTCGATGAAGTCCAGCAGCGAACCCTGGCGGTTGCGGTTGAGATCCTCGATCGCGCGCGCGTTGCGGATCTTGCTGGCCTTGTACTGGGCCATGGTGTCCGGCAGGTCGCGGTACACGCCACCCGGCCGGAAGTAGGCCGCGTGCATCCGGGCGCCCGACACCGCCTCGTACATGTCGAACAGGTCTTCGCGCTCGCGGAAGGTGTAGATCAGGATGGTGGACGAGCCGCAGTCGTTGCCATGCGAGCCCAGCCACATCAGGTGGTTGAGCAGGCGCGTGATCTCGGAGAACATCACGCGGATGTACTGCGCGCGCAGCGGCACCTGGATGCCCAGCAGCTTCTCGATCGCCAGGCAATAGGCGTGCTCGTTGCACATCATGGACACGTAGTCGAGACGGTCCATGTAGGGCAGCGACTGGATGAAGGTCTTGTGCTCG